>NZ_JBHVZR010000001.1:562525-633284 GCF_042879835.1 Pseudarthrobacter sp. NPDC058329
TCCCCCCCCGGGGGCGGCCCTCCAACGCCCCACGCCTGCACCCCCCCCCCCCCCCGGCGGCGCGGGGGGGGCCCCCCCCCCCGGGGGTGGGGGGGGCCCCCCCCCAACCCGGCCCGGGGCCCTCGGCGCTACCCTTATTAAGCCCTGCCGCCGTTTGTGGGCGGGTTCAGCAAGGCGCCCTTGGGCAGTGTTGCTCGTTTGGTGGACAATAGGGTCCACATGGTGAGATCGGGGAACGCCTCGTTGACACGTATCTCGCCCAGAGGGAAAACTGAACGCATGACTTTCGTTACCGTCGGCACCGTCGTCGTCCTTATCCAGCGCGTGGCAGATTAGCCCCCGGTAACGAACCGTCACGCGCAACCCCTCGAAGAGCCGCCAGGCTGAGGGGTTTTTTTGTTTCCCGCAGTTTCCACGAACCACAGATGATCCACAAGGAAGAGTCCGATGAGCAAAGGATCGCCGATCAGCCCCTCGCTGATGGCTACCAAGTCCGCTGGAGCCCCCAAGGCTCCGGAACGCGCCGACCGCACGGCAGACCAAGCCGTCGTCGTCGCCGACCTTGCTGCTGCCTCTCCTGTCCTTGGGCCGAACAACGTTGTACCCCCAACGGTGATGACCGGCTCGCAAGCTATTGTCCGCTCGCTCGAAGAACTCGGCGTCGACGATATTTTCGGTTTGCCCGGTGGCGCGATCCTGCCCACCTATGACCCCTTGATGGCCTCCAGCATGAACCACGTACTGGTCCGTCACGAACAGGGAGCCGGCCACGCCGCGCAAGGCTACGCCATGGTCACCGGGCGGGTGGGCGTTTGTATCGCCACCTCGGGCCCGGGTGCCACCAACCTCGTTACCGCCATCATGGATGCCCATATGGACTCCGTGCCGCTGGTGGCCATCACCGGCCAGGTATCCAGCGGTGTTATCGGCACCGATGCCTTCCAGGAAGCTGACATCGTGGGCATCACCATGCCCATCACCAAACACTCCTTCCTGGTGACCGACCCCAACGACATCCCGCACGTGATGGCGGAGGCATTCCACCTCGCCTCCACCGGCCGCCCGGGTCCTGTCCTGGTGGATGTGGCCAAGGACGCCCAGGTGGGTCAGATGACCTTCTCCTGGCCGCCGCGGGTCGACCTGCCCGGCTACCGCCCGGTCACCCGCGGCCACAACAAGCAGGTACGCGAAGCCGCGAAGCTGATCGCCGCGGCCCGCAAACCTGTGCTGTACGTGGGCGGCGGCGTTGTGAAGGCGCATGCCTCTGCGGAGCTGCTGGCTTTGGCGGAAGCAACCGGCGCTCCCGTTGTCACCACCCTGATGGCGAAGGGTGCCTTCCCGGACTCCCACCCGCAGCACATGGGAATGCCTGGCATGCACGGTACCGTTTCGGCCGTGACTGCCCTGCAGCAGTCCGACCTCCTGATCACCCTCGGCGCCCGCTTCGATGACCGCGTTACCGGCGTGCTGAAGACGTTCGCGCCCTTGGCGAAGGTCATCCACGCTGACATCGATCCTGCGGAGATCTCGAAGAACCGCACCGCCGATGTCCCGATCGTTGGCTCCGTGAAGGAAATCATCCCGGAACTCACCGAAGCCGTCCGCACCCAGTTCGAGGCATCCGGCACTCCGGACCTCACCACCTGGTGGGCTTTCCTGAACAACCTCAAGGAGACCTACCCGCTGGGCTGGACCGAACCCGACGATGGACTGACTGCGCCGCAGAAAGTCATCGAGCGCATCGGTGCGCTGACCGGGCCGGAAGGCATCTACGTGGCGGGCGTCGGCCAGCACCAGATGTGGGCAGCACAGTTCATCAAGTACGAGCGCCCGCACGCCTGGCTGAACTCGGGCGGTGCCGGAACCATGGGCTACGCGGTCCCGGCTGCCATGGGTGCCAAGGTGGGCGAGCCGGACCGTGTGGTCTGGGCCATCGACGGTGACGGCTGCTTCCAGATGACCAACCAGGAACTGGCAACCTGCGCCATAAACAACATCCCCATCAAGGTTGCCGTCATCAACAACTCCTCTTTGGGCATGGTGCGGCAGTGGCAGACCCTCTTTTACGAGGGCCGCTACTCCAACACAGACCTCAATACCGGCCACGACACCGTCCGTATCCCGGACTTCGTGAAGCTCGGGGAGGCCTACGGCTGCGCGTCGTTCCGCTGCGAACGCGACGAGGACATCGACGCCACCATCCAGAAGGCCCTTGAGATCAATGACCGCCCTGTGGTCATCGACTTCGTGGTGAGCCCCAACTCCATGGTGTGGCCGATGGTGCCCGCCGGCGTGAGCAACGACCAGATCCAGGTTGCCCGCAACATGACCCCGGAATGGGAAGAAGAGGACTGACCATGAGCCGCCACACACTGTCCGTCCTGGTTGAAGACAAGCCGGGCGTCCTGACCCGCGTCGCAAGCCTCTTCGCCCGCCGCGCATTCAACATCAACTCCCTGGCCGTCGGCCCCACCGAGGTCCCGGGCATTTCCCGGATGACCGTGGTGGTCGACGCCGATGGCGACCTCATCGAGCAGGTCACCAAGCAGCTCAACAAACTGATCAACGTCATCAAAATCGTTGAGCTGACCCCCGAATCTTCCGTACAACGTGACCACATCCTGGTCAAGGTACGTGCGGATGCCGCAACACGTCTGCAGGTGACCCAGGCTGCAGACCTGTTCCGCGCTTCAGTGGTCGACGTCTCCACCGATTCAGTCGTTATTGAAGCAACCGGCCATCCCGAAAAGCTCACCGCACTGCTCTCAGTGCTCGAGCCCTTCGGCATCCGCGAAATTGTGCAGTCCGGCACCCTGGCCGTTGGACGGGGATCCCGCTCCATGAGTGACAGGGCGCTGCGTTCCGCGTAGGACGCCGCCACGGGTCCGCCCCGCAGGACGCAACGCCCGTAACCGCACCACCAAACACCTATCTACAAATCCACTCAAGAGGAGTTACGCAAGTGACTGAAATGTTTTACGACGACGACGCCGACCTGTCGATCATCCAGGGCCGCAAGGTTGCCATTGTTGGCTACGGTTCCCAGGGCCACGCCCACGCGCTGAACCTGCGCGATTCCGGCGTCGAGGTTGTTATCGCGCTGAAGGACGGCTCCACGTCCGCCGCCAAGGCCGAGGACGCAGGCTTCACCGTCAAGAACGTTGCCGACGCCGCCGAATGGGCCGACGTCATCATGATCCTTGCGCCGGACCAGCACCAGCGCTCGATCTTCAACGACTCCATCAAGGACAAGCTGAAGCCGGGCAAGGCCCTTGCCTTCGCGCACGGCTTTAATATCCGTTTCGGCTACATCCAGGCACCGGAGGGCGTTGACGTCATCCTGATCGCCCCGAAGGCTCCCGGCCACACCGTGCGCCGCGAGTTCGAAGCCGGCCGCGGCATCCCGGACATCATCGCCGTCGAGCAGGACGCTTCCGGCGCCGCCTGGGACCTGGCCAAGTCCTACGCCAAGGCCATCGGCGGCACCCGCGCCGGCGTCATCAAGACCACCTTCACCGAAGAGACCGAAACCGACCTCTTCGGCGAGCAGTCCGTCCTCTGCGGCGGCGTGTCCCAGCTGGTCCAGTACGGCTTCGAAACGCTGACCGAGGCCGGTTACCAGCCGCAGATCGCCTACTTCGAGGTACTCCACGAGCTCAAGCTCATCGTTGACCTCATGTGGGAAGGCGGCATCGCCAAGCAGCGCTGGAGCGTTTCCGACACCGCTGAGTACGGCGACTACGTCTCCGGCCCGCGCGTCATCACCCCCGAGGTGAAGGAAAACATGAAGGCTGTCCTCGCCGACATCCAGTCCGGTGCCTTCGCCAAGCGCTTCATCGAAGACCAGGACAACGGCGGCGCCGAGTTCAAGGAACTGCGCGCCAAGGCCGAGCAGCACCCGATCGAGGCCGTTGGCCGCGAACTGCGCTCCCTGTTCTCCTGGCAGCAGCAGGACGTGGACTACGTTGAAGGTTCCGCCGCCCGCTAAGGACGCCGCTGAGGCGCCGCTTTAAGGCAGCTGTGAGGCCGGGTTCACACTTAACAATGTGAGCCCGGCCTTTCCGTCGGCCTAGACTTGTTTCCATCCCCAGGACTGCAACGCAGAGGATCAGCCGTGTCAAAACCCGTAGTACTGCTCGCCGAAGAACTTTCCCCCGCAACTGTCGAGGCCCTCGGCCCGGACTTCGAGGTCCGCCACACCGACGGCGCTGACCGCGCCCAGCTGCTCTCTGCGATCAGTGATGTTGACGCCATCATGGTCCGTTCAGCCACCCAGGTGGACGCTGAAGCGATCGCGGCAGCCAAGAACCTCAAGGTCATTGCCCGCGCAGGCGTAGGCCTGGACAACGTGGACATCAAGGCCGCCACCCAGGCCGGCGTTATGGTGGTCAACGCCCCCACGTCCAACATTGTCTCCGCAGCTGAGCTCACCGTGGGCCACATCCTCAGCCTCGCCCGCCACATCCCGCAGGCCAGTGCAGCCCTGAAAGACGGCGAGTGGAAGCGCTCCAAGTACACGGGCATCGAGCTCTTCGAAAAGAAGGTCGGCATCATCGGCCTGGGCCGGATCGGTGCCCTCGTCGCCGCCCGCCTGAAGGGTTTCGACACCAAGATCCTCGCGTATGACCCCTACATCACCTCCGCCCGCGCAGCCCAGCTCGGAGTGCAGCTGGTGACCCTGGACGAGCTTCTGGCCCAGTCCGACTTCATCACCATCCACATGCCCAAGACCCCTGAAACCGTGGGCATGCTCGGCGCGGATGCCTTCAAGAAGATGAAGACCACCGCCTATGTTGTCAACGTTGCCCGTGGCGGGCTGGTGGATGAGGAAGCCCTGTTCACTGCCCTCCAGGACGGCGAAATCGCCGGTGCCGGCGTGGACGTCTTCTCCAAGGAGCCCAGCACGGACCTGCCGTTCTTCAAACTGGACAACGTGGTGGTCACCCCCCACCTCGGCGCTTCCACGGACGAAGCGCAGGAAAAGGCCGGCGTTTCAGTGGCCAAGTCCGTCCGCCTTGCCCTGGCCGGCGAGCTCGTGCCGGACGCCGTCAACGTCGCCGGCGGCGTCATTGCCCCCGACGTCCGCCCGGGCATCCCGCTGATCGAGAAGCTGGGCCGGATCTTCACGGCCCTGACGCACGCGTCCCTCACCCAGTTCGATGTCGAGGTAGCCGGCGAGATCTCCTCCCTGGACGTCAAGGTCCTGGAGTTGGCGGCACTCAAGGGCATCTTCGCCGACGTGGTGACCGAGCAGGTCTCCTACGTCAACGCCCCGGTGATCGCCGAGCAGCGCGGCATCAACGTCCGCCTGATCACAACCCCCGAGACGGAGTCCTACCGCAACGTCCTCACCCTGCGCGGCGCCCTCAGCGACGGCAGCCAGATCTCCGTGGCCGGTACCCTGACCGGGCCCAAGCAGATCGAGAAGCTGGTGGGCATCAACGGGTTCGACGTTGAAATCCCGATCAGCGAGCACATCGTGGTGGTTGCCTACACCGACCGTCCCGGCGTGATCGGCACCATCGGCCACATCCTGGGCATGAACAACATCAACATCGCCGGCATGCAGGTGGCACGCCACGACCAGGGCGGACAGGTGCTCGCGCTGCTGACGATCGACAGCTCCGTACCCCAGCAGGTCCTGGATGCCATCAAGGCCGGCATTGGCGCCGTGATGGTCCGCGAAGTGGACCTGGAGGACTAACCTCCGGTCCGCCAAAACGCCGTACTGCCACCCTCCGCTCGGCGCGTCCTGGCGGGGCCACGTATGATTGGCCGGTCTGCTTACAATGGCTTGGTCCTGGTTCAGGACCTCGCCGGCAGGCCGGCCAATACCTTTTGCACATCCGTCCGTGATCGTCCACGTCCGCCCCAAGCGGTCCCGTATGTGCGCACGCAATCCAGGTTTCAGGGAGTTCCATGAACGCCGTCCAGAGGTTCATCAGAAGCAGAGTGCTGCTGTTGACCGCGGCCATCTTGATCGCAGCCATGTGCTTGTCGGTCCTCGTCCAAAGCCAGTCGCAGGCAGCGCTCAGCCGGACAGTGGATGAAAATTCACGGGGGCTCTACGATGTCCTGGTCCAGGCTAAGGCGCCCTCGGGGGCGCTGCTGCAGCCGGAAATCGCGAACGGCACCGGCGGCATCAGATTTGAACAGCTGGAGGCCATCCGCAAGCTGTCCGGAACCTCGGTGGCAGCGCCCATCAGCCTTGTTTCCCGGGTAACGCAGAACCTTGAAGCCCCGCGGCTGGACGCCATGGATTACCTCGGCTACAACGCCGGGCTGGCAGGTACCGCGACGGCGGACCAGGCCGCCGGGGCCACCGCCCCGGACCAGTGGCCCGCAGCCGAGTCCGTCCTCAGCGACGAGGCCAGGAAATACCGTCTGACGGCCAGTGCCGTGAGCTCCGACGGAATCTCCGAGCAGACGCTTTTCAAGTCCACTGCCGAAGGCACCCTGGGCAAGGCCAAACTCGTGGAAGAGCAGGCCGCCGGAGGCAGCAGCATCCGTATCGCCGCGCCCGCAGATGAAACCGGCATCAAGTTTGATGCCCCGGCCGGCGGTTCGGAACACAACCTCTTCAACCTCTCTGTGTCGCTGCCCCTCGCGCCGGAAGTTACGGAGTCCGTGGTCGCCGTCGATCCCGCCGCCGAGCGTGCCCTCCTGGGTTCCGCCGGTGACTTCCTGTCCCCGCTGGAAAAGGCTCCGCCCGCTGACGCGCGTGATGCCGGAGCCGTCGGACGCTACTTTGAAGGCCTGTTCACCAACGGCATTGACCTGGACGAGCTGGAAGAAGGACCGGACTTCCTGGGCGTGAAGCTCAAATACTGGGCACCCCTGATGACCCAGTACCAGCAGGCCAAGCGCAGCGGCCAGTTGACTGCCGATTCCCAGGCCATTCCCCTCATCGTGCGCTCCGGCACCACCCTCGACCTTAAGTACAACGTAAAGATCGAGGAGATCGACGACGCCGGCAAGGTGGTCAAGGACGTCGGAACCGTCTCCCAGTCGCTGGGCCAGGACTACCTTCCGTTTGTCTCGAAGGACCCTTTCGTTCTCTCCTGGCCTGGCTCCACGGACCACTCCTCGGTTCTCGGTGCCACCGGAAACTTTAACCAGGGGCTCTACACCCCTGCCCAGTGGAGCACCGACTTCGCTGCCGCTCCGCAGTACACCGATGGCGAGACGGCGGCGAACGGCGCCGTCGAGAAGACGGCGGTGCCCGGCGAGTGGGTCACCGTCAACCGGCTCCCCGAAAAGAGCGCCAACGGTACCCCCGTTGACCAGACCCAGCGTGAGCCCGTTGATGAACGCTCCTACCGTGAAAACCTGGAGACGGGGGCGCAGAAAGCGGCAGCCCCGCTTGCCATGGTGTACGGAACATTTGATCCTTCCGCAGTGGCAGCGGCCGCCGGTGACGTCAACAAGCTTCCGTTGGGTGGCTACGACCCCGCACCCTTCACCCTGGTCAAGGACGCCGAGGGCAAGGACGTCCCGGCCACCGGGCTTGAGCCTTCCCTGAGTGCCACCGGACTTGCCAGCCAGTCCGCCGGCGCCATCACCGACTACTACGGCCTGGCTGCTGCCCGGGGCTACACGGAAAACGCGGCGGTCATCGATGCCGTCCGTGTCCGCGCCGATGCGCCCGGCAGCTGGAAGGAAGCCCAGCCGGACGTGGAAAAGCTGGCTACCGAGATCCGTGGCATGGGACTGGAGGCCACCATCGTGGCCGGGTCCGCCCGTGAGGACGCCAGCATCTTCGTTCCCGGCTACTCCAAGGACGGCGCCGGCAAGGAATCCGACCTTGGTACGGTCCAGCAGTCATGGGTCCGGCAGAACGCCGCCGACGCCGTGACGGGGTCCCTTTCCGGAACGAACATCACGCTGCTGTTCCTGACGCTGTGCGGGGCCGCCCTTCTGACCGGTGCATCCACAGTGAGCTACATCCGCAAGCGGCGGAGTGAAGCAGGAACACTCCGGGCCATGGGGTGGACCCAACGGCGCATCCGCAGCTGGGTGCTGGAGGAGTTCGGTGTGGGTGCGGTACTGCTTGCCGTGGCCGGCATCGTCCTGAGCCTCGTCAGCTGGAGCCTCACAACTGCCCTCGTCTGCGTTTCCGTCCTGGTGCTGTATGCCGGTGCTGCGTTTTTTGCCGCACAGCAGCTGCGCCACCGCGACGTCATCGACCAGGAACCGCAGCATGACGAGCGCCTCATTCCGGTGGATTCCCCGCTGACCTTCGCCAACCGGCAGTTGGGCACCAACAAGTTCAACACCCTGGCCCTGGCCGTTGCCGTCGGTGTTTTCGGCGCTGCCGTGGGCGGACTCATCGCGTTGCTGATCGACATCCCCCGCGCGGCCGGGGCCAGTGCCCTGAGCGGACTCGCCGCTGCCAGCGTGGCCCTGCCGAGCATTCTCCTGGCCCTCGCGGGCGTGATCGTGGGTCTGGTGCTGACGCTGGTCACCGGACGCTTTGAGCTCAACGCCAAGCGGCAGTACCTGGGCATCCTCGAAGCCATGGGCTGGAACCCGGACATGCTCCGCCAGGTCCGGCTGTTCGAGAACGCGCTGGTGGGAAGCGTAGCACTGCCGCTGGGCGTGCTGGGCGCCCTGGGCATAGGCCTGCTGCTGGCCCCCTATGCCGCGCTGTGGGCAGGCGTGGCCGGCCTCGTGGCTGTACTTTGCTGGATACCGATTGCAACGAAAGTGGTCCAATGACAAACCAGACCAATGTCCAGCGGAGCCGCCGGAGCGGCTCCGGCGACGTCCACCTGCAGACGCGCGCCAACACCATCGTCAAGGCCGCTGACCATGAGACGCCGCTGGAACTGAGCGACATCACCATCCGCTACGGCGGGGGCAAGGGCGGCGCGGAAGCAGTCAGCGTGGTGGAAGGCTTCGACCTGACGCTGCACGCGGGTGAGATGCACTGCGTCGCCGGCCGGAGCGGCTCCGGCAAGACCAGCATCCTCACGGTCGGTGCGGGGCTGACCCTGCCGACGTCGGGCCGTGTCTTCTGGGAAGGTGATTCCCTTGAAAGCATGGGCGACGACGAAATCGCCGACCGCCGTCGTGCCCTGATCGGTTACGTGGACCAGGGCGGTGCCCTCATCGATGGCATGAGCGCGCTGGAGAACGTGCTCCTGCCGGCTGTCCCGGACGGGGAAGTGGATCAGCGCCGCGACATGGCAAAGGACCTGCTGGACCTCGTGGGCCTGGGACGCCGGATGCGGCACCGCCCGGCCCAGCTGTCCGGTGGCGAACGCCAGCGCGTGGCCATCGCCCGCGCCCTGATCCTGGGCACCAGGGTACTGGTGGTGGACGAACCCACGGCAAGCCTGGACCGTGCCTCGGCCAACCGCATCATCAGTATCCTGAAGGACACCACCTCGGACGGGATCGCAGTCCTGGTGGCTTCGCACGACCACGAACTCGTCCGGCTCAGCGACTCCCTGACCGAATTGATCTAGTCTGTCCCTCCGCACCGAAGGTAACGTCCTCCCGTGACTGCTTCCCAGAAAACGCCGTTCTACATCACCACGGCCATCACCTACCCCAACGGCGTGCCCCACATCGGCCACGCCTACGAGTACATAGCCACCGACGCCATGGCGCGCTTCAAGCGGCTTGACGGGTACGACGTGATGTTCCTGACCGGCACGGACGAGCACGGGATGAAGATCGCCCAGACTGCCGAGAAAGAAGGCGTTACAGCCAAGCAGCTGGTGGACCGGAACGTCGAGGTTTTCAAGGATGCACATTCGGCACTGGGCATCTCGTACGACCGCTTCATCCGCACCACGGACGAGGACCACTACGCCGCCTCGCAGGCCATCTGGAAAAAGATGGAGGCCAACGGCGACATCTACCTCTCCAAGTACGAGGGCTGGTACTCCGTCAGGGACGAGGCGTTCTACGTCGAGGACGACACCGTGGTCAAGGACGACGGCGTGCGCTACTCCAAGGAGACCGACACCGAAGTGACCTGGACGGCGGAGGAGAGCTACTTCTTCCGGCTTTCCTCCTACCAGGACAAGCTCCTGGCCCTCTACGAATCCCAGCCGGAGTTCGGTGCCCCGCAGTACCGTTTCAACGAAGTCATCAGCTTCGTCAAGCGCGGACTGGAAGACCTTTCCATCAGCCGCACCACGTTCGACTGGGGCGTCCCGGTGCCGGGCAACGACAAACACGTGATGTATGTCTGGGTGGATGCCCTGACCAACTACCTCACCGGCGTCGGCTACCCCGAAGTTGACTCGGAAAAGTTCCAGAAGTTCTGGCCGGCCGATGTCCACGTCATCGGCAAGGACATTTCCCGGTTCCACGCCATTTACTGGCCTGCCTTCCTGATGAGCGCCGGCCTGGAACTGCCGAAGCGGGTCATGATCCACGGGTTCCTGCACAACAATGGCGTCAAGATGTCCAAGTCGCTGGGAAACGTCGTGGCCCCGGCCGACTTCGTGGAGCAGTACGGCCTTGACCAGGTGCGTTTCTTTTTCCTCCGTGAAGTGCCCTTCGGCGCGGATGGCAGCTACAACCACGACGCAATCGTTGGCCGTATGAACGCGGATCTCGCGAACAACTTCGGCAACCTCGCCCAGCGCTCCCTGTCCATGGTGGCGAAGAACTGCGAGGGCAAGGTCCCCGTCCCGGGCGGGTTCACCGCGGAGGACCAGGCCATCCTGGCGCAGGCAGGCGGCCTCCTGGAAACAGCGCGCGCAGCGTTTGAGAAGCAGGAGTTCAGCCGCGCCCTCGAAGCGATCTGGGGCGTCCTGGGTGACACCAACGCCTACTTCGCCGAGCAGGCGCCGTGGGTGCTGCGGAAGACCGACGTCGAGCGCATGAACACCGTGCTGTACGTGACGCTGGAAGTCCTGCGGACCGTTGCCATCCTGGCGCAGCCGGTCATGCCAACGGCAACCGCGGCGCTGCTTGGCACCCTCGGCCAGCCGGAGGGGGAGGCCCGCCTGTTCTCCGCCATCGGAACGCCGATTGCCGCGGGGACGGAACTGCCGGCTCCCTCACCGGTGTTTCCCAAGTACGAGGAGCCCGCTGAGGGCAAGTAGTGCCCTGATCCGGACATGAGTACGTCCTACTGGGGATTCCGTGAGGAAAAGTCCCTAGCCTGATGCTGTTAGCAAACTGACAGTTCGCATCTGGGAGAACCGTCGCCCCGATGCTGTCTGTTTGCCTTTTTTGACCCGTCAGTTTGGGGCGGTCGTGTTCTCCTTCGCGTCTGGGCAGTTTGAAGCAGACTATGGACGGAGACTGAAATGAAACGGATCCTTACTGCGCTGGGGGTCGCAAGCTTCTCACTGCTAGGGGCAACAGCCACGGCGTTTGCCTCGGATGAATCATCCGGCGGCGAAAAGATCACAATCTGCCACGCCACAGGCTCGGAAACCAACCCCTACGTGCCGGTGACCATCAGCCTGAATGCCCTCAACGCGCACCTTGGCCACCAGCATGGAGAAGACATCATCCCGGGCAACGACGGGAAGGTGCTGCCATACGGCCGGAACTGGACGTCCGAAGGCAAAGCCACGCACAACAACGGCTGCGGCCCGGTGGAGGTGCCGCCCATTGTTCCCCCGGAGAATCCTCCGGTGGTGCCGCCTGCGGAGGTTCCTCCTGCCGTTGTTCCCCCGGAGGTAACGCTGGTGGTTCCGCCTGCGGAGGTTCCTCCGGCCGTTGTTCCTCCGGGGGTAACGCTGGTGGTTCCGGAAGAGCCCGCGCCGGGCGAAGCGGCAGAGGGTGGCGGGGGAGGCCCCGCTGTGGCAGTGAACGAGGGCTTCAACGTGCAGACCGCGGTCTCTGAAGCAGCCGGGCCGGTACTGGCTCCCTGGCTGGGAGGCCCGGCGGCCGTCCTGCTCGCGGGCGTCGCGGTGGTGGCGCGGCAGACCCTCCACAGCCACTGGAGCACTCAGCGCCTGCACCGCGGGTAGCGGTCCTGGGTGCCTCGGGGCCACTGGCTGGATGAAACGCAAAGCGCCGTGTCCGCAAGACGCGCACGGCGCTTTGCGCATCGGCCCGTGTTCGAATAATGAGACGGCTTGACCAGCATATGGAAAGCTTGGCTACCCTTAAAGCATGAGCGCATCCTCCATCGATCTTGCAGTTATTCCCGGCGACGGCATTGGCCCCGAGGTCATAGCGGAAGCACTCAAGGTGCTGGAAAAGGCTGTTGCCTCGGAGGGGGTCGAGCTCAAGCAGACGCACTATAAACTCGGCGCTGAGCACTGGCTGGCCACCGGCGAAACCCTGCCGGACCACGTCCTGGCCGATCTTCGGACCCGGGACGCCATCCTGTTCGGCGCTGTCGGCGCAGCGCCCGGCGATACCCGCATCCCGTCCGGCATCATTGAGCGCGAGATGCTGCTTAAGCTCCGCTTCAGCCTGGACCATTACGTCAACCTGCGGCCGTCACGGCTCTACGGAACTGTAGGCAGCCCGTTGGCCAACCCCGGCGTCATCGACTTCATCGTGGTCCGCGAGGGCACCGAAGGCCCCTACGTCGGCAACGGCGGCACCCTCCGTGCCGGGACCCCCCATGAGGTGGCCACCGAGGTGTCGCTGAACACCGCCCACGGCGTGGAGCGCGTTGTCCGGGACGCCTTCCGCCGCGCCAGCACCAGGGAGCGCAAGCATGTCACCCTGGTCCATAAGCACAACGTCCTGGTTTACGCGGGGCATCTCTGGAAGCGTACGGTGGAGGCCGTGGCACAGGAATTCCCGGAGGTCACCCACGACTACCTGCACGTGGACGCGGCAACCATCTTTATGGTCACCGATCCCTCCCGCTTCGACGTGATCGTCACCGACAACCTCTTCGGCGACATCCTCACGGACCTTGCCGCAGCCATCACCGGCGGCATCGGGCTGGCAGCCTCCGGGAACATCAACATGGACCGCACCGCGCCGTCCATGTTCGAGCCCGTCCACGGCTCCGCCCCGGACATCGCCGGCCAGGGCAAGGCCGACCCCACCGCGGCGATCCTGTCCGCAGCGCTCCTGCTGGACCACCTCGGCTTCACCCGCGCAGCCCGCAGGATCGAGGCGGCAGTGGTTGCCGACGTCGAGAAGCGCGACGGCGGTGCACGCAGCACGAGTGCCGTGGGCGACGCCATCGCCGCCGGTCTCTAACCCCGCGCCAGGGCCTCCGGCATCGGGCGTAAGCTTGTCTCGAATCACCAAATGCCGCCTTGCCGTTCAACGCTGAATGCAGGGCGGCCGATCGTGGAGGAACCATGACTCAGACCGCCCATGGCGTCGAATTCAGCCAGCAGCCCTCGGCCAACCCGAAGTCTGCTGAAGAGCGTGCAGCAATCCTGGCCAACCCAGGATTCGGCAACCACTTCACCGACCACACCGCCATCGTCGACTACAGCGTTGACGCGAACGGCAACGGCGGCTGGCACAGAGCCCGCGTAGAGGCCTACGGGCCGATCTCCCTGGACCCGTCAGCTGCGGTGCTGCACTACGGCCAGGAAATCTTCGAGGGGCTCAAGGCATACCGTCATGCTGATGGCTCCGTGTGGTCCTTCCGCCCCGAGGCCAACGCTGCACGCCTGAACAAGTCCGCCCGCCGGCTTGCGCTTCCCGAGCTGCCGGCAGAGTACTTCCTCGGAGCCATCCGCGAGCTCGTTGCCGCCGACAAGGAATGGGTTCCGGCCGGCGACGGCGAGGCGCTGTACCTGCGGCCGTTCATGATCGCCACCGAGGCCTTCCTGGGTGTGCGGGCCGCCCGCGAGGTTTCCTTCCGGGTGATTGCCTCACCGGCAGGAAATTACTTCGGCGGCGAACTCAAGCCTGTGTCCATCTGGATTTCACGGGAATATGCCCGCGCAGGCCGCGGCGGAACCGGCGATGCAAAGTGCGGCGGGAACTACGCGGCTTCGCTGATTGCCCAGCAGGAAGCCGAGGCCAACGGCTGCAAGCAGGTCCTCTTCCTGGACCAGTTCAACGACAATGCGGTTGAAGAACTGGGCGGCATGAACGTGTTCTTCGTGATGAAGGACGGCTCGCTGGTGACGCCTGCGCTGACCGGCACCATCCTCGAAGGCATCACCCGGATGTCCGTCATCCAGGTGGCCAAGGACATGGGCCGCGAAGTCAGCGAACGTAAGATCACCCTGGACGAGTGGCGCGAGGGCGTTGCCTCCGGAGACATCGCTGAGGTCTTCGCCTGCGGCACGGCCGCCGTCATCACCCCGATTGGCGTGCTCAAGGACGCCACAGAGTTCATCGGCTCCGAGGACGCCAAGGCGGGGGAAACCACCATGGCGATCCGGGAAAAGCTGCTCGGCATCCAGACCGGTACGGTTCCTGACACTCACGGCTGGCTGACCCGGCTGGCCTAGTCCGGGGCATTCCTGACGTACGACGGCGGCTGCCGGGCTTTGGTCCCGGCGGCCGCCGTTGGCGGTTCGTTACGAGGGCGACGGGCCAATCGGTGGTTTCGCGTGGGGTCTGCTCTGGGGGACAACCCGGTACGCCGGCTGTTCTACTCCGGTCAGGAGGGAGCGCGTGCCGCTGGTCGATGCAAGGATGGGATGGTGACTTCAGCTTCCGGCCCCGTCCTCCAGAGCAGCTCGGCCTTGACCCAGTTCATCCTGGCGCCCAATCCCGGGCCCATGAGCCTGGACGGAACCAACTCCTATGTGCTGCGGGCAGACGGTTACTCCGGCGCCATTGTGGTTGACCCCGGACCCCTGGACGAGGAGCACCTCCGGGCCCTGGCGGGTGCGGGCCCTGTGGAACTCATCCTCGTCACTCACCGGCATGCCGACCACACGGCGGGTTCCGCCCGGCTGCACGAGCTGACGGGGGCTCCTGTCCGTGCCGCCGACCCCGCCCACTGCCACGGAAGCGGCACACCCCTGCAGGCCGGAGAGGTGCTTTCCGCAGCCGGACTTGAAGCCAGGGTGGTGGCCACCCCCGGACACACCTCCGATTCGGTGTGCTTCCACCTCCCCGGCGACGGACCACATGGTTCCGTGCTGACAGGGGACACGATCCTTGGCCGCGGCACCACCATGCTCGACTACCCCGATGGAACCCTTAGCGACTACCTGGCCTCCCTGGACCGGCTGGAAGCCTTGGGACCGGCCGCCGTCCTGCCCGCCCATGGTCCCGTGCTGCCGTCCCTGACGGACATCGTCCGGGATTACCGCGCCCACCGTCTCGAACGGCTGGCGCAGATCCGGACGGCGCTGGACCAGCTGAACCTGGATGCCACGGCCGGTGACGTCGCCGACGTTGTCTATGCCGACGTCGACCCTTCCGTAAGGCGCGCCGCTGAAACTTCCGTGGCGGCGCAGCTCCACTACCTGCGGGGCGGCGCGGACCGGCTGTAAGCCGGACCGGGGCGGTCCGGGCGAGACGGTAGGGTAGGAGCCATGCGTATTGCCAGGTTTGTCGTCGATTCTGATCCCCTCTACGGCGTTGTCGAAGGTGACACGGGCAGTGAGGAAGTCACTGTCATTCACGGTGACCCCTTCTTCAACGGGGTGGAGCGCACCTCTGTCCGGCACAAGCTCGAAGACGTCCGGCTGCTCGCCCCGATCATCCCGCGCAGCAAGGTGATCGGTGTGGGACGCAACTTCGTGGAGCACGCACACGAACTCGGCAATGAGGTCCCCGCCCAGCCGTTGCTCTTCCTGAAGCCCAACACCGCCGTCGTTGGTCCCAATGATCCCGTGGTGCTGCCGGAGTTCTCCGAGGAAGTCTCCTTCGAAGCGGAGCTGTGCGTGGTGATCGGCCGGATCTGCAAGGACGTGCCCGAGGAACGCGTGGACGACGTCATCTTCGGCTACACCTGCGGCAACGACCTCACGGCGCGGGATGTCCAGAAGAGCGACCTGCAATGGACCCGGGCCAAGGGCTTTGATACCTCCGCACCACTGGGCCCGTGGATCGAGACTGAACTGGATCCGGAGGACATTCAGATCCAGGCCCGGCTTAACGGCGAGCTGCGGCAGGACGGCAGCACCAGCCAGATGATCAGGGGAGTGCGGGAACTTGTCTCCGTGGTGTCCCAGGCCTTCACCCTCCTGCCCGGTGACGTAATCATGACCGGGACGCCAGCCGGTGTGGGCCTGGTGAGCCCTGGTGACCGCATTGAGGTGGAGATCGAGGGCATCGGCCGCTTGTCCAACCCCATCGTGCGCCGCTGACCTTTCCCGCCGTGACGCGTGGCGGCAGACGGTAAAGTTGAAGCCACTATGACTACTGCTTCTGCGTCGAATGCTGCCTCCATCCCGCCCGTTACCGCGGACACCCCCGTCCGGGTCCGCTTCTGCCCCTCGCCCACAGGGACTCCCCACGTCGGGCTGATCAGGACGGCCCTGTTCAACTGGGCTTACGCCCGCCACACCAAGGGCACCATGGTGTTCCGGATCGAGGACACGGACTCAGCACGGGACAGCGAGGAAAGCTACCACCAGTTGCTGGATGCACTGAAGTGGCTGGGCATCGACTGGGACGAGGGCGTGGAGGTCGGCGGCCCGCACGAACCCTACCGGCAGTCCCAGCGCAGCGACATCTACCAGGACGTTATTGGCCGCCTCCGGGAGGGTGGCTTTGTCTACGAGTCCTACTCCACCCCGGATGAGATCGAAGCGCGCCACCGTGCCGCGGGACGCGACCCGAAACTTGGTTATGACGGCTTCGACCGCCACCTGACGGAGGAGCAGCTCTCCCAGTTCAAGGCAGAAGGCCGCGATGCGGTCCTCCGTCTGCGCATGCCGGACGAGGACATCACGTTCAACGACCTGGTCCGCGGCGAGATTACCTTCCGCGCCGGCTCCATTCCTGACTTCGCAGTGGTCCGCGCGAACGGTGCGCCGCTGTACACGCTGGTCAACCCGGTGGACGATGCCCTGATGGGCATCACCCATATCCTCCGCGGCGAGGACCTGCTCAGTTCCACTCCCCGCCAGATCGCCCTTTACCGCGCGCTGTACGCTGTCGGGGTTGCCCAGTACATGCCGGAATTTGGCCACCTGCCGTACGTCATGGGCCAGGGCAACAAAAAGCTCTCCAAGCGGGACCCCGAATCGAGCCTGTTCCTGCACCGGGAGCGCGGCTTCATCCCCGAAGGCCTGCTGAACTACCTGTCACTGCTGGGCTGGTCCCTGAGCGCAGACGAGGACATCTTCACCGTTGAACAGTTGGTGGAGCACTTCGACATCCACGACGTTTTGGGCAACCCCGCACGGTTCGACCTCAAGAAGGCGGAAGCGATCAACGGCACCCACGTCCGGTTGCTCCCGCCCGAGGTCTTCCGGGAGCGCCTGGTGCCGTACCTGCGCGCAGCGGACCTGGTGGGGGAAATCCTGACGGACCGGGAAGAGGAAATCCTCACCGAGGCCGCGCCGCTTGTCCAGGAGCGCATCACCCTGCTGGGGGAGGCCCCCGAAATGCTGGCGTTCCTCTTCAAGGCAGATGATGCCATTGACGTTGCGGCCGACGCCCGCAAGGGGCTTCCGGAAAACCTCATCGAAGTCCTTGATGCAGCCATCGCGGCGCTCGAACCTGTGGAGGACTGGACGCCGGACAACATCCAGACCGCCCTTAAGCAGGCGCTCGTTGAGGACCTCGGCATCAAACCCCGGCTCGCCTTCGGACCCGTTCGCACGGCCGTTTCCGGACGCCGCATCTCCCCGCCGCTGTTCGAGTCGATGGTGATCCTGGGCAAGGAATCTTCCCTCGGCCGCCTCCGGGCATTCCGCGGCTGATGGAAGCCCCCAGCAGGGCAGGCGCCGCAGTCCTGGCCACGCCCTTCGGCACCGTCCGTGGCGTGCTCTTCGATATCGACGACACCCTGGTCGACCTCGAATACTCGATGACCACAGCCCTGCGCGAGGTCAGTGCACACCTCCTGCCTGGCCTGGACCAGGCCGGGTGGGAACGGTTCGGACGCATCTTCACGCACGAGACCACGCACTACTATGACCGGTACCTCGCCGGGGAACTGACGTTCAACGAACAGCGTCTGCTGCGCGGCCGGGCCGCATTGGGCCACTTCGGGGTTGAACTCGGCGAGGGCGAGCAATCGCACCAGTGGCTTAGCGCGTACATGGAAAAGCAGCCGGCCTATGTGAAGCCGTTTCCGGATGTGATGCCGCTGCTGGATTTCCTGGACCAGGCTGGCATCCCCTACGGCGCCGTCAGCAACAACGTCCATGATTACCAGCGGGCCAAACTGGACGGGGCGGGACTCGAGCGCGTCAGGCGCCTGGTGGGAACGGACACCCTCGGCGTGGCCAAGCCTGATCCAGCCATCTACCTCGAGGGCGTCCGGCTTCTGGGAACCGATCCTGCCGACACTCTGTACGTAGGAGACAACCGCCTCCTGGATGCCGAGGGCTCGACGGCGGCCGGCCTCCTGGGTGTCTGGCTCAACCGGGCGGGAGAGCCGGCCGTTGGATTCGAAGGCAACTCGATATCCACCCTCGAAGGGTTGATCGCGTAGGAAGCGCCCTCCGCGGGCCGCCCGGCGGGCGGCCCGCGTCCTTCCCCAACTGGGAAGGAGACGCCGATTTGTGCCAGCCGAAAGTCTCGGGTAAAGTAATTTCTCGTGCTGAGGCGCACGGAGCGGGGTGAAAGCCCTGAAAACCGGCCCGAAAGTATCATTGGGATATGGTGTAATTGGCAACACTACGGTTTCTGGTACCGTCATTCTAGGTTCGAGTCCTGGTATCCCAGCTCTGTTCAGGCCCCAATTAGAGGGCCAGGAACAGAAGGTTTCAGTCGGCCAGCCGATTTGAAACCACAGCGAAGTGTATGAAACAATCACTGAGCTTGACCAGCGGAAACGCTGGAAGAAGTATGGAAAGTGCAGGGCCCCATCGTATAGCGGCCTAGTACGCTGCCCTCTCACGGCGGTAACGCGGGTTCGAATCCCGCTGGGGTCACCAACTAAATGGTCCCGGGCAAACGCCCGGGGCCATTTTGCATTTGCCGCCCGTGCCGCCGTCACGAGCCATCACCTCCTGCAGAAAGTCGGGGAACGCTCTATCAGCTGCTGCAGCGAATCCGCGAACGCTCTATCACCCGCTGCAGCGAATCCGCGAACGCTCTATCACCCGCTGCAGCGAATCCGCGAACGCTCTATCACCTTTTGGGGCGCCCACAGGTACGTTCCCCCAATCACCGTCACCCCGAAGCGGGCAGGGAACAGTACCTGGACCTCCTGAACTGGCATGATGATCCTGTGACCTCCCGGAACGAGCAGGACCCTCCGCACGATTCGCAGACGGCGCCGCCGGCTTTGGCGGCGGTAACGCTGCTGGAAAAGGTGCGTGGTGATCTTGCCGGTACGGCGCTGCCGCTCGCCTTGCCGGACGCGGAGCAGGCCCGGCGTGACGTCGCCGGCGCGGTGGCACAGCTGGATGACTACATCCTTCCCCGCTACCGCAGCCTTGACGCCCCGCTGCTGGCCGTCGTCGGCGGTTCAACCGGCGCGGGCAAGTCAACTCTCGTCAACGCCCTGGTTGGCCACCCCGTCACCCGGTCGGGCGCAATCCGACCCACCACCCGCCAGCCTATCCTCCTGCACCACCCCTCCGAGGCAGCCTGGTTTGAAGGCCAGCGCGTCCTGCCTAATTTGGGCAGAATCAGGGGATACGCCGCCAGCAGTCCGGTGCCGGCCAGCCGTGCAGGCGCCATCCCGGACGCGCGCGCCATGTCTTCCCTGGTGCTCGTGGCTGATCCTGCAGTCCCCGCAGGCATCGCGGTCCTGGACGCCCCTGACGTCGACTCGATTTCGGACGACAACCGCAAGCTGGCAGGACAACTCCTCGCGGCTGCGGATTTGTGGATCTTTGTCACAACCGCCAACCGCTACGCCGACGCCGTTCCCTGGAAGCTGCTCCTGGATGCCGCCTCGCGGGACATCATGGTAGCTGTGGTGCTGGACCGCGTACCGCCTGGGGCGGAAACGGAGGTCAGCGAGGACCTGCGCGGCCTGCTGGACCGCGAGGGGCTGGGTGCGGCACAGCTGTTCATCATTCCGGAGACCTCCTTGGATCCACTGGGCATGCTGCCGGCGGGCACAGTCCTCCCGTTGCAGACCTGGCTCGGGGAGCTGGCGGCAGACGCCGCCGGCCGTTCAGAGATCGCCCGGCGCACACTCAACGGGACCGTCAGGGCGATGGCCGGCCGTGTTGCTGCCGTGGCCCAGGCCGCCAGGGAACAGCAGGCCGCCGCGGACGCCCTTGAAGCCGCTGCGGCAGCGGCTTACCGTGATGCTGCCGGCCGGATCCTCGACGCTACCAAGGACGGCGCCCTGCTGCGGGGCGAAGTGCTTGCCCGCTGGCAGGACTTCGTGGGCACCGGCGAGTTCTTCCGGGCCCTGGAACAGAACGTCGGCCGGTTCCGCGACCGGTTGGGTGCCTTCTTCCGCGGCGAGCCGGCCCCCGCCGTGCGGGTCGAGGCGGCGATCGAGACGGGCCTGCAGGCCGTCATCATCGACGAAGCTGCAACGGCCGCCGAGGACACCGACCAGCGCTGGCGCTCCGACCCCGCAGGACGCCAGCTGCTGGGAACCGACGACCTCTCCGGGACCACGCAGGGTTTCGAGGACCGGACCGCCACCGAAATCAGAGCTTGGCAGGAAGCATTGATGGAACTGATCCGCACCGAAGGCCAGGGGAAGCGGACCCAGGCCCGCTGGCTGTCCTTCGGAATTAACGGACTGGGTGCAGCCCTGATGATCGTTGTGTTCTCGATGACCGCCGGACTGACAGGCCTGGAAGTGGGGGTCGCGGGCGGAACCGCCGTCGTTGGCCAGCGGCTCCTTGAAGCGGTCTTCGGCGAGGACGCGGTCCGTCGCATGGCCGAAAAAGCGCGGGAGGATCTCCATGCCCGCTGCCAGCGGCTGTTGCAGGACGAGCGTCAGAAGTTCCTTTCCCGCTTGCCCGCGCGCAACGAAGCCGCCCCGCAGGCACTCGCCGCCCACGCTGATGCGCTGGTACGGCTGGCGGACAACGCATGAGCCGCCACAGCGACACCCGCAATGCTTCCCGGCTTGACCGCCGGCTTGCAGCCCTCAACGCAGCCCGCGGACTCGGCGAAGGTGTCCTTCCCGACGAAACCCTGCAGGAAGTGTTCACCGTCCTCGAGCGCGCCAGTTCACGGCGGTCGCTCTCGGCTGACCACACCGTTGTGGGGTTTTTCGGAGCCACCGGGAGCGGCAAGTCCTCGCTGTTCAACGCAGTCAGTGGAGCAGAAATTGCGACGGCGGCTGCCCGCCGCCCCACCACGTCAGAACCTTTGGCGGGGGTGTGGGGAGCCGAGGGCAGCGAGCCGCTCCTGGACTGGCTGGACGTCCGCAACCGGCACCACGCGGCGGCTGTCGAAGGGTTCGCTGCTGAGGAGACCGGACTGATCCTGCTGGACCTGCCGGACTTCGACTCCACCAGGGCAGCCAACCGCGAAGTGGTCCAGCGGATGGTGGGTTTGGTGGACGTCCTGGTGTGGGTTCTTGATCCACAGAAGTACGCAGACGCAGCAGTGCACAACGACTTCCTGTCACGCCTGGCCTCGCATGGCGCGGTCACACTGGTGGTGCTCAACCAGGTGGACCGGCTTCCGGAGCATGACGTGCAGCCCGTCCTGGAATCCTTGCGGTCCATCCTTGCCAGCGACGGACTCGCCAAGGTACAGGTCCTCGCGGCCTCCGCCCTGACGGGGGCGGGGGTGGACAAGGTCCGTGCGGCCATCCGAAGCGTGGCTGTAAAGCGCCAGGCCCAGTCCCAGCGGCTCGCTGCCGACATCACCAGGGCGTCGGCGGAACTGGGGGCGGTGTCCGGCGGGGGAGAGGCAGCGGGTGTCCGGTCAGCGGCCACGGCACGCCTGGCGGATGAGCTCGCTGTGGCAGCCAACGTACCCACGGTGGTCCGGGCGGTGGCCCAGTCCTACCGGCTTGAGTCAGTGAAGCGCACCGGGTGGCCGGTGACCAGGTGGCTGTCCAGGTTCCGGCCTGATCCCTTGCGCCGGCTCAACCTGCGCAGCACGGCACCTTCCGAACTGAGCCGCACATCTCTGCCGCCCGCGGGGGCACCGGAACGCGCCCGGACGGACGCCGCGGTCCGGGAGTTCGCCGATACCGCCAGCGCGGGCGCCCCCGGCCCCTGGCGGGCCGCCATCCGGGGCGCGGCCCGGGAGGGCAGGGAACGCCTCCCTGACGCTCTTGACCAGGCCATCGCCGGAACGGATCTTGCCGCCAACCGCAGGTCCTGGTGGTGGGGAGTCTTCAACGTGGTGCAATGGCTTGCCCTGCTCACTGTCCTGGGAGGCTTGGGATGGCTCGGCGTCCTGGCAGCCCTCGGCTATCTCCAAATGCCTGTTCCGGAGGTGCCACGGGTGGAGGGTTGGCCGGTGCCCACACTGATGATCGCCGCAGGGGCGGTGCTGGGGATCTTCCTGGCCATTACGGGCCGCTTTATTGCCGCGGCCGCAGCCAATGCGCGGGCGGCCAGGGCGAGGAAACGGCTGAATGATGCGGTGGAGGCCGTGGCCCGGGAACTTGTGGTGGAACCCGTGGAAGTGGAGGTCACCAGGCTTGCCGCTTTTAACGCCGCCCTTAAAACGGCCAGTGCGGGTTAGGCAGGGCCGTGCCGGAAGCGCAAGGCGGCTAACTGCCGGCGGACCCGGGTTTTGCAGCGGCATCCCGGACCTTGATCAGGGTCCGCAGGTTCCGGGTTGTGGTGGAGGCTTTGAACTTAGGCCTGGCGGAAATCTTGCTGAAGGGGCTATCCAGTGTTCCGCCGGCCGGGGCCAGCCAGGCCAGCGCCTCGGGACCCAGCCTCTGCTGCTCGACGCCCTCCAGGGCAGCTCCTGCGGCGTCGAGTTCGTCCAGCATTGCTTCGTCTGAGGAAAGCGTGATGTAGGTGTGCGTGCTTTTGTCATCGTCCGGGTATGGGCAGGCTGCCACCAGTTCGGACACCCGGGCTGCGTCGAGGACCACCACCCAGGCGTCGTAGCCGAAAGCATCCCGGAGGCACTTCTCGCACTCCCGCTTTACCGCCACCGCATCCAGGCGGCTGGTCAGAACCACGTTCCCGCTGGCAAGCAGGGTCCGGACGTCGGAAAAGCCCGCCGACTGCAACGCCTCCCGGAGCCCGGCCATCTTGATGTTGATGCCGCCCACATTGATGCCGCGAAGAAACACTGCATAGCTGTCCATGGCGAAATCCTAGCCCCGCCGGGAGGCCCCGGGTGTGTGTACTGTTTTGCGTTCAGTCGTTGGTCTTGCGCAGGGCCTCGGTGAGGACCCGTCCCGCGTTGCAGACTACTTCGGCGTGCAGCCTGCCCGGCTGGCGGGTGAGGCGCTCGATCGGCCCGGAGATTGAAACAGCCGCTATCACCCGGCCGGAAGGTCCCCGCACCGGTGCGGAAACTGAGGCGACGCCCGGCTCACGTTCGCCGAGGCTCTGCCCCCAGCCCCGCCGTCGTACGCCTGCCAGGACGGTAGGCGTGAAGCGGGCTGACTGCAGCCCTTCAAGCAGGCGGTCGTGGTCCTCCCAGGCCAGCAGCACCTGGGCAGCCGAACCGGCCTTCATGGACAGCTGCGTGCCCACCGGAATGGTGTCGCGCAGACCGATGGGGCGTTCGGCGGAGGCAACGCAGACGCGCCAGTCGCCCTGCCGGCGGAAGATCTGGGCGCTTTCGCCCGTGGCATCACGCAGCTGCATCAGCACGGGTCCGGCGGAAGCGATGAGGCGGTCCTCGCCCGCAGCCGAAGCCAGTTCAACCAGGCGGCTGCCGAGGACAAAGCGGCCTTGGATGTCGCGGCTCACCAGCCGGTGGTGCACCAGGGCCAGGGCGAGGCGGTGGACGGTAGGCCGGGCCAGGCCGGTTGCCGCCACAAGCTGCGCCAGGGTGGTGGGGCCGGCCTCGAGTGCATCAAGCACATGAGCCGCTTTATCAATGACACCGACTCCACTAGAATTGTCCATGTAATGATATTGCCGTCTCATTATCTGAGATGCAAATCTTTCGGCTGGCGCAGTGCGAAGACGTACTGGTTCAGTGGAACTCATCAGTCAAACAGCAGTGAAGGGAGATGGCCATGGCAAAGACATTGGCCGAGAAAGTCTGGGACGCGCACGTGGTGCGCAAAGGCGACGGCGACGGTGCCAACGCCCAGCCCGACCTTCTCTTCATCGACCTCCACCTTGTCCACGAGGTCACATCCCCGCAGGCCTTCGAGGGCCTCCGCCTGGCCGGCAGGAAACTGCGCCGCCCGGACCTGACGATTGCCACGGAGGACCACAACACTCCCACGCTGGACATCGATAAGCCTATCGCCGACCTGACCAGCCGCACACAGATCCAGACGCTCCGCAACAACTGCGCCGAGTTCGGCGTCCGTCTGCATTCGTTGGGCGACGCCGAGCAGGGCATCGTCCACGTGGTGGGCCCGCAGCTGGGCCTCACCCAACCGGGCATGACGGTTGTCTGCGGTGACTCGCACACCTCCACCCACGGGGCTTTCGGCGCGCTGGCCATGGGCATCGGGACCTCTGAGGTGGAGCACGTGATGGCCACCCAGACGTTGTCCCTGAAGCCGTTCAAGACCATGGCTATCAACGTGGAAGGCACGCTGCGTCCCGGCGTCACTGCCAAGGACATCATCCTCGCCGTCATCGCCAAGATTGGCACCGGCGGCGGGCAGGGCTATGTCCTGGAATACCGCGGCTCTGCAATCCGCGCACTGTCCATGGACGCCCGCATGACCATCTGCAACATGTCCATCGAAGCCGGGGCGCGTGCCGGCCTGGTGGCGCCGGACGAAACCACGTACAACTTCATGTTGGGCCGTCCGCACGCCCCGGAAGGCGCTGACTGGGACGCCGCCGTCGAGTACTGGAACACGTTGCGCACCGACGACGATGCCACCTTCGACGCGCAGGTTGACCTGGATGCCGACACCCTCGAGCCGTTCGTCACCTGGGGTACCAACCCCGGCCAGGGCGTCTCGCTGTCCGACTCAGTGCCGTCCCCGGAGGACTTCGGCGACGAAAACGCCAAGGCCGCCGCGGAACGCGCCCTGCAGTACATGGGACTCGCGGCCGGTACGCCCATGAAGGACATTCGGGTTGACACCGTGTTCCTGGGCTCCTGCACCAACTCCCGCATGGAGGACCTGCGCGCTGCTGCGGACATCATCCGCGGCCGCCAAAAGGACCCGAACATCCGGATGCTCGTCGTTCCCGGTTCGGCACGCGTCCGGCTGGAAGCCGAGGCCGAGGGCCTGGACAAGGTCTTCAAGGACTTCGGCGCGGAATGGCGCTTCGCGGGCTGTTCCATGTGCCTGGGCATGAACCCGGACCAGCTGGAGGTGGGGGAGCGCTGCGCATCCACCTCCAACCGCAACTTCGAAGGGCGCCAGGGCAAGGGCGGCCGCACCCACCTGGTGTCTCCGGTGGTGGCCGCAGCAACGGCCATCCGCGGCACGCTCAGCTCGCCGTCGGACCTTGATCCCGCGCCCGAGTCCGCCCCCATCCGCACCGACGCAGCCTAGGACACGCCATGGAAAAGTTCACCACCCACACCGGCATCGGTGTCCCGCTGCGCCAGAGCAACGTGGACACGGACCAGATCATCCCCGCCGTCTACCTCAAGCGCATCACCCGGACCGGCTTCGAGGACGCACTGTTCTCGGCATGGCGCAAGGACCCGGCCTTCATCCTGAACCAGGCGCCTTTCAGCTCCGGCTCGGTCCTGGTTGCCGGTCCTGACTTCGGCACCGGCTCGTCCCGTGAGCACGCTGTATGGGCGCTGAAGGACTACGGCTTCAAGACCGTTCTCTCCTCCCGGTTCGCGGACATTTTCCGGGGCAACTCGGGCAAGCAGGGCCTGCTTGCTGCCGAAGTCGCCCAGGACGATATCGAACTGATCTGGAAGGAGCTGGAGAACGCTCCGGGAACCGAGGTCACCGTGGACCTCGTGTCCAAGACGGTGGTTTGCGGCAACATTGTGGCGCCCTTCGAAATCGACGATTACACCCGGTGGCGCCTGCTCGAAGGCCTGGATGATATTGGGCTGACCCTCCAGCACGAGGCGGACATCACCGCCTACGAGGCCACGCGCCCCGCCTTCAAGCCGAAAACCCTGCCGGCCCGCCTTTCCTGAGCCGGCCCAAGCAGCCCTGCCCAACTCCACAAACGCGCGACGGCGGTGCGCCACGCCCTGCCGCCGTCGCCCGCGTATTTCGGTTCGGTAACGCGACCTCCTATGCTTGGTTGGAGCCTTTGCAAGGGTTTGGGGGCTAGTCATCGTAAGGAAACCGGTATATGAGTAGTGTTCTGACAATCCGCGGCGGAGTCCCGCTTACGGGCCGCGTCACCGTGCGGGGAGCGAAAAACCTCGTCCCCAAGGCGATGGTGGCAGCGTTGCTGGGCAACGAACCGTCCGTGTTGCGGAACGTTCCGGAGATCAAGGACGTGGAGGTAGTCACCTCCCTCCTGCAGTTGCACGGTGTCACCGTGGTCAAGGACCCTGTGAACGGGGACCTCACCCTGGACCCGAAGGCGGCCAAGACTGCACCCAGCACCGCCATCGACGCGCATGCCGGCGACTCCCGCATTCCCATCCTGCTCTGCGGCCCGCTGATCCACGCCATCGGCGAAGCGTTCATCCCGGACCTTGGCGGCTGCAAGATCGGCGACCGTCCCATTGACTACCACCTTGATGTGCTCCGCCAGTTTGGTGCCGTGGTGGAAAAGCGGCCCGGCGGCATTCACATCTCCGCTCCCAAGGGCCTGCACGGCGCGAAAATCTCCCTGCCGTACCCCTCTGTTGGTGCCACCGAGCAGGTGCTGCTGAGCGCCACGCGGGCCGAGGGCATCACCGAACTGTCCGGCGCCGCAACGGAACCGGAAATCATCGACCTCATCGCCGTGCTGCAGAAGATGGGCGCGATCATCAGCGTCCAGACCGACCGCACCATCCGCATTGAGGGTGTCCGTGACCTGGGCGGCTACAACCACCGCGCGCTTTCGGACCGCAACGAGTCTGCGTCATGGGCCTCCGCTGCCCTGGTAACGAAGGGCGACATCTACGTCGAAGGCGCCTCCCAGCGCGACATGATGACCTTCCTCAACACCTACCGCAAGGTGGGCGGCGGCATGGACATCGGCGAGGAAGGCATCCGCTTCTACCACCGCGGCGGGAAGCTCACCCCGCTGGTCCTGGAAACCGACGTGCACCCCGGCTTTATGACCGACTGGCAGCAACCGCTGGTTGTGGCGCTGACGCAGGCCGAAGGCGTCTCGATCGTCCACGAGACCGTTTACGAAAACCGGTTTGGCTTCACGGACGCCCTCATCCGCATGGGTGCCAGCATCCAGGTGCACCGGGAATGCCTGGGCAGCGTGCCCTGCAGGTTCGGCCAGCGCAACTTCCTCCACTCCGCGGTAATCTCCGGGCCCACCCAGCTCAAGGGAACGGACATCGACGTGCCTGACCTCCGCGGCGGCTTCAGCCACCTCATCGCGGCCCTGGCAGCCACAGGAACCTCCCGCGTCACTGGGATCGACATCATCAACCGGGGCTACGAGCGTTTCACCGAAAAGCTCGCCGGGCTGGGTGCGGACTTCGACATCACCACGGCGAAGTAACGGTACCGACGTGAAGGAATCGGCCAAGAGCCGCGCCACCCTTGCGGTGGTCGCCGGCATAGTGCGCCCCCTGTTCAACCTCATGATGGACAAGAAATGGGAGGGTACTGAAAAGCTGCCTGCCGGCGGTTTTATTGCGGCGCCCAACCACTGCACCGAGATCGACCCCCTGATTATCGGCCACCTCCTCTACAACCACAAGCGTGCGCCGCACTTCCTGGCGAAGGCGGGACTCTTCAAGGTTCCCGTACTGGGCTGGGTCCTGCGGGCAACCAAGCAGGTCCCGGTGGAACGTTCGACGGCGGGAGCCAACCGTTCGCTGCAAGTGGCCCAGGAGATTGTCGCCGAGGGCGGCGCCATCATCATCTACCCTGAGGGCACACTTACCCGCGACCCCGACCTGTGGCCCATGAAGGGCCACACCGGCGCGGCGCGGCTGGCCCTCGAAGGCGGCATTCCCGTGGTTCCGATCGCCCACTGGGGTGCGCACGAAGTGTTCCCCCGCTACGGCAAGCGGTTCCACCTGTTCCCCCGCAAAAAGTCCACCGTGGTGGTGGGCGAGCCCGTCGACCTCAGCGCCTTCACCGGCCGTCCCCTGGACAAGGCCACGCTGACCGGAGCCACCGACGCCATCATGGACGCCATCACCAGCCTCCTGGCGGAACTCCGGGGTGAGCAGCCTCCGGCGCAGCGGTGGGATCCGGCGAAGCAGCAGCAGGCGAAGCACGGCCGCTTCGTGGAACGCGGGCAGCAGCAGACCGGGGAACGGACGTCCGGTGACCTCTGAGGGGAATCACCCCGGTTCGGCCCGGTCCGTCGCGGTGCTCGGCGCCGGTTCCTGGGGGACAACGTTCGCCAAGATCCTGGCTGATGCTGCCGCCGCGTCAGGCGAACCGCGGGCCATCCGCCTGTGGGGCCGGCGCAGCGAAGTGGTGGAGGAAATCAACACGTTCCACCGCAACTCGCAGTACTTGAAGGACATTGCCCTCCCGGAAAGCATCACGGCGTCCACCGACGTCCGCGACGTCTTTGTTGGGGCAGATCTGGTGGTCCTCGCCGTTCCGGCCCAGTCCCTGCGGCCGCAGTTGCGGGGCTGCAAGGACCTGATCGCTCCCGGCGCCATGGTGGTTTCCCTGATGAAGGGCCTTGAACTGGGTACCGACGCCCGGATGAGCGAGGTCATCAGCGAGGAACTCGGCTTGCCCACCGAACGCATTGCCATAGTCTCCGGGCCAAACCTTGCCATGGAGATTGCCCGCGAAGAACCTACTGCCTCCGTGGTTGCCTGCACCGACGCGGCGTCTGCTGGCTGGATCGCGCGCAGCTGCACGGCACCCTACTTCCGGCCCTACACCACCTCCGACATTGTCGGCGTGGAAATCGGCGGCATCGTCAAGAATGTCATCGCGCTGGCGGTGGGCATCTGCGAGGGCCGGCAAATGGGGGACAACACCAAAGCCTCGGTGATCACCCGCGGGCTTGCTGAAACGTCCCGCCTTGCCTTGGCCTTGGGCGGGGAAGCGAAGACAATGGCCGGCCTGGCCGGGCTGGGCGACCTGGTGGCGACCTGCTCCTCGCCCCTGTCGCGGAACCACACTGCAGGGCGGCTGCTGGGCCAAGGCCTCACGTTGGAGGAAGTGGGCCAGAAAATGACCCAGACCGCCGAAGGCATCAAGTCCGGCCAGGCCGTCCACGAACTGGCTGAAAAGCTGGGCGTGGACATGCCCATCACGGCCGCCGTCGTTGCTGTGCTGGCAGGCAAGCTGTCCGTTGACCAACTGGGGCCCGTCCTGCTGGCCCGGGAACTGAAACCTGAAGGCGAACACTGACAATGTCCCATAACAAACTGACCGCAGCAGAGCCGGCCGGCGGGGCGAAGCCCCGGGTGGCGGTACTTTTTGGCGGCCGTTCCAGCGAGCATGCTGTCAGCTGCGTGACCGCTGCCGGCGTGCTTGGTGCGATCAACAAGGATAAGTACGAGGTCATCCCGATCGGGATTGCGAAGTCGGGGCAATGGGTGCTGGCCGCCGCCGATACTGCGCAGTGGTCCCTGGCGGCGTCATCGCTTCCGGAAGTGGCCCCGTCGCAGCAAACGGTGACGCTGGCCCAGATCGGCGGCGAACATCAGCTGATCGTGGCCTCGCCGAACGAGGTGCCGCAGGAACTCGGTGCAGTGGACGTGGTGTTCCCGCTGCTGCACGGCCCGTTCGGGGAGGACGGCACCATCCAGGGGCTGCTGGAACTTTCCGACACCCGGTACGTCGGAGCCGGCGTCCTGGCCTCGGCCGTGGGCATGGACAAGCACTTTATGAAAGTGGTTTTCGAAGCTGCGGGCCTTCAGGTCGGCCCGTACATCGCCGTGACCGACAGGCAATGGCGCAAGGACGCGGAATCCGTGCGGAAACAGGTGGACCGGCTTGGCTTCCCCGTTTTTGTTAAGCCTGCGCGGGCCGGCTCGTCCATGGGAATTTCCAAAGTTGATTCACTCGACGACCTGGACGCCGCCATCGAGGAAGCACGGCGGCACGACCTCAAACTGGTGATTGAGGCCGGCATTGTGGGCCGTGAAATTGAGTGTGCGGTGCTGGAGGGCAGGGGCACCGACGCTCCCCGGACCTCCATGCCAGGCGAGATCTCCGTGGCCGGCGGCACCCACGAGTTCTACGACTTCAACGCGAAGTACGTCGAGGACGATGCCGCATCGCTCAGCTGCCCGGCGGACCTTCCGGAGGAAGCAATCGCCAGGGTGCGGGAGCTCTCCGCAGCCGCCTTTGACGCCGTGGGGGCAGAGGGCCTGAGCCGCGTGGATTTCTTCTACACGCCGGACGGCCAGCTGATCATCAACGAGATCAACACCATGCCGGGTTTCACCCCCAAAAGCATGTACCCGCAGATGTGGGCCGCCTCGGGGCTGGACTACGCGGAGCTGATCGACGAACTCATCTACCTCGCCCTGAACCGGAAAACCGGGCTCCGCTAGCCTTTCCCCGCCTGCGCCCTGACCTCGCTTCGCTTCGGCCAGGGAACCCTGCCGGCGTTGGCCCTGGAACCTACCGGCTTTGCGGCAGGTCCTGCAGCTCTTCCTGGCCCACACAGTTCCGGGTGGGCGGAATCTCACCCGCGGCCACGGCGAGATCGGCCAGGACGGTGGCAGAGCTGATCTTGTCCGGATCCATCAGGATTTCGGTAGCGGGATCCCGGCCATAGGTGGTCAGCGTCCATACGGGGTCTCCTTCCTTGATCACCCAGTCGACTCCGTTGACGGTGACGCACCGGTCCGTAGTGGGACCGGGCACGTTCACGCCGCAGCGAAGGATCACCAGGGACGGATCGCCCCAAACCGCGGTGGCCTGGCTGTTCGTCTTGCGCAGCGCGGAATCGCCGATAGCTTCCGGCAGGGCCACCATCATGGGAGCGCACGCCGGGTTCGCGGCATCCCGGGCAGCAGGGACGTCCACCGCGGGGGAGCATGCGGCCAGGGCGAGCGAAGCAACAGTCCCGATCAGCGCCATCCTGGCAGCGCGTGCGGGCAGGGAAAGCTGAGGGCGGTGCATACCTCCAAGACTATCGTTGCGGCGCGGCTCCCCCCGACAGCTCACCGGCGGCCCGGCCGGACCAGACTGCCAATGTCGGGGGCCCGCTGTAGCGTAGTGGCGTGCCTGAAAAGCGTTTAACCGTCCAAGAGCAGCCGCCCGCCGTCGCAGCCCTCTCCGAAGCCGAGCTGCTGGCGCTGATTTTTCCGCGCCTCGCCATGGAAGGGGACCACAGCAAGGCCACACTGCTCGGCCCTGGGGACGACGCCGCCGTGGTGGCGGCCCCTGACGGGAAGACCGTCATCAGCATTGACACGCAGGTGCAGGACCAGGATTTCAGGCTGGAATGGCCCAACGGCTACCGGACCACGGGTTTCGACGTCGGCTGGAAGGCGGCGGCACAGAATCTCAGCGACATCAATGCAATGGGAGCCACCGCCACCTCGCTGGTGGTCAGCCTTACCCTGACTCCGGAGACACCCGTTGCCTGGGTGGAGGACCTGGCGGACGGGCTGACGGCCGGGATCAGAAACCTGGGCGCCACCAGGTGTTCGGTGGCGGGAGGTGACCTGGGGAGGGGCCGGGAGATCTCGGTCACCGTCGCCGTCCTGGGTACGCTGGACGGCAACCACGCTGTTCTCCGGTCGGGCGCGCAACCAGGGGACATCCTGGCGCTTGCCGGAACGGCCGGGCATGCGGCCGCGGGCCTGGCCCTTCTCGAGTCCACAGCAGACGTCGATGCCCTTGCTCCCGCTCAGCGGGTGTTTCTGGACCTGCAATGCAGGCCCAGGCCCCCCTTGGCTGCCGGGCCTGCTGCCCGGGCCGCCGGTGCCACCGCGATGTTGGATATTTCGGACGGCCTGCTGCGGGACGGGTTGCGGCTGGCGGCGGCCAGTGGCGTCATCATGGACCTGGATGCGGCGCAGCTGAGAACGCTGGCGGGTATGCTGCGGCCCGCCGCGGAGCTGCTGGGGATGGAGCCGATGGCGTGGGTGTTGGGCGGCGGGGAGGATCACGGGCTGCTGGCCACATTCGCGCCGCACGTTCAGCTTCCTGCCGGATTCACTGCGATAGGCTCGATACAAGCATTGGGAAGCAACGAAAGCCCGAGCGTCAAAATAGCAGGCCGGTCCGCGGACACCGGGGGATGGGATCACTTTGCACACTAAGGTTGCCGCCAACGCGCAAGCGATGAAGAGGTGGTTGGGCAAGGCTGAGACCGTCCTTGGAAACCACAGCGACCGCCTCAATGCCATCAACATCTTCCCGGTGGCTGACGGCGACACGGGTACCAACCTGTACATCACCGTCCGTGCTGCTGCCCAAACTGCAGCGGCTGCCGGGGACCAGCCTGCACAACTGGACGTCGGCGCCGTACTGGCCAGTGCCGGCCAGGCGGCCATGGAGGAAGCGAGGGGCAACTCCGGGACCCTGTTCTCGGTATTCCTTTGCGCGGCGGCTGAGCCCCTGGCAGGCCATACCCGGCTGACTTCCACGCTGCTGGCAGCGGCCCTGAACCGCGCCCAGATCCGGGCGTGGTCTGCTCTCAGCGATCCCGTTCCCGGAACGATGCTTTCAGTGATGGAAGCTGCTGCGCGGGCCGCGGCAGCCGTTGATGCGGGGCAGAACGGCGATGACAGCAACCACGCCCTGGGCCTGGCACTGGATGCCGCCGTCGAGGCTGCCCTTGCTGCTGTCATCCGCACTGAGGACCAGTTGGACGCACTGACGTCCGCGCACGTGGTGGATGCCGGCGGAGTGGGAATGCTCCTGATCCTGGACTGCCTCCGGTCGGCTGTCCTGGGTGAGGAACTCCAAAGCGAGCTCCTGGACGGGCTGCACGGCTATGACGTGTCCGATCCCCATATCCATACCGCCTTGCCGGACGACGACGGCGTCGAGGTCATGTGCACCATCAGCCTCTCGCCCCTGAACGCCGCAACGCTCCGGCAGCAGCTTGATGAGATCGGCGAGTCAGTCATCATGAGCCAGGTGGGCAGCAGTCCCGACAGCGACGGAAACTACCGCTGGCGCGTCCACGTCCACGTCCCTGCCCCTGAGCCTGCTGTTGCCATCATCCGGTCCCTCGGGGACCCGGTCCAGATCAGTATCAGCGAACTTGCTGTGCCACAGGAACCGCGCCCGGATGCAGTGAACTCCAGTGGGCATGAGCGCTGAACTGGACCTTGCGCTGGAACGGCGCCTTGGCAAACGTTCCGCGGCGGTCATCGAAAAGCATCTTGGCATCACCACGGTGGACGGTCTGCTGAACTACTTTCCGCGCCGCTACATGAACCGCGGCGAGCTGACACCCATCGGCGAAATCCCCCGAGACGAGGAAGTCACCCTCATTGCCAGGGTGCTGTCCAGCAGCACCCGGAACATGCAGGCACGCCGCGGGACCATTACCGACGTCATTGTCTCCGACGACGACGGGAAACAAGGGCTCCGGCTCGTAGGCGGCACGGACTACAGGGGCAAAGTTCCAGGCACCCTCAAAATCAGCTTCTTCAACGGATTCAAGGCAAAGTCCGAACTCCTGCAGGGACGCAGGGCACTGTTCTCCGGAAAGGTCACCAGCTTCAAGGGAACCCTGGGCCTGACCAACCCCGACTTCCAGCTCCTCGATGACGACCCTTTCGGCGAGGGCGGCCAGGACCCGGAAAAACTCGCGGCCATGCCCATTCCGGTCTACCCGGCCACGTCCAAGCTTCCAAGCTGGAAAATCCAAAAGGCAATTTCAACCCTGCTGGAAACCGTGGACCTCGACGCCCTGCCGGATCCGGTTCCGGATGCCGTCGCCGCACGCGAAGGGTTCCTGCCGCCCGCCCAGGCGTACCGGCTCATCCACGCCCCGGAATCTGCTGATGACTGGCGGCGTGCGCGGGACCGGCTCCGTTACCACGAAGCGCTGGTGCTGCAGTCGGCGCTGGCCCGGCGCCGGGCGCAACTGGCCGCGGAGGAAGCCACGGCACGCCGGCCCGTCCCCGGCGGCCTGCTCACCGCCTTCGACGCCAACCTTCCGTTTACCCTCACCGCCGGGCAGGCCGCCGTCGGGAAAACCTTCGCAGCGGAACTGGCCCGTGACTCTCCCATGAACCGGCTGCTGCAGGGCGAAGTAGGGTCCGGGAAGACCATCGTGGCACTGCGGGCCATGCTGCAGGTAGTGGACGCCGGTGGGCAGGCCGCGTTGCTGGCGCCTACCGAGGTCCTCGCGGCGCAGCATTTCGACTCAATCCGCCGCTCCCTGGGGCCGCTCTCCAGGGACGGCCTGCTGGGAGGTCTCGACGACGCCTCCGTCCAGGTCACGCTGCTGACAGGTTCCATGCCCGCTGCGGCGCGAAAGCAGGCTTTGCTGGACGCCGCCTCCGGAACAGCAGGGATCATCATCGGCACCCATGCCCTGCTCAGTGGCAACGTCACCTTCTTCGACCTGGGACTGATCGTTGTGGATGAGCAGCACCGGTTCGGGGTGGAGCAACGGGATGTGCTCCGGGCCAAGGCGCGGAAACCGCCCCATCTGCTGGTGATGACGGCCACGCCCATCCCGCGCACCGTTGCCATGACCGTGTTTGGGGACCTTGAAACGTCGGTTCTGGACGAGCTCCCCGCGGGCAGGGCACCTATCAGCACCCACTTGGTGGGGCTTGCGGAGAATCCCGCCTGGGCGGGCCGCATCTGGGCACGTGCCCGCGAGGAAATCGAAGCAGGTCACCAGGTGTACGTCGTCTGCCCGAAGATCGGGACGGACGACGACGGTGACTTCAGCCCCGGGGAAGCGGACCTGGCCGAAGGTTCCGACGGGGAAAACGGACGGGAACTCGCCTCGGTGACCGCCGTCGTCGAACAGCTCCTGGATGAGCCAGCCCTTGCCGGGGTTCCCTTGGCACCGCTGCATGGGCGCCAGGCACCCGAAATGAAGTCCGCCGCGATGGCCGCTTTCACTGCAAACACCGTCAAGCTCCTGGTGTCCACCACTGTGATTGAAGTGGGCGTCGACGTTCCCAACGCCACGCTTATGGTCATCCTCGACGCCGACAGGTTTGGCATCTCCCAACTGCACCAGCTGCGGGGCCGGGTGGGCAGGGGTGGCCTGCCGGGGACCTGCCTGCTGGTCACCGCGCTGGAACCTGAACACCCCAGCCGGCGGAGGCTGGATGCCGTCGCCGCCACCACCGACGGTTTCGAGCTTTCCCAGGAGGACCTCAAGCTGAGGCGCGAGGGCGACATCCTCGGCGCCTCCCAGTCCGGCGGCCGCTCCACGTTGAAACTGCTTCGCGTGCTCGAACACGAAGCCATCATCAGCCGTGCCAGGGACGATGCCCAGCACATCGTGGCGCAGGATCCTTCGCTTGATGCGCACCCGGACCTGGCGGAGGCAATCGACAAATACCTCAATCCCGAGAAGGAGGCGTTCCTTGAACGCGGTTAACACGGTTGAACCCGACATGCGCGGCGGCCGGGGCGCGGGCGCCCGATGAGCCGCATCATTTCCGGCGCGGCCGGCGGTATGCCCCTGCAGTCTGTTCCGGGTTCCTTGACGCGGCCTACTACGGACCGGGTCAAGGAAGCGTTGTTCTCACGGCTGGACGCCTTTGAAGTCATCAGCGGCGCCCGGGTGCTGGACCTGTACGCCGGCTCTGGTTCGTTGGGTGTGGAGAGCGGCAGCCGGGGGGCGCAGACGGTGGATCTGGTGGAGTTTGATGCCAAGGCAAGTGCCGTATGCCAGCGCAATGCCGACCTCATCAATGGGGTCCTGGGGCGCAAGGCCGTGACGGTCCACCGTTCCAAGGTTGAGCCTTTCCTGGAGCGCGCCACTGACACGTCAGTCTGGGACCTGGTATTCCTGGACCCGCCCTATCCGCTGGAGGAGACCGCGTTGTCCGCGGCGCTTGAAAAACTTGCCGCCCACCTTTCGCCGGCGGCGGTAGTGGTGGTGGAGCGGTCGTCCCGCTCACCTGAGCCGGGCTGGCCCGGCGGCCTGGCACGGTTCGCCGAGAAAAAGTACGGCGAGACCCGGCTGTGGTTCGCGGAGCCGTTTGTGCCGGACGCCATCGACCCGGACGCTATCGACCAGGACGCGGTTGACCAGGACACTGACGCGGTTGACCAGGACACTGACGCGGTTGACCAGGACGCTGTCGGTCAGGGCGGCGCGGTGGACCGGGACTAGGGCGCGAGTGCGTCCAGGTCCACGCCCGCCAGGACTTTGGCGGGGTGCGGGCCGCGGGACACCAACTCCGCGGACCAGCCTTCCGGCCAAGGCGCCTGGGTGCCGGCCAGGACGATGTTGCCCGGATAGCGCCCCTCGAACATTCCTGTTTCCGCAAACGCGGCAACGTCGCCCATCGCCCGCCGCATGGCTGCCACCTGGCTGCGGACCAGGGTGAGCCCCGGCTCGTCGCCCACATTGACGATCAGCAGTCCGCGCGGGGTGAGCCGTTCCCGCACCTCGCTGTAGAACTCGGCGCATGCCAGGTGCGCCGGCGCTTCCGGGCCGGAAAAGATGTCCAGGATGACGACGTCGAACCGGAGTCCGGGTTCAAGTTCAGCGAGGGCGCCGCGCGCGTCTCCGATGACGGTATGCAGCTCCGTCCCCTCCGGAAGGGGCAGCTGGCGCAGGACGAAATCGAGCAGCTCACGTTCCAGCTCCACCGCGTGCTGGACCGACCCCGGCCGCGTCGCCTGGATATAGCGCGCCAGTGTCAGTGCCCCGGCGCCCAGATGCAGTGCTGTCACTGGCAGTCCGGCAGGGGCGGCCAGGTCTACGAGGTGGCCGATCCGCCGCAGGTACTCGTAAAAGATCTCGTCCGGCCGGGCCAGATTGACGTGGGACTGCTCCGCGCCGCCGATGCTGAGCACGTAGCTGCCGTCCGTGAAGGCGTCGGGTTCGATGGTTGCGTGCTGTCCGGTGGCGCGGAGGAACCGCTCCGTCCGCCCCTCTCTGCCTGCCTGCATCAGAGCCGGCCGCCGAGGGCGGCCAGCCGGGCGGCGGCTTCCTCCAAAACTTCGGTCTTTTTGCAGAATGCAAACCGGAGGAGGCTTCGCGTCCTCTCAGCGCCCCCGGGATGGCAGAAAACAGGGACCGGGATGGCGGCCACGCCAACCAGGCCAGGGAGCCTGCGTGCCAGGTCAACGGAGTCATGGATGCCCAGCGGTGCAGTGTCCACGTTGACGAAGTACGTTCCCTGCGGGGTGAAGACGTCGAAGCCCGCTGTCCTCAGGCCTTCGCTGAGGATGTCCCGCTTGTGCTTCAGGGTGGCGGCAATGTCCGTGTAAAAAGCGTCGGGCAGGCCCAGCCCGGTGGCAATGGCTGCCTGGAACGGCGTGCCCGAACTGTAGGTGAGGAACTGCTTGACCGTGCGCACAGCGGACACGAGTTCCTCCGGACCTGTGAGCCAGCCGATCTTCCATCCGGTCAGGGAAAAGGTCTTGCCGGCCGAAGAAATGGTGATGGTCCGGTCGCCGGCACCCGGCAGGGACGCCACCGGCACGTGGCTGTCGCCGAAGGTGAGGTGTTCATACACTTCGTCAGTAACTATCAGGCAGTCATGCTTCCGGGCCAAGTCGACGACGCGCTGCAGGACCTGGCGCGGAAAGACGGCACCGGTGGGGTTATGGGGATTGTTCAGCAGCACCACCCGGGTCCGCTCGCTGAAGGCAGCCTCCAGCGCGGCGAGGTCCGGCATGAAGTCCGGGGCCAGCAGGGGAGCCGTCACATGCGTGGCGCCGGACAGGCCGATGACTGCGCCGTAGGAGTCGTAAAACGGTTCAAAGGTCAGGACCTCGTCACCGGGTCCGGCGAATGCCAGCAGGGCGGCGGCGATGCCCTCGGTGGCGCCGGTGGTAACGATCACCTCGGTCTGCGGGTCGGGGGTGAGGCCGTAGAACCTTTCCTGGTGCACAGCTACTGCTTCCCGCAGTTCCAGGACGCCTTTGCCCGGCGCGTACTGGTTTGCTCCGCTGGCGATGGCGGCGCGGGCAGCTTCCCTTATTTCCCGCGGGCCGTCCTCGTCCGGAAAGCCCTGGCCCAGGTTGATGGCGCCCGTGTGGACGGCCAGGGTGGTCATTTCTTCGAAAATCGTGACGCCCAGCCCGCCGTCGGGCCCCAGCAGGTTGGCTCCGAGCGCGGTCCGCTGCCAGGGGGCAGGTGCCGTGGGGGTGGAAACTTCCCGTCGTGGATGCATCCAGTCATGGTATCCCGGCCTTTTCATGGGGTAGGTTCGGAGCATGAGACGAGCTGTCTGCCCCGGTTCCTTTGACCCCATCCACAATGGTCATCTTGAGGTTATTGCCCGGGCGGCGGGCCTCTTCGACGAAGTCATCGTGGCGGTCTCCACCAACCCCGCCAAGAAGTACAGGTTCACCCTGGAAGAACGCCTGGAGATGGCGCGGGAAACCCTGGCCTCACTCAAGGGCATCGTGGTGGAACCCGTAGGGGAAGGACTCCTGGCCGAGTACTGCCGCCAGCGTGGGGTCTCGGCGATCGTCAAGGGCCTCCGCTCCTCTTCGGATTTTGACTACGAGCTTCCCATGGCCACCATGAACCGCCAGCTCAGCGGTGTGGAAACAGTGTTTCTTCCGGCCGAAGCCCACTACATCCATTTGTCCTCCACCCTGATCAAGGAAGTTGCGGGACTTGGCGGCAGTGTCTCGGAATACGTTCCCCGGTCCGTGCACCGGCGGCTGGTTGCGGGCGAGTCGGCGCCGTAACACCCGCCAACAGGGTAGGCTAGGTCGGTACTTCGGCGCCGCCGGCTGCCTGGTTTGAGTCCCTGTGGCTCTTCGGGCTAAGATGGTACGTCGGTCATATGTTCAACAGGAGTTCTCATTAAACGAGATGCTGGTTCGCCCCTGGCGTTCGACGTCAAGGACCTCGGACGCAGTCCGGGAAGCATGCGGACACTGACGGAACATGTACCCGCACCGGGTGATCTTGGTGTGGCGCTCATTGGTGTTCAGGAAGGCTCGGATATCGAGCTGGATCTGAGGCTTGAGGCCGTACACGAAGGAATTCTGGTATCAGGAACCGCAATAGCCGGGGTAACCGGTGAATGCGGGCGATGCCTGGATCCCCTTGCGTATGACCTTGAGGTCAATGTGCAAGAACTTTTCTTCTATGAGGGCGTAGTGCTTTCGGATGAAGAAGATGATGAAGAGCAACGTCGAGTCGAGCACGATGTAATCGATCTTGAACCGGTGTTGCGGGACGCGGTTGTCACCAATCTGCCGTTCCAGCCGGTGTGCCGGGAAGACTGCCAGGGCCTTTGCTCCGAATGCGGAGTTCGCCTGGAAGACGAGCCGGGGCACCACCACGAGGTCTTGGATCCTCGCTGGGCTGCCCTAGCTGATATGGCTAAGCCTGACCGGCAAAATTGATTTGTACGTGTTTGTCTAGAGAGAAATGAGTTAGCCGTGGCTGTTCCCAAGCGGAAAATGTCTCGCTCGAATACCCGCGCCCGCCGCTCGCAGTGGAAGGCGACCGCCCCCCACCTGGTGAAGACCGTGGAGAACGGCCAGGTTACTTACAGCCTGCCGCACCAGGCAAAGGTCGTCACCGACTCGGCCGGCACCGCGCTGTTCCTTGAGTACAAGGGCCGCAAGGTCGCGGACGTCTAATCGGCCCCTCCGGCTGACATGATGTCTTCAACTGAAGAGCTTTTGAAGCGTCTCGGTGTCTCTATAGACGCCGGGACGCTTCGTCTTGCGCTCACACACCGTTCCTACGCCTACGAAAACGGCGGCATTCCCACGAATGAGCGGCTCGAATTCCTGGGCGACTCCATCCTGGGCTTCTCCGTGACGGACGCTTTGTACCGGGATAACCCGGACCTCCCCGAAGGCGACCTTGCGAAGCGGCGTTCCGCCGTGGTCAGCACCCGTGCCCTCGCCGGCATCGGACGCAGCCTGGGCATTGGCGACTACATCTACCTCGGGCAGGGTGAAAAGCTCACCGAGGGCAAAAACAAGGCGTCCATCCTGGCGGACACCATGGAGGCGCTGATCGGCGCCACCTATGTGTCCAACGACATCGAGACGGCGCGCCAGCTTGTGATGCGCCTGATCGGTCCCCTCCTCAAGGATGCTGCCGCTTTGGGTGCGGGCACCGACTGGAAGACGAGCATCCAGGAACTTGCCGCCAGCCGCCAGCTCGGAAGCATCCACTATGCGGTGGAAGGCTCCGGCCCGGACCACGCGCGGGTCTTTGCCGCTGCCCTGCACATTGGCGGCAAAGCTTATGGCAAGGGCAACGGACACTCAAAGAAGGAAGCGGAGCAGGAAGCTGCGGCCGACGCCTGGCGGGCCCTCACCGGCGATGCCGGTTCCGGGCCGACCGGCAAGTCGGCCGGTTCCGTAGCAGCCAAGTAGCCTGCGTGCCTGAACTTCCCGAGGTTGAAGTGGTCCGCCGGGGCCTGGTGAACTGGGTCCGCGGCAGGACCATCGAACGTGTGGAGGTCCTCGACCCGCGTTCGATCCGCCGTCACGCCCTGGGAACCGAGGACTTCGCCGGTAACCTCCGGGGCGCAACCGTTGCGGACGTCGTGCGGCGGGGCAAGTTCCTCTGGATGCCGCTGCTTGATACGTCAGCGGGCCCTGGGACGCCTGGACTGGACGGTCCTGCCGGCCTTCCCCAAGTGGCGTTGATGGCGCATCTGGGTATGAGCGGCCAGCTGCTGATGCAGTGCCGCGATGTCCCCGACGAGAAACACCTCAAAGTTCGGATCGGGCTGAGTCCGCGCGAAGGCATGCCGGAACAGTTGCGGTTCGTGGACCAGCGGATTTTTGGGGGGCTGTTCGTCACCACTTTGGTTCCAACGGACGACGGCGCTCCCGGCGGGCTTGCCGAATCGCCCCTTCCGCTGATTGCCGGGGAGGCGGCGCACATCGCACGGGATCCCTTGGATACCGCCTTTTCCTTTGACCTTTTCTATCGCCGACTCCGCAAACGCAAAACAGGACTGAAACGTGCCCTGTTGGACCAGGGCCTGGTGTCCGGCATCGGAAACATCTATGCCGACGAAGCGTTGTGGCGTGCACGCCTTCACTACGCCCGGCCCACTGACACGCTGCGCCGCGCCGACGCGGAAAGGGTACTGCAAAGCGCCCGCGAGGTGATGCTTGATGCCCTGGCAGCGGGCGGGACCAGCTTCGACTCCCTGTATGTGAATGTCAACGGCGCCTCGGGGTACTTCGACCGTTCACTCAATGCCTACGGGCGGGAAGGCCAGCCGTGCAGGCGGTGTGCCGCTGCGGGAATCCACGCGCTGATCCGCCGTGAGCAGTTTATGAACCGTTCCTCGTACACGTGCCCGGTGTGCCAGCCACGTCCCCGCAACGGACGCTGGTAGCCAAAGGGGTCCGGTGGGGCCCCCTCGGGCAGGCAACCCGGCTTCAATCCGGGCCATTTCTCCGCCAAGCAGTAGATTTGGTGCAGGGAAGCATCCGCCCCAGCCATCCAGGAGATCCAAAAGCCTTGCACCTCAAAAGCCTGACCGTCCGGGGGTTCAAGTCGTTTGCGTCCGCCACCACCTTCAACTTCGAACCGGGCGTCACCGCCGTAGTGGGCCCCAACGGCTCCGGAAAGTCGAATGTGGTGGACGCCCTGGCCTGGGTTATGGGGGAGCAGGGGGCCAAGACCCTGCGCGGCGGCAAGATGGAAGACGTCATCTTTGCCGGTACGTCCGGCAGGGCGCCGCTCGGGCGGGCACACGTCTCCCTGACCATCGACAACACTGACGGTGCCCTGCCCATCGAGTACAGCGAAGTCACCATTTCGCGGACGCTCTTCCGCGCCGGCGGTTCCGAGTATGCCATCAACGGCGCGGGCTGCCGCCTGCTGGACATCCAGGAACTGTTGTCCGACTCGGGCCTGGGCCGGGAGATGCACGTCATTGTGGGCCAGGGGCAGCTGGACCGGGTCCTCCACGCCACCCCCGAGGACCGCCGGGGCTTCATCGAGGAAGCCGCCGGAATCCTCAAGCACCGGCGCCGCAAGGAGCGGACAGTCCGCAAGCTCGAAGCCATGCAGGCCAACCTGCAGCGCCTCACCGACCTCACCGGGGAGATCCGGCGCCAGCTGACCCCGCTGGGCAAACAGGCCGCGGTGGCCCGCCGTGCCCAGCGCGTCCAGTTCGACGTCCGGGACGCCCGGGCACGGCTTCTCGCCGACGACCTCGTCCAGCTGCAGGAAGCATTGGAGCAGGACGTCGCGGACGAAGCCGCGCTGAAAGCCCGGCGGGCCGCCGTCGGGCAGGAACTGGAAGCCGGCCGCCGTCGCCAGGCCGTCCTGGAGCAGCTGGCCGCCGAAGCAACCCCGAAACTGAACGCGGCCAGGGACACGTGGTACCGGCTCACCGCCGCCCGTGAACGGCTCCGTTCCCTCGGAACCCTGGCGCAGGAACGCAGCCGCCTGCTCGGGTCCACGGAACCCCCGGCCGCCGGCCGGGATCCGGAACAGCTGGAGCGGCAGGCCGCGCGGGTCCGCGGGGAACTGGCCGAGCTGGACCGCCACCTCCTGGACAAGCGGAGCACCCTTGCAACGGCCAGCGCAGCAAAGGCAGAAGCCGAGGCTGCCGCCCTGGCCGAAGACAAACGCCTCACGGCCGTGCTGCGGGCAGTCGCTGACCGGCGTGAAGGACTGGCACGGCTGGCAGGACAGGTCGCTGCTGCAAGGTCACGTGTCGAATCAGCGCAGGCCGAACTGGGCAGGCTCCGGGAATCACAGGCTTCCGGAGCGGAACGGCGCGCCAAAGCCCAGTCCGAGTTCACCGCACTCGAAAACAAGGTGGCCGGAGTGGAAGAAGGGGAGGAATCCCTGGACGCCGACTATGAGGCAGCCAGCGAGGCGCTCGATGCAGCACTGCAGGACATCTCGGGCCTCAAAGCCGCCGTCGCTGAGGGACTCCGGAAACGTGATGCCCTCGCGGCGCGCCGGGACGCCCTGCTACTCGGGCTCAACAGGAAGGACGGGGCGGGGCACGTCCTCGACGCCGGGCTGGCAGGGGTACTGGGAACCCTCGCGGCGGAACTGACAGTGGAACCGGGTTATGAAACTGCCTTGGCCGCTGCCTTGGGCGAAGCGTCTGAAGCGCTCCTCGTACGGGACCATGAGGCGGCAGCCGGCGTGGTTCAACGGCTCAAGGACGACGACGCCGGGAGGGCGGCGTTCCTGCTCGAAGTGGCGGGTGCCGCCCAGGGAGTCCCGGCTGACGGGGCCCCGCCCCTGCCGGAAGGAGCGCGCTGGGCAGCGGACCTGGTGCAGGACGCCGGACGCGCGGCCCCGGCGGTGAGGCACCTGCTGGCAGCCACCGCCGTCGTCGCTGACGTCCAGGCGGCCGCCGCGCTGGTGGCCGGCCTTCCCGGCGCCACCGCGGTGACCCGGGCCGGAGATGTTGTCACCGCGGTGTCAGCAACCGGCGGCTCAGCGAAGGCGCCATCCCTCCTCGAGGTCCAGGCAGCAGTGGACGACGCCGAGGGCCGGCTTTCGTCCGTCACCGCCGAGCTGGAGCGAAACAGGTTCGCCCTGGCCGGAGCGGAGGCCCGGCGTGCTGAGGCGCAGGAACGGGCGGACGCCGCCCTCGACCGGCTGCATGAATCAGACGCCAGGCTGGCAGCGGTGGCGGAACGCCTCGGCCACCTCAACTCCGTCCTCCGCAGCGCGGTGGGAGAGAGCGACCGGCTTGCAGCGTCCCTCGCAAGGGCAGAAGCAAACGTGGTTGCCGAACAGGAAGCGCTCGGCGCCATGGCCGGGCGGCTGGCCGCAGCCCAGGAGGCGCCGCTGGAGCAGGAGCCATCCACCGAACACCGGGATGCCCTCGCCCAAGCCGCCGCAACAGCCCGTTCCGCCGAGGTGGAGGCCAGGCTGTCACTGCGCAGCGCCGAAGAGCAGCTGGACGCCACCCGGAACCGGGTGGCGTCACTGGAACGCGCCGCTGCCACCGAGCGCCGCGCCCGTGAGGAAGCAGCGGAACGCGCCCGCCGCCGCCGGGCCAATGCGAAACGGGCTGCAGCCGTTGCCTCCGCCGTCGAATTGGCCTTGCGGTACATGGATGTGTCCGTGGATATGGCCAGGCATGAACGCGACCTCGCAGAAGAGAACAGGGAACAGCGCGACAAGGAATTGCTGCACTTCCGGACCGCGAATGACTCGCTGGCGCGGGAACTGGCCGAACTAACAGACAACGTCCACCGGGATGAGCTGGCCCGCACCCAGCAAAGGGCCCGGATTGATGCCCTGGAGAGCCGCTCCATCGACGAGCTCGGGATCACCCCGGATGCGCTGGTGGCGGACTTCGGGCCGGCGGTCCCGGTCCCGGTCCCTGCCGAGGAAAGCGGCGACAAGTGGGCGGCGCTGCGCGCCCCTGTGGATGCCGGCGGCGCGGAAATCGTCGAGGGGAAGCCCTACGTCCGGGCCGAGCAGGAGAAGCGGCTCCGAAATGCAGAACGCGATCTCGCCAGCCTGGGCAGGGTCAACCCCCTTGCGCTGGAGGAATTCGCCGCGTTGGAGGAGCGCCACCAGTTCCTCAGCACCCAGCTGGAGGACCTCAAGTCCAGCCGGAAGGACCTGCTGGACATCATCAAGGAAGTGGATGACCGCGTCCAGCGCGTTTTCACGGAAGCCTTCGAGGACACCCAGGCACAGTTCGTCAGGGTTTTCGCCCGGCTGTTTCCCGGCGGTGAGGGACGGCTGGTGCTCACCGATCCTTCGGACATGCTCACCACCGGCATCGAAGTGGAGGCGCGTCCTGCCGGCAAAAAAATCAAACGCCTGTCGCTTTTGTCCGGCGGTGAGCGTTCGCTGACTGCCGTGGCCCTCCTGGTGGCGATCTTCAAGGCACGGCCCTCCCCGTTCTACGTGATGGACGAAGTGGAGGCTGCGCTGGATGACACGAACCTGGGCCGGCTCATCACCATCTTCGAGGAACTTCGCGAGTCCAGCCAGCTCATCGTCATCACCCACCAGAAGCGGACCATGGAAGTGGCGGACGCGCTCTACGGGGTGACCATGAGGGGCGACGGCGTCTCCACAGTGATCAGCCAGCGCCTGGCCGCCGACGTGTAGGGCCGGGTGCAGGACAGTTCCGCTGCGCCTGCGCCGCCCATGACGTCCGCTGCGTTATGAGAAGCTAGGGGAGTGAATGACATCCTCCCCATAATTTTGTCCATTGTTGCTGCCTTGGCGGTTATTGGCGGGCTGATTCCGGTCCTGCTCAAGACGCGGAAAAACATCAACCAGTACCCGGGCACCCGGGATGCCAACGATCCCGACCTGCGTCAGGGCGGCAGCACAGCCGTCCAGGACAGGCCTGCCGAGGAGACTGACCGCCGGTCACCGGACGGCGTGGACCTGGAGGGGCTGGACACCACCACCGTTCCCGACGATGCCGCCGGACTGGAAGTCATTTCGGTGGAGACGCCGATGCCCGTGGCGGGCAGGCTTGTCCGCCTGCGCGAACGGCTGGTCCGCTCCAACAACGTGATGGGCAAGGGACTCCTGGCCCTGCTTTCCAGTGACAGGATCGACGAAAACGTCTGGGACGAAGTTGAGGAAACCCTCCTTCTGGCGGACCTTGGCACCGAACCCACCATGCAGCTCGTGGACGCACTTCGGGAGCGCGTCAAGGTGCTGGGCACCCGCACACCAGAGCAGGTCAAGGCGCTGCTCCGCGAGGAACTCATCAAGCTCGTCGATCCCTCCATGGACCGCACCCTGAATGTCCAGCGCCACGCTGACAGGCCCGCCGTCATGATGGTGGTAGGCGTCAACGGTGTCGGCAAAACCACCACTGTTGGCAAGCTCGCGCGCGTGCTGGTGGCGGAGGACAAGGACGTCATCCTTGGGGCCGCGGACACGTTCCGTGCTGCCGCCGCTGAGCAGTTGGCAACCTGGGGCCAGCGCGTAGGTGTTCCCACCGTGAAGTCGGACATCCACGGCGCGGACCCGGCTTCAGTGGCCTACGAGGCTGTGAAGGCCGGCATTGACCAGGAAGTCGACGTGGTGATGATCGACACCGCCGGCCGCCTCCAGAACAAGGTCGGGCTCATGGATGAGCTGGGCAAGGTCAAGCGCGTGGTGGAAAAGCTGGCAGAGGTGGACGAGGTCCTCCTGGTGCTCGATGCAACCACCGGCCAGAACGGCCTGAACCAGGCCCGCGTGTTCTCTGAGGTGGTCAACATCACGGGCATCGTGCTGACGAAGCTGGACGGCACGGCCAAGGGCGGCATCGTCGTCGCCATCCAGAAGAGCCTGGGCGTTCCGGTCAAGCTGATCGGACTGGGTGAAGGCGCTGATGACCTGGCCCCGTTCGAGGCTGAAGCGTTTGTGGACGCCCTGCTGAACTAGCGCCCGTCGGCTGTCCTCAGCCCGGTCCGGAGGGTTTCGCGGGTGCCCAGCCAGGTGCAGGCTGCAACCAGCATGATGCCGCCGGTAACGCCGAACGCCCAGCCATAACCGAGCCGGTCCGCGAGCACGCCTGCCAGCACGGGCCCAACGATCGCCCCGACGTCGGACGTCATCTGGTAGACCGCCAGGACCTTGCCGCCGGACCGCCCGTTGCCGATCACATCGGCGACGGCGGCCTGCTGGGCGGGTCCGAATAATCCGGAGCCGACGCCGGCCAGCGCCGAGGCTGCCAGGAACCAGGCCAGTTCGCCGGCGAAGCCGATACCGGCCGTGGACGCCGCCGCCACGAGCAGGCCCGAGATCATCATGGGCTTGCGCCCCACGCTGTCCGCCAGGCGGCCCGAGACGGTCAGTGCCACGGCGTTGCCGGCGGCGAAGACCGCGAGGGCCAGCCCCGCGGCCTCGGGTCCGGCTCCGAAGGCAGCCGCCGCAAACAGGGGAACGGTGGCCATGCGGACGCCGAAGGCCGCCCAGCCGTTGGCGAAGCTGGACATCAGGGCGGCGCGGTACGCTCCCGTGGCCAGGGCCTCGCCAAGCTTCATCGCCGGGTCGCGCTGCTGCTCCCCGGCAGGTCCGCGGCGTTCGTGGCTCAGCTGCGTCTGGACCACCACCGCGGCCACCACCAGGGCTGCGGCATAGGCCAGGAATGGTATCCGGAGGCCAAAACCTGCCAGCAGCCCGCCCACGATCGGCCCGCAGACATTACCAATGAGGAACGCCGACGCGTACGCTCCGGACACCCTGCCGCGGCTCTCAGGGGGTGCCAACCGGATCACCAGCGCCATGGAGGCCACGGTGAACATGACCGAGCCTGCGCCGCCGAGCCCCCGGAAGAGCAGCAATTGCCAGTAATCCCGGGCGAATGCGCAGGCCGCAGTGGAGAGGGCAACGATCAGCAGCCCGGCCACGTAGACGGGACGTTCGCCCAGCCTGCCGATCAAACTTCCGCCCGCCGGTGCGAACACCAGCCGCATGAACGCGAAGATGGCAACAATCACGGACGCTTCCGTGTTGCCCACCCCGAACGTCGTGGCAAACTGCGGCAATACGGGCGCAACAAGCCCGAATCCCAGCGCAATCAGGAACGCCGCGGCCAGCATCACCTTAATGTCCCGGGGAAGCCGTTCCTTTTGCGGCCGGAGGCGGGCCAGGATCCTTGATGTGGCGCCGCTCACGCGGGGTGCTGCCGTCATGGTGCGCAAATCCTTGCAGTCTGGGGTGCCGGGTGCCGGCGGAAACTATGAAACACAACCGTAACAAGCGCGATATGCACCATTTACTTCCTAGAGGTTGTTGTAACAGGCCGGCAATCTAAATCCTCCGTGGGCGAAACACGGCGCGGACAAACTCGTTACAGGACGCAAAAGGCGTTGGCAGGCGGAGGACTCCGCATTACTCGACCAGAGAGGACGTGCGCCATGGAACTTACCCCAGGTCACGTATGGATCATGGTGTCGGCAGCCCTCGTGCTGCTGATGACGCCGGGTCTGGCATTTTTCTACGGCGGCATGACCCGCGCCAAGGCCGCATTGAACATGATGATGATGAGTTTCATCTCCATCGGCATGGTGGGCGTTGTCTGGGTCCTCTGGGGCGCCTCGATGAGCTCCGGTGAAGGATTCCTCCAGATCGTCGGCAACCCGTTCGCCACCTTCGGCCTCGAAGGCATCGACACTCCTGACGGACTGATCAAGGTTGGCTACGCTGCCACCTTCGCCATCATCACCGTCGCACTGATCAGTGGCGCCATCGCGGACCGGGCAAAGTTCGGCGCCTGGAGCGTCTTCGTCCCCGTTTGGGTCACCCTGGTTTACTGCCCCCTGGCCTACATGGTCTGGGGCGGCGGCCTGTTCGGTCCCGAAGGCGCAGTAGGCCAGGCACTCGGCCCGGCCATCGACTTCGCCGGCGGCACCGTGGTCCACATCAACGCCGGCGTGGCCGCACTGGTGCTCGTGCTCATCATCGGCAACCGCAAGGGCTTCGGCAAGGATCCCAACCACCGCCCGCACAACATCCCGTTCGTGATGCTCGGCGCAGCCATGCTGTGGTTCGGCTGGTTCGGCTTCAACGGTGGCGCCGCCACCACCGCAGAGCAGGGCGGCCTGATCTGGGTCAACACCCTCGCAGCACCTGCCGCCGCAATGCTCGGCTGGCTCGTCACCGAACGCATCCGCGACGGCCACCCCACTTCCCTCGGTGCAGCATCCGGTGTGGTTGCCGGCCTGGTGGCCATCACCCCCGCCTGCGCCAACGTCAGCCCCGTCGGTGCCCTTGGCCTCGGCGTGGTGGCCGGTGTAGCCTCCGCTCTGGCAGTGGGACTGAAGTTCCGCTGGGGCTTCGATGACTCGCTCGACGTTGTCGGCGTCCACCTCGTCTCCGGCATCATCGGCACCGTGGCCCTCGGCTTCATCGCACTGCCCACCGATGGCGTGGGCGGCGGACTCTTCTACGGCGGCGGCATGGCCCAGATGTGGGCGCAGCTTGCGGCAGCCGGCATCGCCATTGCCTACTCCGCAATCCTGACCGCGATCATCGCCCTGGCCATCCACAAGACCATGGGCTTCCGGGTCTCGCAGGAACAGGAAACGGTGGGTGTGGACCTCAGCCTGCACGCCGAGACCGCCTACGAGTTCGGTGTTGGCGGACACGGCGGAAGCTTCCAGCCGCTGCACGACATGATCACGGGCAAAACCCAGCCGGAGGCCGCGCAGGCTTCTGAAGCGACCGGGGACGCCCAAAAGACCGCATCAGCAACAGGCAAGGAAAGCGTGGGGGCATGAAACTGATCACCGCAATCGTCAGGCCGGAGAAGCTCGAAGCCATCCGGGAAGGGCTGGAGGCCTACGGTGTGCAGGGCCTGACGGTCAGCGCGGCCAGCGGCTACGGCCGGCAGCGCGGCTACACCGAGGTTTACCGCGGGGCCGAGTACAACGTCGATCTGCTGCCGAAGATCCGGGTGGAAGTCCTGGCCACTGACGAGCAGGCCGACGACATCCTGGATGTCATCATCGCCAGCTCGAACACCGGCCGGGCCGGAGACGGCAAAGTCTGGACCGTGGATGTCTTTGAGGCAGTGCGGGTCCGGACCGGGGAACGGGGAGTCGCCGCCATCTAGGCGGACGCCACCGAGCAACAGTCACAGCAGAGCGGGCAGGAAACCGGTAGGTTTCCTGCCCGCTCTGCCGTTTGCCCTGTCAGCCGGGGATACCCGCCCGCTACTTCGGCATCCGGCCCTACCCGGCCCGCGCGGTACCGGACCATTCCGCCGGCCCCGACGTTCCGGCGTCGTACTCCTCCAGCGGGACTGTACCCTCTTGCCACGCCTTGAGCACCGGCTCGACAATCCGCCAGCAGTCTTCTGCCGTGTCGCCCCGGACGGAGAGCAGCGGATCGCCGGCCAGCACGCCCTCCAGGACTTCACCGTAGGGCAGGAGCTCGGAGGCGCTGAGCTCCGCTTCCAGGGTGATCCGGCTGAGGCTGAGGATTTCGCCGGGACCGTTGACATCAACGTCGAACTCGAGCGTGTCCGGCCCGAAGCCGATCCTTAGCTGGTTCGGTGAGTCCACGCCCGTGAAGCCCTGGGGAAGGTGGGGGACCGGCCTGAACGTCACCACGGCCTCCTTGCGCCTGGCACCCATGGCTTTGCCGGACCGCAGGATGAACGGAACACCCTTCCAGCGCCAGTTATCGATCCCCACCTGGATCTGTGCGAGGGTTTCGGTGCCCCGCGACGCATCGACGCCGTCTTCCCTGGCGTAGTCGGGCACTTCCTTCCCCGCCACCGTCCCGGAGGTGTAGCGCGCCCTCCGGGTGGAAGCCGTGTAGGGGGCGCCCACGCTGCTTGCACGCAGGACCGTGGAAACGGCGTCGCGCAGATTCCGTTCACTGATGCTCGACGGCGGCTCCATCGCCATCAGGGCCATGATCTGGAGCAGGTGGCTCTGGATCATGTCGCGGAGTGCACCGGCGCCGTCGTAGTAGCGGGCCCTGCCCTCCAGCGCGAGGTCCTCATCGAAGATGATCTCCACCTTCTCCACGTGCTGGCGGTTCCACACGGGCTCCAGGAAGTTGTTGGCGAAACGAAGACCCAGGATGTTCAGCACCGTGGCTTTGCCCAGAAAATGGTCAACCCGGTGGATATGGTCCTCCGGTACCAGCCGCACCAGGGTCCGGTTGAGCGAACGGGCCGATTCCTCGCTGGAACCGAAGGGCTTTTCCATGACCAGCCGCGTGCCGGGCGGAACCTGTTCAGGCCGGAGGGCCTCGCAGGCGAGTTGGCTGATCCGGGGCGGCAGTGCGAAGTAGACGGCCACGGGACCTTCGAGGGTGGCCAGCAATGAGGCCAGCGCGCCGTCGGCCGTGACATCCAGCTGGTGGTAAACCGTTTCCTTCTCGAGTTCCTCCAGCGCCCGCAAGCCGTCGGAGCCGGCCGACTCAGCGGACGCCGCGAAGGACGTTTGGACCCTTTCCCGCCACTGTTCCGGGGTCCAAAGATCGGAGCCTGCCCCGACGAGCCTGAGCCCCGCCGCGCGGCCCTTGGCAACAAGGCGCGCCAGGCCGGGCAGGAGCAGCCGGCCGGTCAGGTCGCCGGAAGCGCCCAGGATGAGCAGGGTTTTTATTGTTGGTTGGCTCGTCATTTTGCCAGCATGCCACCTTGCGGGCCCGACTTGGTACCCTAGATAGTCGAGTCCCGATCATCCACTGAAAGAAGTGCACGGCGCGTGTTCAATTCACTCTCTGACCGGTTGACAGCAACCTTCAAGAATCTCCGCGGCAAGGGCCGCCTCACTGAGGCGGACGTTGACGCCACAGTCCGCGAGATCCGCCGCGCCCTCCTGGACGCCGACGTTGCCGTTCCCGTTGTCCGTGAATTCACGGCCCGCGTGCGCGAACGTGCCCTGGGTGCCGAAGTTTCCGGTGCGCTGAACCCCAGCCAGCAAATCGTCAAGATCGTCAACGAGGAACTGGTGGAGATCCTCGGCGGCGAAACGCGCCGGATCCGGCTGGCCAAGAACGGTCCCACCATCATCATGCTGGCCGGCCTCCAGGGTGCAGGTAAAACCACCCTCGCCGGCAAGCTGTCCAAGTGGCTGAAGGCCCAGGGCCACAGCCCCATGCTGGTGGCCTGTGACCTGCAGCGCCCCAACGCCGTCACCCAGCTTCAGGTGGTTGGCGAACGGGCCAAGGTCCCGGTCTTCGCCCCCCACCCCGGAGCCACGTCTTCAGAACTCGAGCACCCTGCCGGGGATCCGGTAGAGGTTGCCCGCGCCGGTGTTGAGGAAGCCCGCCAGAAACTCCACGACGTCGTTATCGTGGACACCGCAGGCCGCCTTGGCGTCGATGCGGACATGATGGAGCAGGCACGGCAGATCCGCCGCACCATCGTGCCCAACGAGGTCCTGTTCGTCATCGACTCGATGATCGGCCAGGACGCCGTGAACACGGCGCTCGCCTTCGATGAGGGCGTCAACTTCACCGGCATTGTGCTGTCCAAGCTCGACGGCGACGCCCGCGGCGGTGCCGCCCTCTCGGTCGCGTCGGTCACCGGCAAGCCCGTCATGTTTGCGTCCACCGGCGAAGGCCTGGACGACTTCGAGCTCTTCCACCCGGACCGGATGGCGTCCCGCATCCTGGACATGGGTGACGTCCTCACGCTCATCGAGCAGGCCGAGAAGTCCTGGGACAAGGACGAAGCCGCCCGGATGGCGAAGAAGTTCGCCGACCAGGAGGACTTCACCCTTGACGACTTCCTGGCGCAGATGCAGCAGATCCGCAACATGGGCTCCATGAAGAAGATGCTCATGATGATGCCGGGTGCGCAGAACATCCGCCAGCAGCTCGAGCAGTTCGATGAGCGCGAGATTGACCGCGTGGAAGCGATCGTCCGGTCCATGACGCCGCACGAGCGGGTGGCTCCCAAAATCATCAACGGTTCTCGCCGGGCCCGCATCGCCCGCGGTTCGGGTGTGCACGTCTCCGAGGTCAACGGCCTCCTGGAGCGTTTCGCACAGGCACAGAAGATGATGAAGAAGATGGCGCAGGGCGGAATGCCGGGCATGCCTGGGATGCCGGGAATGCCCGGTGCAGGCGGCGGCGCCCGGAAGAACGCCAAGAACGCACCGAAGAAAAAAGCCAAGTCGGGTAACCCCGCAAAGGCTGCCCAGGAGCGCAAGGACGCCGAAGCCCGCCGTGCGAATGCCGCCAAGGCGCTGCCCACCGGGGCGTCCTTCGGCCAGCAGGCAGGCGACTTCGATCCTTCGCAACTGAACCTGCCCAAGGGCTTCGACAAGTTCCTCGGCCAGTAGCCCAAGTTCCCAACCAGGTAGCGCCAAGTGACGTTTTGACGGTTCATAACGACACTTGGCGCTACTCCGTTGGGATGTCAGTACCGTGGAATAGGGTTGGGTCATGTTCAAGCAGAGGGTAGTGTTCGTGCACGGCGCCGGAAGCTTCGGCTCCGCGGCCTGGCCGCGCCAGCACGGCATGGCACTGTCCTACGACGCTCTCTTCCTGCGGCGTCACGGATTTGATGCTGTGGCCGAGCCGGTCGAATCCTCCTTCGAGGAGGACGCCGCCATCGTGTTGCGGTCCCTTGCCGACGACGGCCGCGGCGCCGCAGGCGGGCATGTCGTGGCGCACTCGCAGGGCGCCATCGCAGCCATGATGGCCGCCGTTGAACGGCCGGACCTGGTCTTTTCGCTGACACTGGTGGAACCCGCCTGCCTGTCGCTCACCGCCGAACTCCCGGCCACGGCAGCCCACATCGGCCTCATGCGGCCCCTGTTCGACGTCCGGCACCAAATGAGCGACCAGGACTTCCAGCGTGAGTTTGTGCGGCGCGTCTACGCCACGGACCTGCAGCAGCCGGCCACTGCGGAGGAGAAGCGTTCCGCCCGGCGGCTCCGGCTTCAGGCCCCCTCCTGGGAGGCCCCGCTGCACATAGTTCCGGGCGTCCCCACCCTTGTCCTGACCGGGGGATGGGAGCCGCTCTATGAGGAGATTGCCGGTTACCTGCGGGAAACCGGCGCCCTGCACCGCACGGCGGCGGGAGGGCACCGGCCCCACGACTCCCGCGAAGGGGACCGGATCATCCGCTCCTTCCTCAGTGACGTCAGCCGGGTCCAGTCAGCACGGGCCTCTTAGCGCCTCAGCCCGTGGCGACGCGCGGTTCCGGAAGGTAGACCTTGCCGCCGGCGGCCAGGAATTCCTGGCTCTTGCCCCTCATGCCGGAGGCCATCGCCGCCAGGGCCGCCTGCGATTCCGCTGAACCGTACTCGTCCCGGATATCCTGGCTGATCCTCATGGAACAGAATTTGGGACCGCACATGGAGCAGAAATGCGCGGTCTTGGCAGGTTCCGCCGGGAGGGTTTCGTCGTGGAAGGCCTCGGCCGTCACCGGATCCAGGGACAAAGCGAATTGGTCCCGCCAGCGGAACTCGAAGCGCGCCTTGGATAATGCATCATCACGTTCGTGCGCGCCCGGATGGCCCTTGGCGAGGTCTGCCGCGTGCGCGGCGATCTTGTACGTAATCACCCCGGTTTTGACGTCGTCCTTGTTCGGCAGCCCGAGATGTTCCTTGGGGGTGACGTAGCAGAGCATCGCGGTGCCGTAGCGGGCGATCTCCGTGGCGCCGATGGCCGAAGTGATGTGGTCATACCCCGGCGCCACGTCGGTAACGAGCGGCCCCAGCGTGTAGAACGGCGCGCCCTTGCACAGCTCCTGCTGGCGTTCCACGTTTTCCCGGACCAGGTGGAACGGAATGTGGCCGGGGCCCTCCACCATCACCTGCACGTCGTATTCCCAGGCACGCTGCGTCAGCTCGGCCAGTGTGTCCAGCTCGGCGAACTGCGCGGCATCGTTGGCGTCCGCCGTTGCCCCCGGACGCAGCCCGTCGCCGAGTGAAAACGCGACGTCGTACCTGGCGAAGATTTCGCAGAGCTCATCGAAGTGTGTGTAAAGGAAATTTTCCCGATGATGCGCGAGGCACCAGCCGGCCATGATCGACCCGCCGCGGGACACGATGCCAGTCACCCGGTTCGCGGTCAGGGGAACGTACCGGAGCAGGACGCCGGCGTGGATGGTCATGTAGTCCACGCCCTGTTCGCACTGTTCCATGACTGTGTCGCGGAAGATTTCCCACGTCAGCGCATTTGCTTCGCCGTTGACCTTTTCAAGGGCCTGGTAGATGGGGACGGTGCCGATCGGAACCGGCGAGTTGCGGATGATCCATTCCCTGGTGGTGTGGATGTCATCGCCCGTGGAAAGGTCCATCACAGTGTCGGCACCCCACGAGGTGGCCCATTGCAGCTTGTCCACCTCTTCGGCGATGGAACTGGTGACTGCCGAGTTGCCGATGTTGGCGTTGATCTTCACCAGGAAGGCCTTGCCGATGATCATTGGCTCGGATTCAGGGTGGTTGATGTTGTTGGGGATGATGGCCCGGCCTGCCGCCAGTTCGCTCCGCACCAGCTCCACGTCGCAGTTTTCGCGCAACGCCACGAACCGCATTTCCGGTGTGATGACGCCCTGCCGGGCGTAGTGCATCTGAGTCACTGTCTTGCCTTCGACGGCGCGGCGGGGCGTCGGCCGTGCGCCCTTCCACTCAGCGCTGGCAGCCCCGCGGCGGACTGCGGAGCGGCCGTCGTCGAGCAGGTTCCGTCCACGGCCGCCGTAGGATTCCGTATCCCCACGGGCGGCTATCCATTCCGACCGGAAAGGGGCGAGGCCACGAACGGGGTCGCTGCCCGGTCCGGCCGTGCGATAGGTACGGAAGGGGCCGTTGGCCTCACCGTTGAGCGAGGGCTCCAGGGCTATCTCGGTGACGGGCACCCTGATGCCTGACTGCGCGTCCTCGATGAAAGCCAGCGAGTGTGACTTCAGGGACTGGGTGACAGGTTGCTGGTCCTGGCCGTCTGCCGCGCCGGACTGCATTTGGGCAGGGCTCAGCTGTTCATTTGGTGCACTCAAGGAATACTTCACTTCCTTCGCCGGCATTACCCGGACAGGTTCAACGGTCGCAGGCTGCCTCAGCCCGATCTCAGCCCCTGCAGGGGCACCCGTGTGGTCACAACGAAGCTACCACAACCCCCGGCGGACGTGGAGGACGCAGCGGGACACTGCCACGTCGGGTGGTGCTAGCCTGTCCGGGCGGGAGAGAGGCAAAATCCATGGCACAAATCATCCAGTTCACAGGGACGGTCCTGACCGGGCCGGACAGCGAGGAGCGCGGGCTCTGGTCCGTCGACGGCAGGCTCACGTTCCACCGGCCGGCCGGGGAACCGGACACGATCCTGGACGGCTGGGTGCTGCCGGGGTTCGTTGACGCCCACTGCCATATCGGCCTGGGGCCCGGCGGCGCAGTGGACTCGGCTACGGCGGAGGAACAGGCCCGGACCGACCTGAACGCGGGCACACTGCTGGTGCGGGACGCCGGTTCCCCCGCGGACACCCGCTTCCTGCAGGACAGCAGGAATGCCCCGGTGCTGATCCGCGCCGGCAGGCATGTCGCCAGGACCCGCCGGTACCTCCGGGGCTTCGCTGAGGAAGTGGAACCGGACGGTTTGGTGGAAGCCGTCCGGAAGCAGGCACGCGACGGCGACGGCTGGGTCAAGCTCGTGGGGGACTGGATCGACCGCGACGCCGGTGACCTCGCGGCGTCGTTCCCTGCCGCCGTCGTCAGGGACGCCGTCCAGGCGGTGCACGACGAAGGCGCCCGGATCACCGCCCATTGCTTCGCCGAAGACACGCTGGACCAGATGCTGGACGCCGGCATCGACTGCATCGAACACGCCACCGGCCTCCTGCCACGGCACCTCCCGCGGTTTGCGGAGCAAGGCGTTCCCATTGTGCCCACCCTGATCAACATCGCAACGTTCCCGGACATCGCCGTCCAGGCAGAGAACAAGTTTCCCCGGTACGCCGCACACATGCGCGCCTTGTGGGAGCGCCGGGCAGAGCGGGTGCTGGAGGCGTACGAAGCAGGGGTGACAATTTACGCCGGTACCGATGCCGGCAGCGTCATCCGTCATGGCAGGATCGCGGATGAAATCCTTGCCCTCCACAGGGCCGGCCTGCCGATTGCCGCCGCCCTTGACGCCGCCAGTTGGGCCGCCCGGAAGTGGTTGGGGGTGGAATGCCTGCAGGAGGGGGCCCGCGCCGACGTTGTGCTGTGCCGGGAGGATCCGCGGAAGGTGCCGGAAACAATCAGCGGGCTGGCACACGTAGTGCTGGGAGGCAGCGTCATCCGCTGACGCCGGCCATGGGACTGACTTTGCTGCACTTGGAATAAATTGAAGCTTCAAGTAATTTTATTAGTCATAGGCCCCCAACCCCGAAGGGCCCCAGCACCGGGAGTTCCCACATGACTGCAGAAGCCACCAGCCAGGACCTTCTCCCCGCCGATCTCGCTATGGGCACCGTGATGCTCAAGGTCGGCGACATGAAGGTCATGACCGATTACTACCAGCGCGCCCTCGGACTTGAGGTGGTCGCCGAGCAGGACGGCGGACTCTACCTCGGCCGCCTCCGTAAGCCTTTGGTCCACCTCGCCCCCGCTCCCGGGCTGGACCTCCCGGGCAGGGGAGAGGCAGGTCTCTTCCACACCGCGCTGCTTTTTGAGAACCAGACAGACCTCGCCGCCACCGTCGCCACCGCTGCCCGGTTTGAACCCGGCTCTTTCACTGGCAGCGCCGACCACCTCGTCAGCGAAGCCTTCTACTTCAATGACCCCGAAGGCAACGGCATCGAACTCTACTGGGACCGGCCGCGGAGCAACTGGTCCTGGAATGGCACGGACGTGGTCATGGACAGCCTGGCCCTGCCGCCGCAGCGCTACCTGGAACAGCACCTCACCGAGGAATCCCTTGAGCGCCAGCGCGCAAGCGTGGCGGGGGTGGGCCATGTCCACCTCCAGGTGGGCGATGTCCAGTTGGCCCGTGACTTCTATGTAGGAATCCTCGGGTTTGAAAAGACCGCCGGCTGGCATGGGCAGGCACTGTTCGTCTCGGCCGGCCGCTACCACCACCACATGGCCATGAATGTCTGGAACAGCCGTGGTGCGGGCCCCCGCAAGGACACGCTCGGCCTGGGCGAAGTGCTCATCGAGGTGCCGTCGGGAGACCACGTGGGGGCGCTCGCGGACCGGCTGAAAGTTGCCGGGCTGCCGGCGCACCACACCGGCGCGGAACTGCAGTTCGAGGATCCCTGGCGCAACCGGATCCGGGTAGCTGTCCGCTGAAGCCGGCGCCCCCGGGCCGGGGGCCTGCCGCCCGGACTGCTGTGCGGCCGGCCCGGATAGTGGCGGGCCGTGTACTAGGCTGAAGCCGAACGGCCGGGGCGGCGGGTGCCGCCTGCGTGGGCCGCACCGTCGACGGAATGAGGGCAATTCCCATGGGCTTCACCGAAATCTTTGTGGCCACCCACGACGGCGCGCTGAAGCGCGCCGGAATCCTGGACCAGGGGGGAAGCGCGCCTGCCGGCGACGCCGTGAGGATCCAGGGAATCAGCGATTTCGAAGTGGAACAGCTCGGTGACCTCGCCGGCACCGCCGTGCATGCCGGAGGAGCCGACTACGAGCTGACCATGGTGGATGTATCGAGCGATTCGCTCCTGGCTGTTCCAGCTGCCATGGTCCGCGCCCTGGCGGACCTGCTCTCCTATGAAACTGAGGGGGAAGGCAACGTCCTCGACGACGTTGCCGAGCAGTGGGCCGCCCAGGATGACATGCCGTTCGAAGCGGCGCAGGCGCGCGCCTATGTTCAGCACCTGGCGGAACTGGCTGCCCGAATCGACGACTCGGAACGGACCGGCCTGTACGTCTGGTCCTCCTGACTCCGGCGCCGGCGTCACCTCCGGCGTCCCTGCCGGTGGCGGCGGGCGGGGTGTCAAGTCGAAATCCGGGCGCTCATCTGGCACAATAAACAGGTACTCGATCTGCGTGGCCCCTCTCTCCGCGTCCGGATCCTGTCCTTCGAACCCGCAAGTACGGCCCGCCCCACGGGTGCAGAACGCCGGGTTCACCCCCTTTCTGAAACAGGAGTGACCACAAAAGTGGCCGTAAAGATTCGCCTTAAGCGCTTTGGCAAAATGCGCGCACCGTACTACCGCATCGTCGTCGCAGACTCACGCACCAAGCGTGACGGCCGCGCCATCGAGGAAATCGGCAAGTACCACCCCACCGAAGAGCCCTCGTACATCGAGGTTGACTCCGAGCGTGCCCAGTACTGGCTGTCCGTCGGCGCCCAGCCGTCCGAGCAGGTTGCCGCGATCCTGAAGATCACCGGTGACTGGCAGAAGTTCAAGGGCCTCCCGGGCCAGGAAGGCACCCTGAAGACCAAAGCTCCGAAGGAAGCCTTCGTTGCCCCGGAAAAGGGTTCCGTGATCATCCCGGAAGCCATCACCAAGAAGGCATCCAAGTCTGACGCAGCCGAGGCACCGGCCGAAGCAGAGACCACCGAGGCTGAGTAAATTGCTGGCAGAAGCGCTGGAACACCTGGTCCGGGGAATCGTTGATTCCCCGGATGACGTCAAGGTCAGCTCGAAGAGCAACCGCCGCGGGGACACCCTCGAGGTGCGGGTCCACCAGGACGACCTCGGACGGGTGATCGGCCGCCAGGGCCGCACGGCACGCGCATTGCGCACCGTTGTGGCAGCCCTGGCCGGCGGCGAACCGGTGAGGGTCGACGTCGTCGACACCGACCGCCGCCGCTGAGCGCTCAGCAACATCAGTTCTTGCTCCGGCCCCTCCACCAACGGTGGAGGGGCCGGAGTGCTTTCACCAGATCACCGCCAACCACACCCAAGACAGAGGAACACATGCAGCTCCAGGTGGCACGAATCGGCAAACCCCACGGCATCCGCGGGGAAGTTACCGTCCAGGTCCTGACCGACGCCCCTGGGGACCGGTTTGTGCCGGGCACTGAATTTGTGGTTGAACCGGCGTCCGCAGGCCCGCTCACTGTGAGCAGCGCCCGCTGGAACAAGGACATCCTCCTGCTGGGCTTCGAGTCTATTGAGACCCGCAACGAAGCGGAGACCCTCCGCGGAGCCAAGCTCTTCATCGAGACCGAAGAGCTGGACGAGGACGACGACGAGGGCTGGTACGAGCATGAACTCGTTGGCCTTGAAGCCCGGGTGGGCTCCCGCGTGGTGGGTAAGGTTTCTGCGCTGAACACCATGCCTGTGCAGGACCTGCTGATGGTCACCACACCGGACGGGGAAGAGATCCTGATCCCCTTCGTTGAGCAGATCGTGCCCGAGGTCAACATCGAGGAAGGGTTCATACTCCTCACCCCGCCGGACGGGCTGTTCGAGGTCAACGCGGACCAGGACGCCGCGCCGGAAACTGAAGGCAAAGCCTAAATGCGGATCGACGTCGTCAGCATTTTTCCCGAGTACCTCGCCCCTCTGGAACTGTCGCTGATCGGCAAGGCGCGCCAGGACGGGCTGCTGGACCTTCGCGTCCACGACCTCCGCGCCTTCACCACCGATAAACACCGCACGGTGGATGACACGCCTTACGGCGGGGGTGCCGGAATGGTGATGAAACCTGAGCCGTGGGCGCAGGCTCTCTCCTCGATTGCCGCGGACCGTGCTGAAGATGCGGGCAAGCCGGTCCTGATCGTTCCGTCGCCGGCGGGGGAGCGGTTTACGCAGGCCCTCGCCTACGAACTGGCCGAGGAGGAGCACCTCACTTTTGCCTGCGGCCGCTACGAGGGTATCGATGAGCGGGTCATCGAATGGTCCCGCGAGCACTTCACCGTCCGCCCCGTCAGCCTGGGCGACTATGTCCTGAACGGCGGGGAAGTGGCCGTGCTGGCCATGGTCGAAGCCATCGGCAGGCTCTTGCCGGGCGTCGTGGGCAACCCCGAGTCGCTGGTGGAGGAGTCCCATTCCGACGGGCTGCTCGAGTACCCCGTGTACACGAAGCCTTCTGTCTGGCGGGATCGTGAGGTTCCGGCCGTGCTCCTCAGCGGCAACCACGGAAAAATTGCGCAGTGGCGCCGCAGCGAACAGTACCGCCGGACTGCGGAGCGGCGCCCGGACCTGCTCGAAACGTTCGACGCCGGAAAGCTGCCGCGTGCCGACCGCACCGCCCTGCAGGACCTGGGGTACGACGTCGTCGACGGCCGGCTGCTGCGCAGGGACGCACCGGGGGAACGGAAGAGCTGACCCGGCCGCAGGTTCCACCGGGAGGCGCCGGCGATTGGCTGTACGTGGCTGACTATGGCAAAATTAGTCCTTGTGTCTGCTGGGTCCGCACCTGCCACAGGGGGAGCGTTACCAACAGCTAAGGCAACCGCCCTCTTCAATCAGTGAAAGAGGACGGACCACTTACCTTTCGGCAGTAATTTCCGGTAGCGCTGTCAGCGTCCGGGCTTGGCTGCCGTGACCCAAAGTGAATGACCTGTGGCGTTCACCAGGAGTGCAATCATGCATATTCTCGATTCCGTAGATGCAGCTTCGCTGCGCACCGATGTTCCCCAGTTCCGCGCGGGTGACACCCTCAAGGTTCACGTGAACATCATCGAAGGCAAGAACTCCCGCGTCCAGGTATTCCAGGGCTTCGTCCTGGGCCGCCAGGGTGACGGCATCCGCGAGACCTTCACGGTCCGCAAGGTTTCCTTCGGCGTCGGCGTGGAGCGTACCTTCCCGGTACACTCCCCGATCATCGACAAGATCGAGCTCGTCACCAAGGGTGACGTGCGCCGCGCCAAGCTTTACTACATGCGTGCACTGCGCGGTAAGGCTGCGAAGATCAAGGAAAAGCGCGACTTCAGCACCGCCAAGTAAGTCCTCAACAGACCTACAAAGGCAGGGCCGCGGCCGTATCCGGCCAGCGCCGGAGCCCAAGCACCAGCGCCCAGGATACGGACTTATGGACCAGACAAAACGCCAGCCCCGAAAAATGGGCTGGCGTTTTGTTTTCCTTGCCTTTGTCCTGGCCATCGCAGTCAGCGGCCTGGTTCGTTCGCTGTGGCTCGATGTCTACTTCATCCCATCTGAGTCCATGGAACCGGTCCTTGAAGGCGGGGACCGCATCCTGGTGTCCCGGACCGACTTCCGGGCCGAACCCATCCGCCGGGGCGACATCGTGGTTTTCGACGGCCGGGGAACCTTCGCGCCGCTCAACGGCGGCAAGGGTCCGCTGGTGGATGCCGCGTCCGCGATCACCCATTGGCTTGGTCTGACCGGCAGTGACACCACCTATGTAAAGCGGGTCATCGGCTTGTCAGGGGACACCGTGGTCTGCTGCGGGGCCGACGGCAGGATCACCGTCAACGGACAGCCGCTGGATGAGCCCTACATCTTTCCCGGAGACGCCCCCAGCACCCAAAAGTTCAGTGCCGAGGTGCCGGACGGCCGGCTGTGGCTGCTGGGTGACCACCGGTCGCTGTCCGCCGATTCCCGGAGCCTGCTTGGCGCTCCCGGCGGGGGAATGGTGCCTGTAGGCCGTGTGATCGGCAGGCCGGTCCAGATCATCTGGCCCCTTGATAGATTTGCTGAAGTACCTCGGCCGCCAGCGGCAGGACCCTTAACAGAGAACGGACAGTAGATGCCCGAGAACCACGCGCGGACACCCGAACCGCGTCCCGACGGAGCTTCGGATTCCCGGGCCGGCGACGCCGCGCATGCAGCCGCACCTGAGCCAGCCGCCGCGGGTGGGGAAGCACCCGCTCCCGAACAGGCGGGCAGCCGCGCCGCGGCGAAGGCCGGCGCGAAGTCCGGCGGAAGCCACGTGGTTGCCTGGCTGAAGGAAATCGCCACAGTGGTGGTGATCGCCGTCGTGCTTTCCTTCCTTATTAAGACCTTCCTGTTCCGGGCGTTCTTTATCCCCTCAGAGTCCATGGTCAACACCTTGGACATCGATGACCGGATCTTCGTTAACCTTTTGGTGCCCGAACCCTTCTCGCTGAGCCGCGGCGACGTTGTGGTTTTCCGCGACACCAAGGGCTGGCTCCCGGCTGCTCCCGAGAAAACTGATGGTCCCTTCACCTGGGTCCAGGACGGCCTGACCTTTGTGGGCCTCCTGCCGGACAACTCTGAGCAGCACCTGGTCAAGAGGGTTATCGGGTTGCCCGGGGACCACGTGGTCTGCTGCGATACCGGCGGTAAACTGACCATTAACGGGACCGCCATTGACGAAAGCTACGTCAACGCCGCTGAGGTCCCGCAGGTCCGCAACTTCGATGTGACTGTCCCCGAAGGCAAGGTGTGGGTGATGGGCGATAACCGGAACCATTCGGCTGACTCAAGGGCGCACATGGATTCCGACGGCGGATTTATCGACGTTGCCGACCTCGAAGGCAAAGCAGCCGTCATCGCCTGGCCGCTGAGCCGGATCACGGCCCTGGACAACTATCCGGATGTGTTCCGGAGCATACCGGCGGCGCCCTGACCATGTCTTCCGCAGTTCAGGCCGGCAAGGCCGGCACCGGAAAGGGACGGACCGGTTCCACGAAGGTGGCCGGCCGCCCGGCCAAGGCGCCCACGTTGCGGCACGAACGTACGTTCAAAGCCCAGGGGGCGCGGCTCGTTGCCGGCGTGGACGAGGTGGGACGGGGTGCCCTGGCCGGTCCAGTGAGCGTCGGCATCGCGGTAGTGGACCTGGAGCGCCAAAGGCCGCTGGCCGGCGTGAGGGACAGCAAGCTCCTGAGCCCCGCCGAACGCGAACGGCTGGAGCCGCTGGTCCGCCGGTGGAGTGTTGCGTCCGCGGTAGGACACGCGTCGGCACAGGAAATCGACAACATCGGTATCATCGCAGCGCTGCGCCTGGCCGGAACCCGGGCATGGCAGGAGATACTCGATGCGGGAGTCACCCCGGACCTGGTGCTCCTGGACGGCAGCCACAACTGGCTTTCGCCCGCCGACCAGCTGTCGCTTTTTGACGAGCCGGTGCCAGAGGCGGGTTGCGACGCCCCCGTGCACACCAAGATCAAGGCCGACATGCAATGCCTGAGCGTGGCCGCCGCCAGCGTCATCGCCAAGGTGGAGCGGGACAGGATGATGCGGGAGCTGCACGTCGAGTACCCGGACTTCGGATGGGACATTAACAAGGGCTACGCCACCGTTCTGCACCGGGACGTCCTCCGCGCGGCGGGTCCCACGCCCTACCACCGCGTAAGCTGGCGACTGCTCGGCGGTGAACTGCTCGACGGCGGGATCGTGGCCGGGGACGAAGCAGCAACGGAGGAAGCCGGCATCGAGGACTGACTCTGGCCGGGTGCGGGCACCAGCGGCACCGGACATGGTGCAAGATGGAACCATGAGTGCTGAGGACCTTGAAAACTATGAGACCGACATGGAGCTGCAGCTCTACCGTGAATACCGCGACGTCGTCGGACTGTTCAGCTACGTTGTCGAGACCGAGCGGCGCTTCTACCTTGCCAACCACGTCGACCTGCAGGCCCGCAGCGCCGACGGCGAGGTCTACTTCGACCTGACCCTGCAGGACGCCTGGGTGTGGGACGTTTACCGGTCGGCCCGGTTCGTCAAAAGCGTCCGGGTCCTCACGTTCAAGGACGTCAACGTGGAGGAGCTTCCGCGCAACGAGGAACTGGCCCTGCCCAAGGACGTTGACCTGGGCCAGTAGTTCCTTACGGACTGTTCTCTCCTCATTGCCGCCGGCCTGAACCGCCGACTCTTCCTGCACAGGGGCCCGAGTACACATACGGCATGAGCTCCCTTACCTCCGCAACCCTGCTGCCGCAGGCTGGTTGCGGAGGTAGAAATGAAATCAAAAGACCTGTTGGGCCGGCACGGCGAGGACCTCGCGGTTGGCTATCTTGAGTCCCTTGGCATGCTCGTGGTGGAGCGTAACTGGCGGTGCACCGAGGGCGAAATCGACATTGTGGCCCTTGACGGCGACGCCCTGGTTATTGCCGAGGTAAAGACACGCCGTTCGCTCGACTACGGCCACCCCTTCGAAGCGGTAGGCCCGGAGAAGCTCGCACGCCTGCACCGGCTGGGTTCCGCCTGGTGCCGGGACCGGGAGTTACGCATGCCGCTGCGGCGGGTGGACGTGATCGCAGTTGTGGACGACGGCGTTGGCGAACCCCTGGTGGAGCACCTTAAGGGGGTGGGGTGAGTGGCCCTGGGAAGAACCTACTCCATTGCCCTGGTGGGCTTGAACGGGTACGTCGTGGAGGTCGAGGCCGATATTGGCCAGACACTGCCGGCCTTTGTACTTCTCGGGCTGCCGGACGCTTCTTTGAATGAGGCGAAGGAACGCATCCGTTCGGCCGCCAAGAACTCCGGGATTCCGCTGAGCCGGCGGAAGATCACTGCGAACCTTATCCCGGCTTCCCTTCCCAAACGCGGGTCGGGTTTCGACCTGGCTGTCACCATGTCCGTGCTCCGTGCCGCGAATGACATCAAGCCCACCGGTAACATCGTGTTCATTGCCGAACTGGGGCTGGACGGCAGGTTGCGCCCGGTCCGCGGCATTCTTCCTGCTGTTATGGCGTCCGTGCAGGCCGGGTACCCGGACATAGTGGTGGCGCAGGCGAACCTGGCGGAGGCCGCCCTGGTGCCTGGTGCCAATGTCAGGGGATACCGTACTTTGGCCCGGCTGGCACTGGATTTCGGCGCGGACCCGCAGGAACTCGCGCTGGACTTCGAACCGGAGGACCCTGCGCATTCCTGCGATGGCGCGGAGGAAGCCGGGGTATACCCGGACATGGCAGATGTCTCCGGCCAGGGTGACGCCCGGAGGGCCCTCGAAGTGGCAGCCGCTGGAGCGCATCATCTGCTCCTTACGGGACCTCCCGGCGCCGGAAAGACGATGCTGGCAGAGCGGCTTCCCGGGCTGCTGCCGGACCTGGCGGACCATGAGGCCATGGAAGTCACCGCCATCCACTCGCTCTGCGGATTGCCGTCGACGTCGGTCCAGCTGCTGCGGCGGCCGCCCTTTGAAAGTCCGCACCACTCGGCGACGGCCGCCGCCATCATCGGTGGCGGCTCTGGCCTCCCGAGGCCGGGAGCCGCCTCCCGCGCCCACCGCGGCGTCCTGTTCCTTGACGAGGCGCCGGAGTACGAGCGCCGTGTGCTGGATGCACTCCGCCAGCCACTGGAGAGCGGTGAGCTGGTAATTCACCGCTCCGCGGGGACCGCCGCCTATCCGGCCCGTTTCCAGCTGGTGCTGGCAGCAAATCCGTGCCCCTGCGGCAAGGCATCCGGTAAGGGGCTGGACTGTACCTGCACTCCCATCATGCGCAGGCGATACCTGGCCAGGATGTCCGGGCCGCTGCTGGACCGGGTGGACATCCAGCTTCAGGTGGAGCGCGTGTCCCTGGCCGAGTTTGGTCAGGCAGGTGCGGAGGAGGACACGGCTTCCGTGGCCGCCCGCGTCCGGAATGCCCGTGTGCGGCAGCGTGATCGGTTGGCGCCCTTCGGCCTGGAAACGAATTCGCAGGTGCCGGGCCGGGTGCTGCGCGGAGAGCTCCGGCTGCCTCCCACCGCTACCCGCATCCTGGACCATTCACTGGAGCGTGGTGTCCTCACTGCACGTGGCTACGACCGTGTACTGCGCCTGGCGTGGACGCTGGCAGACCTGGGGCACAGGGAGAGACCCGACATAAACGATATTGGGCAGGCCCTGGGCCTGCGGCAGGCAGCGGCGGTGGCCGCATGAATGAGACTGCAGTGGAAGCGGAAAGGCTTACCCGCGCTGCGCTGGCCCGGCTCATGGAGCCCCAGGACGCCGCGGGCCTGGCACTCGTGCAGGTATGCGGAGCTGTGGACGCCCTTCGAATAGCCACAGGCAAGGTTGCGGCCGGGCCCGAGGTGGAACGGGAAATTACCGCGGTGCTCGGGGACAGCGGTTCTGCCACCAGCTGGGCAGGGATGGCCGCGTCGTTGAAACGCTGGCAGCCCCGGATTCCAGACCTCGCTCCCGAGCGGGACCTGGCCACCATGGCGCGGCTTGGCGGCAGGTTGATTATCCCCTCGGACGAGTTATGGCCGCTGCAGCTGGCGGACCTTGGCATCCAGGAACCGCTCTGCCTGTGGTGGCGGGGACATGAGCAGCCCCTTCCCCGCCTGGACAAGTGCATCGCACTGGTGGGTTCCCGGGACAGCACGAGCTATGGCGCCTCGGTGACCGGTGACATGGCGTACTCGCTGGCGCAGCGCGGCCTGACAGTTGTGTCCGGCGGCGCCTACGGCATCGATGCGCATGCCCACCGCGCCGCTCTGGCCGGAGGTTCCGGTGCCCTGCCCACCATCGCCGTGATGGCCGGGGGAGTGGACCGCTTCTACCCCTCGGGCAATGAAGACCTGCTCCGCGCGGTCTGCAACCAGGGTGCCGTGATCGCGGAAGTTCCGCCCGGGTCGGCACCCACCCGCTACCGGTTCCTCCAGCGGAACAGGCTGATCGCTGCCCTGTCTGCTGTGACCGTCGTGGTAGAAGCCCGGTGGCGGTCCGGGGCCCTCAACACCGCCCACCATGCCGAAACGCTCGGCCGGGCTGTCGGTGCTGTCCCCGGTTCCGTCCACAGCGCCAACTCGGCCGGATGCCACCGGCTTTTGCGTGACGGCGGCGCTGTCTGCGTCACTGATGCCGCAGAAGTTGCTGAACTTGCGGCGCCCAGCGGAGCCGGGCTTCCGGAGCCCCGGCAAGGTGGAGCGGAGGTTCAGGACGGACTGACGCTCGAAGACCTGATCCTCCTGGACGCGCTGCCGCTTCGCTCCACTACATCAGTCGAGAAGCTGTGTTCCGTGGCAGGCTTGAGCCAGGACTCCGTCCGCGCTGGCCTGGGGAGGCTCGGGCTGCTCGGGCTGGCGGTGTCCGAAAGGGGCGGCTGGAAGCGTGGTAAGGGAACGGGTTGACCGGCCGGCGGCTGGCTGTAATGCGCTGCGGGCAGGGCGTGCCGTGTCTGTCATCTGATCCGCGGCAACACCTGCGAAAGTAGGAGGGTGGAAAACGAGGAACTACCGCGGGAGCTGAGCCAGGCCGCGGATGCCTTTTCGAAGTACCTGTCGGGGGAGCGGGCGGTGTCCGCCCACACCTTGCGGGCGTATATGGGGGACCTGCGAAGCCTCCTGGCCCACGCCGCATCCGAAGGTGCCACCCGGCTGGAAGACCTTGAGCTCGGAATGCTGCGGCGGTGGTTGGGAGCACAGAGCCAGGCGGGCGTCGCCCGCTCCACCCTTGCCCGCCGGGCAGCCACCGCCCGTGCCTTTACAGCGTGGGCGTTGAGGGAAGAGCGCCTTGGCTCCGACCCGTCATTGCGGCTCAAGGCTCCCAAACGGGAACGCACTTTGCCCGGAGTCCTGCAGGCACAGCAGCTGACGCGGCTGCTGGCGAGCCTGGAGGAAGCCGCTGCAGGAGGTGCTCCGCTGCCCGTTCGAAACCGGTCCATCGTCGAACTTCTCTACGCTACGGGCATCCGCGTCGGCGAGCTGGCAGGGCTCGATGTCGACGACCTGGACCCGGACCGCCGCACCCTGCGTGTCATCGGAAAAGGCAACAAGGAACGCACCGTTCCGTATGGCGTCCCGGCGGCGCTGGCCCTGGACGACTGGCTGCGGCGGGGCCGGCCGCTGCTGGCCCGGGATAACAGCGGCACGGCCCTCTTCCTCGGCTCCAGGGGCGGCAGGGTAGACCAGCGGCAGGTCCGGGAGCTTGTTAACAGACTTCTCGAGGCCCTGGGCGACACTTCTGCATCAGGACCGCACGCACTGCGCCATTCGGCAGCGACCCATCTGCTGGATGGGGGCGCTGACCTCCGTGCCGTCCAGGAGATCCTGGGCCACAGCAGCCTTGCGACCACGCAGATCTACACGCATGTATCGGTGGACCGCCTGCGGCAAAGCTACCAGCAGGCGCACCCCCGGGCCTGATCCGGCCTGTCACAGCGCTTGTACCGTAATAGCGAATCGCACTGGCGTAATTACGCGGCGTACGGCACAATAAGAGTCACGTCCGGCAACTTTCAAGTCCCGCTTGAAGCTCCCTTGCTTCGTGCTGACCCGCAAGTCCGGACATTGCTTAATCTGAACAACTGAATATCTTGCGGGGAGCAGTTCCGCTGAGCAGCGCGCAGCAGTTCCATCCAGGCAGAGGTCGTTGGGGAAGACGTACCTAGAGCTATGGAGGATGGAATGTCTGTTGCAATGACCCGCGGTGTGCTGTTTGTTCACTCAGCCCCTACTGCTTTGTGCCCTCATGTTGAGTGGGCCATCGGCTCCGTCGTGGATAAGCGTACGGATCTTGAGTGGACTCCCCAACCTGCTGCGCCCGGAATGTTCCGGGCTGAGCTTTCCTGGACGGGCGCCCCCGGGACAGGCGCACAGTTGGCCTCGTCACTCCGGGGCTGGGCGCACCTTCGGTATGAGGTCACCGAGGAACCGAGCCAGGGTGTAGACGGCGGCCGGTGGTCGCACACGCCGGAACTGGGCATCTTCCATGCCGTCACGGATGTCCACGGCAACATAATGGTTTCCGAAGACAGGATCCGTTACGCCTACGAGTCGGGCGCAGGGGATCCCGCCGCGGTCTACCACGAGCTGTCCCTGGCTCTTGGCGAGGCCTGGGATGAGGAGCTGGAACCCTTCCGGCATGCTGCAGAGGGCGCCCCTGTGCGCTGGCTGCACCAGGTGGGCTGAGAGGCCCAACCCAACTGCCGCCGTCGTCAGACCAGACGGCACAGCCCTGCAGGAAGGAAAAAAGTAGGACGCACTCTCCATAGCAGAACAGGAGGCCCCGCCAGCCGGCGGGGCCTCCTGTTTGTGTACGGGCGGAAAGCCCGGGAAAGGAACTAAACGCTGCGGACAGCCACCACGGCGTTGTGCCCACCGAAACCGAAGGAGTTGCTCAGGGCCACGATGTTGCCTGCGGGCAGGTCGCGGGCGGAGGTGACCACGTCGAGCGGGATCTCCGGATCCTGGTTCTCGAGGTTGATCGTGACCGGCGCCTTCCGGTCGTAGACGGCAAGTACGGTGAGTACAGCTTCCACGGCACCGGAAGCACCCAGGAGGTGCCCCATCTGCGACTTAGTGGCGGAAACTGCGACGTTGTCGATGTGGTTGCCCAGGGCGGCGCGGAGTGCAGTGTACTCAGGCTTGTCGCCCACCGGAGTCGAGGTGGCGTGGGCGTTGACGTGGACCACGTCTTCGGCCTGGATGCGGCCATCGAACATTGCAGCCTTGAGAGCACGGGTTGCGCCGAGGCCTTCGGGGTCCGGAGCGGTGATGTGGTAGGCGTCAGCCGTGACGGACGTGCCTGCGAGTTCGCCGTAGATCCGGGCTCCACGGGCCAGTGCGTGTTCCTCGGCTTCGAGGACCAGGGCGCCGGCGCCTTCGCCCATCACAAAGCCGTCGCGGCCCAGGTCATACGGCCGGGAGGCGGCCTGCGGGTCATCGTTGCGGCGGGACAACGCCTGCATGGAAGCGAACGCTGCCAGGGGCATCGGGTGGATGGCTGCTTCGGCGCCGCCGCACATCACCACGTCCGCCTTGCCCGAGCGGATCAGGTCGAGGCCAAGGTGCAGGGCTTCGGTGCCGGAGGCGCAGGCGGAAACCGGCGTGTGGGCTCCGGCGCGTGCTCCGAGGTCCAGGCTGACAGCGGCGGCAACACCGTTGGGCATCAACATGGGAACGGTCATGGGGAGGACGCGGCGGGGGCCTTTTTCCTTCAGCGTGTCCCAGGCGTCCAGGAGGGTCCAGACTCCGCCAATGCCGGTGGCGAAAGCAACAGCCAACCGGTCCTTGTCGAACTCGGTGATGCCGGAGTCGGCCCATGCCTCACGGGCAGCGATGACGCCGAACTGCGTGGAGGGGTCCATCCGCTTGGCCTCGACCCTGCTGAGAACCTCCAGGGCAGGCGTGCTGCAGCGGGCGGCGAAGTGGACGGGAAGTTCGTACTTGGCTACCCAGTCGTCCTCCAGGGTGCGGGCACCGGAGACCCCCTTGAGCGCGTTGTTCCACATCGTGGGTACATCGCCGCCGATGGGCGTGGTGGCGCCCAGACCGGTGATGACTACTTTGCGTGTCATGGGATCACTCTTTCGTCGGTGGGGATTCCGGCTCCGGCTTTCCGGAGGGTCCCGCATATTGATGGTCGGCGCCCTTCACAGGAGGAAGGTGCCGGAAAATGCGGCGGGGGGGGCGGGCGGGCGGGCCCGCCCCCCCCCCCCCCACCCCCACAAAACCCAAAAAAAAAAAAAAGGGAGGGGAAACCCGCGGGAAGGGAAAG
>NZ_JBHVZR010000001.1:633294-942111 GCF_042879835.1 Pseudarthrobacter sp. NPDC058329
GGTCGGGCTGGGGGTGGGGCTGTTTTTTGGGGGCGTGGCCGCTACGATGTGTTTTGGGGTCCCTTATGTGGGGGGGGTGGCGGTGGCGGGGGTGCGCGCGGCCCCCCCCGCCAAGCCGATAAACGGCGAAAGCCTTGACTAGGCCTGTGCTCCGGCGATGAAGCTGACGGCGTCGCCGACGGTCTTGAGGTTCTTGACCTCTTCGTCCGGGATGCGCACGCCGAATTTTTCCTCGGCGTTGACCACGATGGTCATCATCGAGATGGAGTCGATGTCCAGGTCCTCTGTGAAGGACTTGTCCAGCTCCACGGCCTCGGGGGCCAGGCCGGTTTCTTCGTTGACGATTTCAGCCAAGCCGGCCAGGATCTCTTCGTTGCTAGCCATTGATGGCTCCTTTTCTTGTATTGCCGGCAGGGGCTGCCGGAAACGGTTCAGGACGCGGTTGCGGCCTGTGGGGGGCGTTCCTAGGGAAGGACAACTACCTGCGCGCCGAAGACCAGCCCGGCACCGAAGCCGATCTGGAGGGCAAGCCCGCCGCTCAGTTCGGGCTTTTCCGCCAGGAGGCGGTGCGTGGCCAGCGGAATGGACGCTGCAGAGGTGTTTCCTGCATCGGCGATGTCCCGTGCCACTGTAACCGTCTCGGGCAGTTTCAGCTTTTTCACCATCTCGTCGATGATGCGCATGTTGGCCTGGTGGGGGATGAATGCCACGAGGTCCTCGGCTTCCACGCCGGCCGCTTCCAGGGCCTGCTGGGCCACCTTTGCCATCTCCCAGACTGCCCAGCGGAAGACGGTCTGGCCGTCCTGCCGCAGCGTGGGGTAGAGCTCCTGGGCTTCCTCGAGCAGGGCAAGGTCGCCTGTGGAGTCCGACTGCCGGGCAGCCATGCCAAGGTCGCGGACATCGAGCATGGAGCGCGTCATTCCGATCGCGTCCCACTTGCTGCCGTCGGATCCCCAGACGGAGGGGGCGATGCCGGGAGTTTCGGACGGGCCGATGACAACGGCGCCGGCTCCGTCCCCGAGCAGGAAGGAGATAGTGCGTTCACGGTTGTCGATGACGTCGGACAACTTCTCTGCCCCCACCACCAGGACGTACTTCGCGGTGCCTGACCGGACGAGTGCGTCACCCTGGGCAATGCCGTAGCAGTAGCCGGCGCAGGCTGCGGAGATGTCAAAGGCAGGTGCCGGAGTGGCGCCGAGACGGTCTGCCAGGCTCGCGGCGGCGGACGGTGTGGCGTAGGGGTGGGTGACCGTGGAAACAATCACGGCTCCAAGGTCGGATGCCTCAATGCCAGCCTTTTCCATGGCTTCGCGGGCAGCGCCCTCAGCCATGTCGATAACGCTCACGTCAGCGGAAGCGCGGTGCCGGGTCACGATTCCGGTCCGCTGGCGGATCCACTCATCCGAGGAGTCGATCCACTGGCAGACGTCTTCGTTGGTGACGATGACGTCCGGCCGGTAGGCGCCAAGGCCGAGGATCCGGGTGTGTTCCTGAAGGGGAGCCTGTTTCAATGTGGGAACGCTCATGCGTTGCCCTCCAGTTCTGCGAAGAGCGCCAGGGCGGCGGAAAGATCATCGGGGGTCTTGACCGCAACGGTCTTGACGCCGGGCATCCCCCGCTTGGCCAGGCCGGCGAGGGTTCCGGCAGGAGCAAGCTCTATGACGCCGGTGACGCCGCGCTGGACCAGGTTGTCCATGCACAGGTCCCAGCGGACCGGGCGCGAGACCTGGGCGATCAGGCTGTCGACGGCGGCACCGCCGCCGGTGACTTGCCCGCCGTCGTAATTGGACAGCAGGGGCACCTTGGGTGCCTGCGGCTTCAGCGCGGGCGCCAGGGCCTTGAGGGCGCTGACAGCAGGGGACATGTGGCTGGTGTGGAACGCGCCGGCCACCTTCAGCGGGATGACGCGCGCCTTGGCCGGCGGGTTTTCCCCGAGGGCCTTCAGCTGTTCGAACGTGCCTGCAGCCACTGTCTGGCCGGCGCCGTTGACATTCGCGGGGGTCGCGCCGGCTGCCTCGATGGCGGCCAGCACCTCGGCGGGGTCGCCGCCCACCACGGCACTCATGCCGGTGGGGGTGACGGCCGCGGCGGCGGCCATGCTGTTGGCACGCTCGCGGACGAAGGTCATGGCTTCCTGCTCCGTCAGGACCCCGGCAAGGGCCGAGGCAGTAATTTCACCAACGGAATGGCCCGCCAGGATGACCGGCAGGGAGCTGAGCTCGACGTCGAAAAGCGACGCTGCGGCAACCAGTCCGGCGGCAACGATCAGGGGCTGCGCGACGGCAGTGTCCTTGATGGTTTCCTCGTCCGAGGTGGTGCCATGGGCGATCAGGTCGATGCCTGCGATGTCGCTCAGGGAGGCCAAGTGGCCTGCCACCGGGGGCAGTTCCAGCCAGGGGGCCAGAAAACCCGGGGTTTGCGAGCCCTGTCCAGGGCAGACTATTGCAAGCACGTAACCAGCTTTCCAAATTACTGTGTGATTCAGCGGTGTTTGTCCGCACCAAGCTCACGGGGTCAGGTTGTAGGAAGTCTACAACGACTCAAGGCTGGTTCCGCGACGCGTGGCGCTCAACGGCCGCTTTGGGCGGGGTGGAGAGACGGCCCACCACGAGCGCCGCCTGCAGGACAAACGCTTCCCTGGGGAGGAGCGGATCCCAGCCCGTGACGTCGCAAACCCGCTTCAGCCGGTACCTGACGGTGTTGGCGTGGACAAAGAGTTCCCGCGCTGTTGCCTCAAGTGAGTGGCCCAGTTCCAGGTAGGTCCCAAGGGTTTCCACCAGCCCGTTGGACGCTGCCAGGAGCGGCCGGTAGATGTTCTTCACCAGCGAGCGGCGGGCGGCGTCGTCGCCTGAGATCACCCGCTCAGGGAGCAGGTCGTCGGCGGCAACGGGCCGGGGCGCTGAAGGCCAGGCCCGCGCGGCCGTCAGGCCTGCAAAGGCGGACTGGGCGGAGCTGCTGGCCTCCAGCAGGGACCCGGCCTCGGGCCCGTACACCACGGGCCCGGGCGCAAACATGTCGCTGAGCTTCACGTAGGCGGTTTCCCGGTCCGAAACACCGCCGAGGATCAGGATCAACCGATCGCCCTGGATTCCCACCAGGGCATCCTCCGCGTAGCGGCCGGCCATCCGCCGGAGTTCGCTCACGTAGCTGGCACTTGGCTCGGAGGGGGAGTTGCCCACCATAACGGTGAACCGTTCCTGCGCCTTCCAGCCCAGGGCCGCGATTCTTGAGCGCAGGGCGTCGGTGTTTTCGCCGCGGAGGATGGCGTCCACGATCAGCGCTTCCAACCGGGTGTCCCAGGAGCCGCGGGATTCGGCGGCACGCGCATAAACGTCGGCCGCGGCAAACGCCACTTCGCGGGAATAGCGCAGTACTGCCTCTCGAAGGGAAGGCTGGTCAGCCTCCGGAGCGATGACCGGAACCTGGTCCTCCACCACCTCCACCACGATCCGGATCAGCTGCAGCGCTTTTTGCAGGCTGATGGACCGGGTGAGTTCCGTCGGAGCCGTTCCAAAAACGTCGGTGAGGATCCAGGACGGGGAGCTCGGGCGTTCATACCAGGTCACAAAGGCCGCAATGCCGTTCTGTGCCACCATGCCAAGGGCGGAACGTTCATCCGAGCTGAGCCGGCCGTACCAGGGCAGCGATTTTTCCAGCTCCCGCATGGTGGTGGTGGAAAGCTGTCCCACATTTGCCCGCAGCTTTTTCAGGGTTTCGGATTTCTCCGGCGTGACCCTGGGCGTTGACGGTTTGCGCTTGGCGGACGGGGCGGCTGGTGCTGGCATGCTTTGAGCATACGGCCACTGCCCTGCAAGCTCCATTTGTACAAAGGCTACAACCCCGCTGGTCGTGGGTCACAACCGTCCGTACCCGTAATACGAACGACGGCGGCCCCCGCCTTTCGGTGGGAGCCGCCGTCGTTCTCTGCTTGCTTGGGAGTTTTTGGACAGGTACGGCGACTTCAAGAGCCCGGAAGTCCTCGTACCTGTCCGATAACCCGGCGGGTAAGGCTAAGCCTCGCCCCCGGCGTTGCCAGTGGAACCGGCATTCACGTTGTGCAGCCGGTACTTGTCGATCGCCTTCACCGGTGCCTGCGCGTCAACCTCACCGCGGCGGGCCAGCATCTCCAGCGAACGCACCACGATGGAGTGGATGTCGTTCTTGAAGAAGCGGCGGGCTGCGGCGCGGGTGTCGGAGAAGCCGAAGCCGTCGGCACCGAGCGTGGCGAACTCGTTCGGCACGAACTGGCGGATCTGGTCCGGTACGGCCTTCATGTAGTCGCTCACGGCGACGACGGGGCCGGTGGCTCCTTCCAGTTGCCGGGTCACAAACGGGACGCGTGTCGGCTGGCCCGGGTTGAGGAACGCTTCCTCCTCGGCGGCCATGCCGTCGCGGCGCAGTTCGTTCCAGGACGTGACTGACCAGACGTCTGCCGAGACGCCCCAGTCATCGGCCAGGAGCTGCTGGGCCTCGAGCGCCCAGGGCACCGAAACACCGGAGGCCAGGATCTGGGTCCGGGGACCGTCGATCTTTGCCGGGGCCAGCAGGTAGATGCCCTTGAGGACACCTTCGACGTCCAGTTCCTCCGGTTCCGCGGGCTGGGAGATGGGCTCGTTGTACACGGTGAGGTAGTACATGAGGTTCCGCTCTTCGGAGTCCGGCCCGTACATGCGTTCGAGGCCGTCGCGGATGATGTGGCCCATTTCGTAGCCATAGGCGGGGTCGTAGGTGACCACGGCCGGGTTGGTGGAGGCCAGGAGCGGGGAGTGGCCGTCGGCGTGCTGGAGGCCTTCGCCGGTGAGGGTGGTCCGGCCTGCGGTGGCGCCGATGATGAAGCCGCGGGTCATTTGGTCTGCCGCTGCCCAGAAGGCGTCGCCGGTGCGCTGGAAGCCGAACATGGAGTAGAACACGTAGACCGGGACCAGCGGCACGCCGTGGGTGGCGTAGGCGGTGCCGGCGGCGGTGAAGGCTGCCACGGCGCCGGCTTCGTTGATGCCGGGGTGGATCAGCTGGCCCTGGGCGGATTCCTTGTAGGCCAGGACGAGGTCGCGGTCCACGGACAGGTAGTTCTGGCCCTTGGGGTTGTAGATCTTCGCCGTGGGGAAGAACGCATCCATGCCGAACGTACGTGCCTCATCCGGGATGATCGGGGCGATGTGCTTGCCGAAGTTCTTGTCCCGCATGAGGTCCTTGAGCAGGCGCACAAAGGCCATGGTCGTCGCGGCCTGCTGCTTGCCCGAACCGCGCTTGGCCACCTCATAGGACTTGGCGTCCGGCAGGGTGATCTCAGCGTGCTTGGACCGGCGTTCCGGGACCGAACCGCCCAGTGCTGCCCGTCGCTCCATCATGTACTGGATTTCCGGGGCATCCGTACCCGGGTGGTAGTACGGCGGCTGGTACAGATCCTTTTCCAGCTGTTCGTCCGTGACCGGAATCCGCAGGTGGTCGCGGAACTTCTTCAGGTCATCGAGGGTGAGTTTCTTCATTTGGTGGGTCGCGTTGCGGCCCTCGAAGTGCGGTCCGAGTCCGTAGCCCTTGACGGTTTTGGCGAGGATGACGGTGGGTTTGCCCTTGAACTCGGTGGCCGCCTTGTACGCGGCGTAGACCTTGCGGTAGTCGTGGCCGCCGCGTTTGAGGTTCCAGATCTGGTCATCGGTCAGGTCCGCGACGAGGTCTTTGGTGGCCGGGTCCTTGCCGAAGAAGTGTTCACGGACGAACCCGCCGGATTCGGCCTTGTAGGTCTGGTAGTCCCCGTCGGGGGTTTCGTTCATGATCTTCACGAGCGAGCCGTCGGAGTCGCGGGTGAGCAGGTCATCCCACTCCCGGCCCCAGACGACCTTGATCACGTTCCAGCCCGCTCCGCGGAAGAACGCCTCGAGTTCCTGCATGATCTTGCCGTTGCCCCGGACCGGTCCGTCCAGGCGCTGGAGGTTGCAGTTGATCACGAAGTTCAGGTTGTCCAGGTTCTCGTTCGCGGCGAGCTGGAGCAGGCCGCGGGACTCGGGCTCGTCCATTTCCCCGTCGCCCAGGAACGCCCAGACCTGCTGGTCGGAGGTGTCCTTCAGGCCCCGGTTATGCAGGTAACGGTTGGACTGGGCCTGGTAGATCGCGTTCATCGGCCCGATCCCCATCGAGACCGTGGGGAACTCCCAGAACTCCGGCATCAGCCGCGGGTGCGGGTAGGAGGACAGGGCGTGGCCCTCCTTGGACTTTTCCTGCCGGAACCCGTCCAGGTCCTCCTCACTGAGGCGGCCTTCCATAAACGCCCGGGCGTACATGCCGGGGGAGGCATGGCCCTGGAAGAAGACCTGGTCCCCGCCGCCGGGGGCATCCTTGCCGCGGAAGAAGTGGTTGAAGCCCACCTCGTACAGGGTCGCGGCCCCGGCGTAGGTGGAGATGTGCCCGCCCACGCCGATGTTCGCCTTCTGCGCCCGGTGCACCATCACCGCGGCGTTCCACCGCATGTACGCCCGGTAGCGGCGCTCGTACTCCTCGTTGCCCGGGAACGGTGCTTCCTGGTCCACCGGGATGGTGTTCACGTAATCGGTGGTGGTCACCATCGGCACCCCGACGCTCTGCGCACCGGCACGCTGCAGCAGGCTCCGCATGATGTATTGGGCACGCTCGGTGCCCTGTTCCCTGATCAACGAATCCAGGGACTCAACCCACTCGGCGGTCTCTTCCGGATCACGATCAGGCAGCTGGTTAGTCAACCCGCTGAGGATATGGGAGGTATCTTCTCCTGCAGCCACGTCCAACCTCTCTTTGCGCGCATTCGATGGCGCACTCAGGCCGGGCAGGGTGACCGCCCGGCGTACATACGCCGTGTGCGACGTATCGGTTACAACAGCCCGGTCATGTGTGCCGGGCAGGGTCCTAGCATTCCTACGTCTGCATTGGAGTTACAGGGTTGTTGCCCCGCAGGCATAGTTGTCACCTGCCACTCTAACTCTCACGTCAGCGCGATGCGTAGCCGCGGCCTGGGCGGCTCTGTTGTATTTCGCCGTCATACTGGTTGTGTGACGAAAAGCCGCTGCGGGGCGGGCTGGCCGCACCGGTGTGACGCAGAATATGCGCCGTCTCGGGGGCGTCAGCTTGAAGCGCAGGCACAAAGGGTGTTGGCTTGGGAGTAATGGAAATCACTATGCGAACTGCATGTATGAGGCATTGGAGGAACACGTGAGCGAGGCCGACGCCGCCACTTCGGTAAATGTGGCGGAAAAATTGGGTTTCAAGAACGGGGATCTGATTCAGGAGTTCGGTTACGACGACGACGTCGATTTCGACTTGCGTGACGACATTGAGGACCTCACGGGCTCAGAGCTGCTGGATGAGGATGACCATGAGGTGGCTGACGCCGTCATCCTCTGGTGGCGTGACGGCGACGGTGACCTGGTGGACTTCCTGATGGATTCGCTCACCACGCTGAGCGAAACCGGTGTTGTCTGGGTCCTGACTCCGAAGTCCGGAAGGGCCGGGTACGTCTCACCGGCTGACATCCAGGAAGCTGCACCGACGGCCGGCCTGCACGTCACAACTTCTGCAGGCGTCTCCAAGGACTGGAGCGCCGCGCGTCTGGTGAGCAGGAAAAACAAGTGACAGCAGCGCTTGACGCTGCCACCCAAGCGGTGCCCGCCGTTGGTGGGCCGGCACCTGACTTCGAACTCGCCAACCAGTTCGGCGAACCTGTCCGGCTGTCATCCTTCCGTGGCCAGAACGTGGTGCTGGTGTTCTATCCGTTCGCTTTTTCCGGCATCTGCACCGGGGAGCTCTGCGAGATCCGGGACAACCTGGCCCTGTTCGAGGACGCCAATGCCAGGGTCCTGGCTGTTTCCGTTGACAGCAAGTTCAGCCTCCGTGCCTACGCCGCGCAGGAGGGGTACGGCTTCGACCTGCTGGCTGACTTCTGGCCTCACGGTGCCGTAGCCACCGCCTACGGCGTCTTCGATCCGGACAGTGGCATGGCAAAGCGTGGCACGTTCATCATCGATGCCGGCGGACATGTCCGGTACTCCGTGGTGAACCCGCGCGGCCAGGCCCGTGACCTTCAGGAATACCGCGCGGCTTTGGCCAACATGGGGCAGGCCTGACGGCCCATGGACCAGCGGCGGGCGGGTGTTGGCCTGACAGGCTTCGCCAGCATGCCGCCCGTGGCTGCGGCGCGTCCGTCCCGGGATGAGCTTGACGTCCTGTTCCACATTCGGGACGTCCTCGCCGGCAGGCGCTTTGCCCTCCTGACGGGGGCCGGGCTGAGCACCGATTCGGGCATCCCCGACTATCGCGGACCGGGGTCGCCTCCGCGGACTCCCATGACGTACCAGGAGTTCCTCAAGGAGGCCGCCAACCGGCAGCGCTATTGGGCCCGGAACCATATTGGCTGGTCCCATCTCCGGCATGCTGATCCCAACCAGGGCCACCACGCGGCCGCCCAGCTTGAGCGCTTGGGCTACTTGACCGGTTTGATTACCCAGAATGTTGACCGCCTGCACGAAGATGCCGGAAGCATCAACGTTGTTGACCTGCACGGCAGGTACGACCAAGTGGTGTGCCTGGACTGCCGCCGCACCTATTCCAGGCGCCTGCTGGCGGGGGTGCTGGAGGAACTGAACCCGGGCTTTCTGTCCCGGGCAGCGGAAACAGGCCTCGTGGAAATGGCGCCAGACGCGGACGCCACCGTTGAGGACAAAGCGCTGATCAGCAGCTTCGTTGTTGCTGTCTGCCCCGCGTGCGGCGGAACACTGAAGCCCGATTTCGTGTACTTCGGGGAAAACGTCCCCAAAGAACGGGTTGAACGCTCGTACGCGATGGTTGACGACGGAGGTGCCCTGGTGGTGGCGGGATCGTCATTGACGGTGATGAGCGGCCTGCGGTTTGTCAGGCACGCGGCCAAGGACGGGAAGCCGGTGATCATCATCAACCGGGGGCAGACCCGCGGAGACGACAAAGCCACCATCAAACTCGAGGCCGGCGTCAGTGAAGCCCTGGGCTGGCTTGCCGCAGAGTTGCCAGCACTCTAGAGACACGCCGATGCGGACGGACGCCGCGCCGATTCGCGTTTCGCGGCCTTCATCCGGTAGAGTCTATGTTCGTTGGTTGCGGCGCTGAAGCGCCGGATTCAGCGGTTTTGGGTCTTTAGCTCAGCTGGTAGAGCGCCACGTTTACACCGTGGATGTCATCGGTTCGATCCCGGTAGGACCCACAAGGAAACCCTGTTGTTTCCGCCTTCAGGCGGAAACGGCAGGGTTTTTTCGTTGTCCGGTACCTCGGCTGATTGTCGGTGCCCCGCCGTAGTTTGCAGGTATGGAACACGTGATGGTGCGGACGGAAATTAATGGAATGCCGACGTCGGTAGTGAGCAACGGACGGGAATGGACAGTGGGTGCCGAACCGGTCCGCTGGTTTGAGCGCGTCAGATGGTGGGAAGTCAACCGGAGGATGCCCAAGGGGCTGGGCCGGGTTGACGTTGAGGTCTTGCAGGTGCAGGTGCGGCTTGGTGCCAATGACCACTCTGCACTGACCACCATGCTGCTGGAGAGGGACGGCGTGGGAGGCGGGTGGCGCCTGCGCGAAGCAGTCGCGGACGCTGCCTGATGCATTCTTCCCGGGGGAGCCGGGCATTGGAAAACCCTCCACCGCGGCTATTGGGGGATGCCGCGGTGGAGGGCCTGAGATGAATATACCGTGAACAGCCGGAAACGTAAAAGTTGTCCCCGGCGCGAGTCGGCACTGTGTCGCGGCCGGCGTCCGGCCCTGGCGTAAAGGTCCTGCCGGCCTTTCGGCGATGGCCTGCCCTTAGGTTCAGTGCCGCACCGGAATAAAGACGCGCGGCTGCTCCGTCCAGGTATCCGACATCTGCGACATGGTCCGGCGCATGATCCGGTCCGACGCCTCACGCGCCGCAGGGGCGTCACCTCTGGCAATGGCCTCCGCCACGTCAACATGCCATTGGAGGGCAGCCTCGTGGGGATGGTCCGGCATCAGGCCATGGACCGTGCGGCCGGTGAGTGTCTCGGCCACCTGGCCCATGAGGTTGGCGAACATTTCATTGCCCGAACCTGAGAGCAGAAGGGAATGGAACTGGATGTCCAGCTCCAGGAAGCGGGGCACCTCACCGTTGTGTCCGGCGTCGCGCATTGCGTAGGCAACGTCCACGAGCTCCAGGCGCAGCGGTGCTGGGGCGTTCTCGGCCGCCAGTTCCGCTGCTGCGGGTTCGACGGCGGCGCGCAGCTCGGCGAGTGAGCGCAACTGGGCGCCCCGTGCGTCGCTTGCCAGCCGCCATCGGATGACCTGGGGATCGAAGGGGTTCCAGCGGCTGGGCGGCAGGACCCGGATGCCCACCCTCTTGGTGGTTTCCACCAGGCCCAAAGACTGCAGAACGCGGACGGCCTCCCGGATGACCGACCGGGACACCTTCAGCTCGTCCTCCAGCTGCTCGGCCAGCATGACGTGGCCGGCGGGGAGATTGCCCGCAACGATTCGGGCGCCAAGATTCTCGATGGCACGGTGGTGCAGGCTGGTGGTCATGCTGCTAAGCCTAGTGCGGGGCTGTCACCCGTATGCCCTTCGTGCTGGACGGGCGGCGACACAAAAGGTTCCAATAGGTGGGCGTTACTTTCCTGTGACCCGCCGAATATATATGCTTTATTCAGACCCATGGTCTGCAACCGTGCTTCCGCGCCAAGGGAGCCACTGCACATCCAACGCACAGTATGAATTGGAGTTTTGATGTCTGCACACATCGGTGTCACCGGCCTTGCGGTGATGGGCGCCAACCTGGCCCGCAACCTCGCCCGGAACGGCTTCACGGTCGCACTGCACAACCGGTCCGTTGAAAAGACCGACGCCCTGCTCGAAAAGCACGGCTCGGACGGCGACTTTGTCCGGACCGAGACCCTCCAGGAACTGGTGGACTCCCTGGAGAAGCCCCGCCGCGTCCTCATCATGGTGAAGGCCGGCAAGCCGGTTGACTCCGTCATCGAGCAGCTGGAACCGCTGCTGGAAGCCGGCGATATCATCATCGACGCCGGCAACTCCCACTACGAGGACACCCGCCGCCGCGAGGCTGCGCTGGCCAAGAAAGACCTGCACTTCGTGGGCGTTGGTGTCTCCGGCGGTGAAGAAGGCGCCCTCAACGGCCCCTCCATCATGCCCGGCGGTTCCAAGGAGTCCTACAAGGCACTGGGTCCGCTGCTGGAGAAGATTTCCGCCAAGGTCGACGGCGAACCGTGCTGCGCGTGGGTGGGAACTGATGGTGCCGGCCACTTCGTGAAGATGGTCCACAACGGCATCGAATACGCTGACATGCAGGTCATCGGTGAAGCCTTCGACCTGCTGCGCTCGGGTGCAGGCATCGAGCCTGCAGAGCAGTCCAAGATCTTCTCCGAGTGGAACAAGGGCGAGCTCTCCTCCTTCCTGATCGAAATCTCCGCTGAGGTCCTGGCCCACGTTGACGCCAAGACCGGCAAGCCGTTCGTGGACGTCGTGGTGGACGCCGCCGGCCAGAAGGGCACCGGCCGCTGGACAGTTATCTCGGCACTGGAACTGGGTTCCCCGGTCTCCGGCATCGCCGAATCCGTTTTCGCCCGCGCCCTGTCTTCCCAGGCAGGCCAGCGCAAGCTCGGCCAGGAACTCCTGGCCGGAAACGAGGCTTCGGTGGAGATCCCGGAGACCTTCGTCGAGGACGTGCGGCAAGCGCTGTACGCTTCCAAGCTGGTTTCCTACGCCCAGGGCCTGGACATGCTCACATCCTCAGCCAAGGAATACGGCTGGGACCTGAAGCTCGACGAGATCGCTTCCCTGTGGCGCGCCGGCTGCATCATCCGTGCCGAGCTGCTCAAGGACATCACCAAGGCCTACGCCGCGGACGAAAAGCCCGCCAACCTGCTGTTCGCACCGGCCTTCACCAAGGCCATCGCGGAGGCTGTTCCGGCGTGGCGCCGTGTTGTCGCTACGGCTGTCCAGCTGGGCATTCCGGTGCCGGTGTTTTCCTCCTCGCTTGCCTACTACGACGGCCTGCGCCGCAAGCGCGTGGCTGCTGCCCTGATCCAGGGCCAGCGCGACCTCTTCGGCGCCCACACCTACGGCCGCGTCGACGCCGAGGGCACTTTCCACACCCTTTGGGGCGAGGACAAGTCCGAAATTGAGGCAGTGGACACCCACTAGTCACCGCTTACTGCATCACCCTGCGGCCGGCGCTTCCGAGGATATTCCGGGAGCTGCCGGCCGTTGGCGTTTTCACCGCAACTGCGGCGTCCATCCAGCCACGGAGTCCACGATGCCCAAGCCAGTCGCCTTCATCACGGGAGCATCCACCGGAATCGGTTTCGAGTCAGCAAAAGGCCTCAACAGCCACGGCTTTCAGCTTTATGCGGGCGCCCGCCGGCTGGACAGGATGGAACCGCTGGCGGCGCTCGGCATCCAGGTCCTGGCACTCGACGTGACGGACGAGGATTCCATGCGCGCCGCCGTCGGACGTGTCCTGGAAGAATGCGGACGGATAGACGTCCTGGTCAACAACGCCGGCTACGGATCCTACGGGGCGCTGGAAGAGGTGGACCTGGCCGAAGGTCGGCGCCAGTTCGAGGTGAATGTCGTCGGGCTGGCCAGGATGACGCAGCTGTTTCTGCCGGCGATGCGCCAGGCAGGCCCCGGACCCGCTACCCGGTGGGGAGCGGTGCCCGGCCCATCCTGACCCTGAGGCGGATACTGCCCTACAGGCTATTCGACTCTGTAGTCATGCTGGTGCTGACCCGGGTGGCCAGCGGAAAGATGTAAGCGTCAGATCCGGTATTCGATGTCGTATTCAGCCGGATCAACTGCGGGTTTGGTTTCCCGCTGGGCGTCGCGGTGGCGCCATTTGGCGGGTACACCGGTAACGATTGATTCCGGCGGCGCGTCCTTGACCACCACGGCATTGGCGCCCACGGCACTGTCCCGGCCGATGGTGATCGGTCCCAGGATCTTGGCGCCGGCGCCGATGGTCACGCGGTCGCCGATGGTGGGGTGCCGTTTGATCCTTGCCAGGGAGCGGCCGCCGAGCGTGACACCGTGGTAGATCATCACGTCCTCGCCAATTTCGGCGGTCTCACCAATCACCACGCCCATGCCGTGGTCGATGAAGAACCTGCGGCCAATCGTGGCCCCCGGATGGATTTCGATGCCGGTCAGGAAACGGCCGGTCTGTGAAATCAGCCTTGCCGGGAATCGCATGCCTGGGGTCTCCCACAGCCGGTGCGTCAGGCGGTGGATCCAAATGGCATGGAGGCCGGAATAGGCGAAAAAGTTCTCAAAAGAACCTCGAGCCGCCGGGTCGTGTGACCGGGCGGCGTCGAGGTCTTCCTTCAGTCTTGCAAAAAAGCCCACAAAGTTCTTTCTACAGGAAACGGGCGGCCGGCGGTTCTAATCAGCCGCGGATGTCGTCATAGAGCACTGTGGAGATGTAACGCTCGCCGAAGTCGCATACTACGGCGACGATCAGCTTGCCGGCGTTCTCCGGGCGCTTTGCCAGCTCCAGGGCGCCCCACACGATGGCGCCGGAGGAGATACCGCCCAGGATGCCTTCCTTGACACCAAGCTCGCGGGCTACGCGGACCGAGTCTTCAAGGGTGGCGTCCAGGACTTCGTCGTAGACGTTGGTGTCAAGGATTTCGGGGACGAAGTTCGCGCCGATGCCCTGGATCTTGTGCGGGCCGGGGGCGCCGCCGTTCAGGATAGCCGAGTCCTTGGGCTCGATGGCCACGATCTGCACGCCGGGCTTGCGTTCCTTCAGGACCTGGCCGACGCCGGTGACGGTTCCGCCGGTGCCGACGCCGGCGACGAAGATGTCCACGGCGCCGTCGGTGTCTGCCCAGATTTCCTCGGCAGTGGTGTTGCGGTGGACCTCCGGGTTGGCCTCGTTGGCGAACTGCTGGGCCCAAATGGAGTTCTCGGTGTTGGCCACGATTTCCTGGGCCTTTTCGACGGCGCCGCGCATGCCCTCCGAACCCGGGGTCAGGACGATCTCGGCGCCGAATGCGCGCAGCATGACCCGGCGCTCGGTGGACATGGTCTCGGGCATGGTCAGGATGACCTTGTAGCCGCGGGCAGCACCCACCATGGCCAGGGCGATACCCGTGTTGCCGGACGTACCTTCAACGATGGTTCCGCCGGGCTTGAGTGCGCCGGACTTCTCCGCCGCATCAACGATGGCCACGCCGATGCGGTCCTTGACACTGTTGGCCGGATTGTAGAACTCGAGCTTGACGGCAACGGTTGCGTCCAGCCCCTCGCTGAGGCGGTTGAGCTTGACCAGCGGCGTGCCGCCGACCAGCTGGGTTACATCGTCATAGATCCGTGCCATGTAAATACGCCTGTTCTTTGAGGGGTGGATACTGAGGTCAGCCTAACGAGGCCGCGTAACACCCGCTAAGCGTTAAGCCATGCAGAGTAATATTTCCTGGCCTTGGCGAGCTTCGGGTTGATGATCACCTGGCAGTATCCCTGCTCCGGATGCTTCGCGTAATAGTTCTGGTGGAATTCCTCGGCAACGTAGAACCGGGGGAGGCGGCTGACCTCGGTGACGATGGGGTTCGCCCACAGGGCCTGGTTCCGGTCGATGGCTTCCTCAAACAGGATCTTCTCTTCGGTGGTCTCGTAGAACATGGACGAGCGGTACTGCGTGCCGACGTCGTATCCCTGCCGGTTGGGCGTGGTGGGATCGTGCAGGGCGAAGAACATGTCCAGGATGACCTCCGCCGGAATCACGTCCTCGTCAAAGGTCACCGCCACCACCTCGGCGTGTCCGGTGGTCCCATTGCAGACCGAGTAGTAGTCCGGGTGGGGGTCGTGGCCCCCGGTGTAGCCGGACACCACCGAGGTGACGCCCTTGGTCTTCTGGTAGACGGCGTCGAGGCACCAGAAGCAGCCTCCGCCTAAAACAAAAGTTTTCATGACCTCTTCAATGGTTCGCGGCACGGGATGATTCCCCGGCCAGTTTGCGGCGCCGCTTCAAACATGGGGTCCCGGCGGCGTGATGGGGTAAAACTAAGACTATGGAACCTGTGGACACTGACGTTACCGGCCCTAAGAATCACGACGCCGATGCCCCCTCCGGCGAAGAGGAGGCCGCCGGCGGGCCGCAGGCTCCCACCCTTGGTGAGCTGCTCCTGGCCGTTGAGGAATTGTGGCCCGAGTCCCTGGCCGAGAACTGGGACGAGGTTGGACTGGTGGCAGGGCACCCCTCCGCTCCGGTCACCCGGGTGATGTTTGCGGTGGATCCCACACTCGATGTCATCGAGGAGGCGGTGGAGTGGGGCGCAGAGCTCCTGATCACCCATCATCCGCTGCTCCTGAAGGGCGTCACCACGGTGGCTGCCACCACCCCCAAGGGCCGGGCCGTGCACCGGCTCATCGAGTCCGGCACCGCCCTCCTGACCGTTCACACCAATGGTGATTCCGCCGTCGGAGGTGTATCAGATGTGCTGGCGGACGCCCTGGGCCTGCAGGACGTCGCCCCGCTCACTGTGGCAGCCAACGGACTGCCCGAAGAGGGGATAGGGCGCGTGGGCGACCTTGCCGGTGCCATGACGCTCGGGGATTTCGCCGCCCGGGTTTTCGGTATCCTGCCGTCCGTGGCCGGGGGAGTGCGCGTCTCCGGGGACAAGGACGGCCTGGTGCAGCGGATCGCGGTCTGCGGCGGTGCGGGGGACTCACTGTTCAATGAAGTACGCGCCAGCAACGCTGACGTCTATGTCACCGCTGACCTCCGCCACCACCCGGCGTCGGAGGCGCGGGAGGCGGCCCTGAACGGCCGGCCTTACCTGGTGGACGTCTCGCACTTCGCCAGCGAGTGGCTGTGGCTGCCGGCAGCTGCCGCAGCGCTGGGCAACGTCCTGGCCGACCAGGGCCACGACGTGGAAATCCAGGTCAGCACCACCAACAGCGATCCCTGGGACTTCATCCTTACGCCCGGCTAAGCCGGTGGTCACGGAGCGAGCCAGCGGAGCAGGCCACGCGCTAGAGTCTAGAGAGCGCCGGTCAGGTGCCCGGCCCCCGGCCGGAAGGGATCAAGCGGAGGTAACAGTGGCGAAGGCAGCACCGGCGGAACAGTTGAAGTTGCTTGAGCTGCAGGGACTGGACGCCAGGCTGAGGTCACTCGCCAACCGCCGTCGCTCGTTGGAAAACGATCCCCGGATCAAGGACCTCGAGGCTGCCCTGTCCGTAGCGAACGGCGAGCTGGGCTCCGCGAAAGTGGCTGTGCACGACGCCGAGGCCGAACTGAAGCGCGCGGAGGCGGACGTGGAGCAGGTTGCCTCCCGCATCGAACGCGATGAGGCAAAGCTCAACAGCGGGACTGGCCTGTCCAAGGACCTCGTCGCCTTGCAGAAGGACATCGCCTCCCTGAACAAACGGCGCTCGGACTTGGAGGACGTGGAACTCGAGGTCCTGGAGCGGCTCGACTCGCTCCGGGCCACCCAGGCGAAACAACAGGGGATCGTGGACGACATCCAGGGATCCTTCGGCAGCATCCGGGCCGAGCTGGACGCCGCCCTGGCCCACGTTGAAGCGGAAGCCGCCGGGCTCCGCACCCAGCGCGCCGAATTCGCCGCTGCGCTCGACGCCGGAATGCTGGCCGTGTACGAAAAGACCCTGGCCAAGCGTGGAGTAGGCGCAGCCAGGCTGTTCCACGGCACGTCCGAGGCCTCGGGAATGAAGCTGAGCCCCGGCGACCTCGCCGAGATCAAGGCAGCTGCGGCCGACGAGATCGTGTTCTGCCCGGACTCCGGCGCAATCCTGGTCCGCTCCGACGAGTGGGCCTGACCGCGGGCGGTCAGCCCGGCAGGAGGATGTTCAGGGCGTGAGGCTTCCGCGCTGAACCCGGGACGAGTTCGGCCTCCCACTTTTCGCGGCCGGCCTTGAGGAGCTGCGCCGGTGTTTCCGGTGCCTTGCCCCGACGGGACAGCAGGTGCCGCGCCAGTTCCCCGCGCGTGTGCTTGGCGAAGTGGCTGACAACTTTCCGGACCCCGTTGACCTCGGTAAAGACGTTGACGGTGACGGTCTGGTCAGCCGGGGGAGCCCACGCTGCCGCGTAGGTGCTCGACCGGCAGTCCACCAGCAAATGCCCGGACGCGGCCTCCGCCAGCGCATCGGAGAGCTGAGGCTTCCAGAATGAGGCGAGGCGGCCGACGTCGGGCAGTGCAGTTCCCATGGACAGCCGGTAGGCAGGCACGCTGTCGCCGAAGCGGATAGCGCCCCAGAGTGCCGAAACAACGAGCACCGCCTCGTCCGCCTTGCGGCGCTGGCCTGCGGTGAGGGTTTTATAGCCGAGGGCGTCGTAAAGCACGCCGGAATAGATCCGGTGCGCCGGAGCCGCAGGTTCAGCATGGAGCCGGGTGTTGCGGTCGACGTCGTCCTTCAGCGATGCCCCGACCCCCAGCAATGCGAGGGCGTCCTCGTGTGCGCTCACTGTACCCAGCGCGTCCAGTACCTTTGCGCGGTAGGAATTCAGCTGCGGGAAGCTCAGCGAAGGCCAGTTGACGGCGGATCCACGGACCGCAGGTGTCTTGCCTTCAGAGGGGGGAAGCAGAATCAGCACCGTCCGATCCTACCGGCGGCAGGAACGGGGCGCGGCGCCGGTAGACTGGAGCCGGATGGGTTGACCAGGCGGCCGCGCGTCACGCAAGTGGCTCGAGGAACGTCCGGGCTCCGCAGGGCAGGGTGGTGGGTAACGCCCACTCGGGGTAACCCGCAGGCCAGTGCCACAGAAAACAGACCGCCTGGGTCGCGCCGGTTTGAAAGCGGCACGAACCAGGTAAGGGTGAAACGGTGGTGTAAGAGACCACCAGCTTCCCGGGTGACCGGGAAGGCTAGGTAAACCCCACCCGGAGCAAGGCCAGACAGGACACGTTTGAGGGCTGCCCGCCCGAGTGTCCGGGTAGGCCGCTGGAGGGCGCCGGCAACGGCGTTCGTAGATGGATGGCCGCTACTCCCGCACCCGGCAACGGAGCGGGAGCACAGAACCCGGCGTATCGGTCAACCCATCCACTAAACCGGTTTGACCTTGAGCGCTGCGTTGGGGAGGCTGGACCGTGCCCGCGAATACTGATGGACAATCTGCCCCGGGAGTTGCCGCGCGGCGGACTCCTTCCCCGGGCAGGCAGGCCGCTGCCCTTGTCGGTTTCCTTGCCCTTTCCTATGCCGTCTGCATGCTCGCCTCCGTCCCGATCATCCTCAACTCCAACGGCTGGTTTGCCGCCTCCGCCAAGGCGCCGTGGATGCCCAGTGGGTGGATGTTCCGGACCGTGTGGATCGCGCTGTATGCCTGCAGTGGGGTGGCTGCCTGGCTGGTGTGGCGAAGGGGAACACTGACGCGCCGCGCCGGAACGGTCTACGGCCTGCAACTGCTGCTGAACCTGGCATGGCCATTCACGTTTTTTGCGCTGTACCCGTTGCTAGGCACCGCAGCCCTGTGGATTGCCTTCGCTGTGATCTGCGCCCTGGGGCTTGTCTTGACGCTGCTCATCCTGGAATTCGGTCCCGTCCACACCTGGGCCGGGGTGCTGGTGCTGCCCTACTTCTCGTGGGTGGTTTTCTCCGCCAGCCTGAACCTCTATTCCGCCGTCCACAACTGAGGGGCGATGCGAACAGCTGTGTGAGTGATTTCACGCGGCACAGGCATCCCCCGGGCAGTTTGCCAATTTAGAATGGATAACGGACGCAGGAGTTCTTCCGCCGAAAGTTGCGTTCGCAACCGGCGGTTTTCTTTTGCACATATCCAGGCACCCGGGGGCCAAATCCCGCAGGTGCCGGTGCCCCTGGACATCATCAGGTGGCCGACATTCGTGTACGAGGACGTACGCGGCTGAACCGAGGAAGGTATTTCTGTGAGCCAGACGTCAGATTCTTGTCTTGATACGTGGATGGGCCGGGAGGCCCTTGCCGAGGCCATGATTCCGGTGATCGGCCGGCTGTACCGCGAGAACAACGTGGTGACCAGCATCCATGGCCGGAGCCTGATCAACAAGTCCACCATGAACATCCTCAAGGCACACCGCTTCGCCCGCCGGATGAGCAAGGATGAACTGCTGCTGGAGGAAACCGCTCCTCTCCTGAACACCCTGGCGGGGCTGGAGCTTGGTGCGGCGGCGATCGACATCGCCCGGCTGAACCAGAAGTTCAAGGAAGAGGGCGCGGGTGCCACCCTGGAGGAATTCCTCCGCGCCGAACTGGCCGAGGTGGTGGGCAAGCACGGCGGCGATGACCGCACCAGCACCGACGTGGTGCTCTACGGCTTTGGCCGCATCGGCCGGCTCCTGGCCCGCCTCCTGATCGAAAAGGCCGGCGGCGGCCACGGCCTGCGCCTGCGCGCCATCGTGGTGCGCAGGGGCTCGGACAATGACCTGTCCAAGCGTGCCAGCCTGCTGCGCCGCGACTCGGTGCACGGTTCCTTCGAAGGCACCATCCGCATCGACGAGGCCGCCAACACCATCACGGCCAACGGTGTCCAGATCCAGGTCATCTACTCGAATGACCCCGCTACCATCGACTACACCGCCTACGGCATCAACAACGCCCTGGTAGTGGACAACACCGGACGCTGGCGCGATGCCGAAGGCCTGTCCCAGCACCTGCAAAGCAAGGGCGTGGCACGTGTCCTCCTCACCGCCCCGGGCAAGGGCGAACTGAAGAACATCGTCCACGGCATCAACCACCGCAGCATCGAGGACACGGACCAGGTTGTGTCCGCAGCCTCCTGCACCACCAACGCCATCACCCCGGTCCTGAAGGCCATCAACGACAAGTTCGGCGTGGTCCACGGTCACGTTGAGACGGTCCACTCCTTCACCAACGACCAGAACCTGATCGACAACTTCCACAAGGGCGACCGCCGCGGCCGTTCCGCTGCGCTGAACATGGTGATCACCGAGACGGGTGCTGCCAAAGCTGTGGCCAAGGCCCTGCCGGAACTTCTCGGCAAGCTCACGGGCAGCTCCATCCGCGTCCCCACCCCGGACGTTTCGCTCGCCATCCTGAACCTGAGCCTGGAGAACGTCACCACCAAGGACGAGGTCAACAACTACCTCCGGGAAATGTCGCTGCACTCGGACCTGCGCAAGCAGATCGACTACATCGATTCGCCCGAGGTGGTTTCCACGGACTTCGTCGGTTCCCGGCGGGCCGGCATCGTGGACGGCCTGGCCACCGTGTCGACGAACAAGAATCTTGTCCTCTACGTCTGGTACGACAACGAGTTCGGCTACAGCTGCCAGGTGGTCCGCGTGATGGAGGAGATGGCCGGCGTCAACCCGCCGTCATTCCCCGCCAAGGAGACCGCCTCGGCACTGGCGGCAATCTCCGTCTGATCCGCAGCACGGTCTGTGTGGATTTCCCGGCTGGTTCACTGGAATCAGCCGGGAAACGGGACCACACTTGTGCCATGGATAAAGACTCGACGCTCCAGCACGAAACCACCCTGGAACACGCCCTGGACGTGGCAAAGTCCAACCACAAAGAAGCCATCCGTTTGCTTGAAGGCGCCCGCGCCGGCTACCAGACGGGCGACGTCGGCGGGGATCGGGTGCGGCAGCTTGAGGGACTCCTGGCCATCGCCGAGGAAGACCTCGGGCGTGTCATGCGGGAGCAATAGCTCCCCTGCGTGACCCTTCACCCGCCCTCCACAGTGTGGATATCGGCGGGGACGGTGCGCGGGTGCCCTAGGCTCTTCTGGTGCATGACCATACCGGAAGGGCCGGAGCCCCGTGACCGTGAGCTGGTCCGCGTATCGGCGGGCCCGGCGGCGCTCACGGCAGGCGTGGGCAGTCCTGGCAGTTGTTGCTGCTTCGGCATTGGGAGCACTGACCTGGTTCTTTACCGCCGGCCAGTTTGCCATCGCGGAGCCAACTGCGTCCGGGCCCACAGACGCTCCCGTCTTTGACCCGGGCTGGATGAAGCCCGTTGTGCCGGTTCACCAGGTGCCCTCTGGGACTGCCCTCTCCGCACTGGACGGGCTTGCTGTGAAAGGGCGGGCCGCCAAGGACAATTACAGCCGCGAGGCCTTCGGCCAGGCCTGGCAGGACGTGGACCGCAACGGCTGCGATACGCGCAACGACATCCTCAGACGTGACCTGGCGGACGTGATGTTCACGGAAGGCTCACAATGCCGTGTTGCGGCAGGAACTTTCCACGAACCGTATACCGGAGAGTTCGTGGACTTCCGCCGCGGCTCCGAAAGCAGCCGTGCAGTCCAAATAGACCACGTGGTTGCCCTGGGTGACGCCTGGCAGAAGGGCGCCCAGGTCCTGACGGCGGGGGAGCGCCAACGCCTCGCCAACGACCCCCTGAACCTCATCGCTGCGGACGGACCGGCCAACCAGCAAAAGAGTGCCGGCGACGCCGCCACCTGGCTGCCCGGGAACAAGTCGATCCGTTGCCACTACGTGGCCCGCCAGATCTCAGTCAAGGCAGCCTACGGCCTGTGGGTCACGGAGCCTGAAAAGGACGCCATGAAGCGCGTTCTCGGTTCCTGCCCGGACCAGCAGACCATTTCGGCCAACTAAGCCACGCAGGAGGCCGCGGGGACGCAGCCGGGCCCGCTGCCGCCGTCGGGCCTAATGCCCGAAGGGGTCGGGATCCACGCCCGGCATCCAGGTCAGCCCGGGGACGCCCCAGCCATTTTTCTTGGCCTGCTTCATGGCCTTGCGCGCGTAACGGTCCATCAGCCGGTTGACGTACAGCTTGCCGTCAAGGTGGTCGTACTCATGCTGCAGAACCCGCGCGAACCAACCCGTCGCCTCGAACTTCACCGGCTGCCCAAAGCCGTCAAAGCCCTCCACTCGCGCCCACTCGGCGCGCTTGAGTGGGTACTGGCCGCTGGGGAAGGACAGGCAGCCTTCCTCTTCCTCATCGGGGTCGGGCACAGCCCCGGATATTTTCGAGAGGGTGAGGACCGGGTTAACCAGCACACCCGTGGGGGGAGCGCCGTCGTCATTGGCATACTTGTAGACAAAAATCCGCTTGCCCACCCCAACCTGCGGGGCTGCAAGGCCCACGCCGTTGGCAGCGTCGTTCGTTTCGAACATGTCCGCGATAAGGGTCCGCAGTTCGTCGTCGAAAACTTCCACCTCGGTTGCCCTGCGGTGCAGCACGGGCTCTCCCCAGATGGTGATTGGCAGAACAGTCATCTCACGGTCCTTCGGCGGTATCTTGTGCAAAAGAAAGGAGGCCGCACCGGATATATCCGGTGCGGCCTCCTTGCTGGATGGCAGTCAATGCCATCCTCTGAGGGTGAGCTACGGGGGTTGAACCCGCGACCTCCTGGACCACAACCAGGCGCTCTGCCAACTGAGCTAAGCCCACCATGCGCCCTGCAGGTCTACCGGCGAACCGGCTCTCTGGAAAGGCAACTCAAATAGCTTACCTGCTCTTCGAGGGTGCTTCGTCCACTTTTGCCGTTTTCGCTGAAATTTCCCGCAAACGTGGCGCAGATTACTCTTCGGGCTGCTGCGTGTCCCCGGATGCGGTGATGCGCTTGGCGATCTGCTGGGCAGTGGCGCTGTCCGGGCCGGGCGAGGGCACGAAGACTGCTTCCCGGTAGTAGCGGAGCTCATCAATGGAATCCTTGATGTCTCCGAGGGCCCGGTGGCCGCCCTTCTTTGCCGGTGACTGGAAGTAGGCCCTGGCGTACCAGCGGCGGGACAGTTCCTTGATGGTGCTTACGTCAATGACGCGGTAGTGCAGGTGCTCCACCACGGACGGCATGTCGCGGGAAAGGAACACCCGGTCGGTGCCCACCGAGTTGCCTCCCAGTGGTGCCTTCCGGGGATCCGGTACCCACTTTTCTATGTATGCCATGACTGCTGCCTCGGCCTCGGCCATGGTGGTGCCGTGGGGGAGTTCCTTGAGCAGCCCGGATTTGGTGTGCATGTCCCGGACGAAGTCGTTCATCTGGGCCAGGGCCGCATCGTCGGGCTTGATCACTACGTCCACCCCGTCTCCGAGGATGTTCAGTTCGGAGTCCGTGACCAGGGCGGCCACCTCGATCAAGGCGTCATTCTTGATGTCCAGGCCGGTCATTTCGCAGTCGATCCAGACGATTCGTTCGTTAGATATAGGCACCGGACCAGCCTACCGTTACACCTCCCGGCTGCCTGCCGGTGCTAGGATTTCGGGTACGCGGCGGGACAAGTTGCTGTCGTTGCAACCCGCCCCGGCCGGCCATGCAGCCCGCCGGGCATAATCCCGCAAACCAAGAGCGCAACCCAAGAGATTGGACGATCCTGAGATGACGGCGCCTGTGCCTGCAGCCGGGGAACTGGCGGCCGCGGACACTGCAGCAGCAGTGGGGCCCGAAGTGGACAATCCCCGCTCACCGCTCCTGGCCGGATTCACGGGCTCGATGTTTATGCTGATCGGGTCCCTGGGAGTGGGCTGGCTGGCCCCTGTCTCGGAACTCCGCCGGATGCCCCTGTTCATCTGGATGCGCGCAGAAGCAGTGGGTGTGGCCTTGTCCATCGTTCTGCTGGCCGCAGGCGGGATGCTTCTGGTCCGCGCCTGGCTCCGGCTGGGGCAGCGCATCCGTGCCTGGGGGGAAGAAGCCCGCAAGGCCACCCTGATGGCTGTGGTCGCGTGGGGGCTGCCCATGATGTTCAGCGTGCCGCTCTTCAGCCGCGACGTCTACGCGTACATCGGCCAGGGCCGCCTGATGGTGGAGGGCTTCAACCCCTACGAGAACGGCATCTCCGCGTTGTCCAACTACTTCCAGCTGGGCGCGGACAAAATGTGGACCGAGGCCCCCGTTCCCTACGGACAGTTGTTCCTGTGGATCGAACAGTTCATCGTGTGGGTCACCAACGTCCAGCCCGAAACCAGCGTGATGCTGTTCCGGCTGGTGGCGCTGGCCGGTGTGGTCCTCTGCGTGATCTATGTGCCCAAACTTGCCGAACTGCACGGGGTCAACCCCAGCAGGGCCCTGTGGCTCACGGCGGCCAACCCCCTCTTCCTGACCAACTTCATCGCCAGCGTCCACAACGACGCCCTGATGATCGGGCTGGCGCTGGCGGGCCTTTACTACTCGGCGACCCACCGCGTGGTCCGGGGCATCGTCCTGGTGACACTCTCGATCGCCGTCAAACCCATCACCATTGTTTTCCTGCCCTTCATCGGTCTGCTGTGGGCAGGGAAGAACGCCGGCTGGCTGCGCAAGTTCTCCTACTGGGGCCTGACGGCAGGATTGAGCCTGGGGCTCCTGGTTCTTATGAGCCTGGTAAACGGTTTTGGTTTCGGCTGGATCAACGGGCTCTCGGCCCCGGGCAGCATCTTTATCTGGTACGCGCCGGTGGGGCTGATCGGGTTGGTGGTCGCCTCACTGGGCAACTCCTTGGGGCTGGACGGATGGGTCCTCGCGGGGTGGGTGTTCGACGCCGGGAAACTGCTGGCGGTGGGCATCGCCGGCTGGCTGATCTTCAGGGGTGAGTACGACCGACTGATCCGCCGGCTGACGCTTGCGTTCGCGGCAATCGTCCTGCTGGCGCCCATGATCCAGTCCTGGTACGTGGTGTGGCTCATTCCACTGTTTGCCGTGACGGGCATCCGGAACGACTGGCAGGTCAAGGCACTTTACTTTGTGGTCTCGTTCTTTATGATCTACGCCATCTCCGACCAGCTGGAGGTCTTCCCGTACCTGCAGACCGCGGACCTTGGTCTGGCGCTTGCCCTGGCCCGCGTTGCCGCGGCCGTTACCGGGCTGCTGTTCGGCCTCTACCTGATTTTCTGGGATCCCCGCACCAGGAGCCTCTTCCGGAAAAGTCCCGAACCAGTGGTTGAACGGCCCGTCATCTAGCCAGGTTCTTCAGCGCCTCCCGGCGCGAGAGCGGGCTGAGGCTGTCCTCATGCTCGGCCACAAAGGCCGCAACCCAGTCCGGCGCAGTCTTCGCGTACTCGCGCAAGGCCCAGCCGATCGCCTTCCTGATAAAGAACTCGGGGTCGGCAAGGTTCACCTCGATCACCCGGCGGAGGAGCTCGGTGTCAGTGTTCGCTTTGGCCTTGAGCTGCGCGGTGATCGAAGCCCGCCGGACCCAAAAGTCCGGGTCCGTGCTCCAACCGAGGATTACTGCTGACAGCTCTGCACGGTGTGCCTGCAGCAGCAGGCAGATGCGGCCGGCCACGCCGTCGGCGAAGTCCCACCAGGCGCCCTGGCGAATGATTTCCTCATAAACCGGGAGCATGGCCAGGTCCGCAGCTGCCAGCCGGCCGCCGGTCAGGTCGATGGCCGCGTACCGTTCTTCGCGGAACTCCGCGCTGCGCCACAGCTGGAGCACACTGGCCCGCAGCTGGTCCGCGGAGTCAAACGGGTGCCGGGCAACAACTGCTGCCGCCACCCGCCGCACCTCCGGTACGCGCACGCCCAGGGACGGCATGGCCGATTTCATGTATGACTGCACGCCGGCCGCACGCACCGGGTCCGCCAATTCACGGAGTTCGGCACGGATGGCATCGATCGCTTCCCGGTTCACCATGCTGCAACTCTAGCCAGCGTCCTTCTGCACCCGGATGCGGCACGTCAAAGCAGCAGGCTGGCTTGCGCTGATGAGGCAACAGGACCCCAGGCGCCCATTGTGGGACAGCCGCGGTCAGGCTGGCGGCTGTGTCCAGCCCGCACGGTCCAGCCAGGCTGCACACAGTGAGCTCCACTGATCAGGCCCGGGCTCGCCGTCGGCAAGGCCCAAGCCGTGGCGTCCGTGCGGAAAGACGTGCAGCTCGGCGGGAACACCTGCGCTGAGCAACGCCCCTGCGTAGCCGAGGCTGTGACTCACCGGCACCGCGGCGTCGTCGGCCGTGTGCCAAAGGAACGCCGGCGGCGTCCCGGCGGTGACCTGCTGCTCCGCTGACAGTTCCGCCAGGACGTCCGACGGCGGCGCGGCACCAAGGAGGTTGTCCACTGAGCCCTGGTGCACCTCGCGGGTGCAGGACACCACCGGGTAGCACAGCACGGTGAGGTTGGGGACGGCCCGGGGAACGTCGAGGTCAGCGCTGCCGGTGGCCACCGCAGTGGAAAGGGTGGCTGCAAGGTGGCCGCCGGCGGAGAACCCCAGCACCCCCACGCGTTCGTGGTCAACTGCGAGGCCGTGCGCTCCGCTTCGGATGTGGAGCATGGCCTGCTTTGCATCCTCCAGCGGCGCAGGATGCCGGTCAGGCGCAACCCGGTACCGCAGGACAAAAGCGTGAATGCCCAGTCCGGCGAGCCATTCAGCAACAGGCTCCGCTTCATGGTCAGCCTGCCGGGCGTACCCGCCACCGGGGAGAACCAGAACCGCGGGACGGTTTCCCGGCGCGCCGGTACGGGACGGGACTGCTGTCAGGCGGGGTGTCACGGTCAGGCTGCCGGCTCGGTGCTGCGCCGAAGCGTAACCTCGCCGGTAATCGGACGGGGCGCTCCGCTGCCGGCCCTTGCCGTTCCCGTGTCTGTGCCACTGCTTCCCAACGCGCCGGATGCGGCGCCGTCGAGTGCTTCCCCGTCCGCGGCAGTTCCCGGAGCGGTGGCGCGGGTGGCGAGGCGCCCGATCTCTTCGAGCGGCAGGCGGACGGTGGAGAGTGCCGGGCGGAAGTCACGGAGTGTTTCGATGTCGTCGAAGCCCGCGATGATGGCGTCGCGCGGAATGCGGAGCCCCTCGGAGCGCAGTGCGGCGGCGGCGCCGATGGCCATCACGTCGTTGACGGCAAAGATGCACAGCTTTCTGCCCTCAGGTTCGTTTCCGTCCGCCGCCTGGCGTGCCTTGATCAGGCCGGCGAGTTTGACGCCGGCCTCGTAGCCGCCGGCACGGTTGAAGGTGGTGCGCAGGATGTCCGCAGGTTCACGCCCGGCGGCAGCCAGGCCCTCCTGGAAGCCGCGGATCCGGTCATCGGAAGTAAAAAGCCCATCGGGTCCGCCGATTATCACAAAGTCGCCGCCCCAGCCCGAAGCGAGTTCGCCCGCCAGCGCTGCCGCGAGCTCCTGGTTCGGCACGGCCACCACATAATAGCCATCCGGCGCCTTGGCACCCACCACCGGATGGCCCACAACCGCCACCTTGCCGCCATTGCCGCAGTACCTGTCGAGTTCTGCAGCGAGTTCGGCGTTGCCTTCCTGGTTCTCCGGCTGGGCAGAGCGGGAGCCCGCAATCACAATTGAATCGGCGCGGCGCGCCGCGAAGGCAGCGACTGCTTCCTTTTCCTCTGCCGGAGCTCCGCCGGTGGTGGCCAGCAGGACCATCTTGCGCTGCTCGCGGGCCGCTTCCTGCACGCCCCGGGCGATGGCGGCAAAGTACGGGTCCGCGATGTCGTGGACAATCAGGCCGATCAGCCCTGAACTGGACTTCGCCAGGCCCTGGGCCTGGGCGTTCGGAATGTATCCCAGGGAGTCGGCGGCCTGGCGGACCCTGTCCGCGATGTCCTGGCCGGGCTTGCGGGCCGAGCCATTCAGGACGCGGGAGGCTGTAGCCGGCGACACGCCGGCCAGCCGCGCCACCTCGGTAAGGGTACTTGCAGCCACGGCGTCTCCTGATGGGCTTTATGGGGTCAATGGGCTTACCCACATTATGGCAGTTTAAGGTTCCTATCGGAAAGCGCTTGCCAATGACGTACCAGCGGTGCATCATTGAGGTAGTGGGAATGCGCTTTCCCAACCAGCTTGAGTAGAACTGCTCACTCACCGTGGAGGACTTATGGGCTTCGAGACAAAAACAATCCGCATCGCCATGAACGGCATCACCGGCCGGATGGGGTACCGCCAGCACCTGCTGCGCTCCATCCTTCCCATCCGTGACGCGGGCGGCTTCACCCTGGAGGACGGCACCCGCATCCAGGTTGAGCCCATCCTGGTGGGCCGCAACGAAGCCAAGATCCGGGAACTCGCCGAAAAGCACAAGGTCTCCGAATGGAGCACCGACCTTGACGCCGTGATCAACGATCCCACCGTGGACATCGTCTTCGACGCGTCCATGACCAGCCTCCGCGCCGCCACCCTCAAGAAGGCCATGCTGGCCGGCAAGCACATCTTCACTGAAAAGCCCACGGCCGAGACCCTTGAGGAAGCCATCGAGCTGGCCCGCATCGGCAAGTCAGCCGGGGTGACCGCGGGCGTCGTCCACGACAAGCTGTACCTGCCCGGCCTGGTCAAGCTCCGCCGCCTGGTGGACGAAGGCTTCTTCGGCCGCATCCTCTCCATCCGCGGTGAATTTGGCTACTGGGTCTTCGAAGGCGACGTCCAGGCTGCCCAGCGCCCGTCCTGGAACTACCGCAAGGAAGACGGCGGCGGCATGACCACGGACATGTTCTGCCACTGGAACTACGTCCTCGAGGGCATCATCGGCAAAGTCAAGAGCGTCAACGCCAAGACCGCTACCCACATCCCCGCGCGCTGGGATGAAGCCGGCAAGGAATACAAGGCCACCGCCGACGACGCCTCCTACGGCATCTTCGAACTCGAGACCCCGGGCGGCGACGAAGTCATCGGCCAGATCAACTCCTCCTGGGCCGTCCGCGTGTACCGCGACGAGCTGGTGGAATTCCAGATCGACGGCACGCACGGCTCCGCCGTCGCCGGCCTGAACAAGTGCGTTGCCCAGCAGCGCGCCCACACCCCCAAGCCCGTCTGGAACCCGGACCTGCCCGTCACGGAATCCTTCCGCGACCAGTGGCAGGAAGTCCCCGCCAACGCTGAGCTCGATAACGGCTTCAAGCTGCAGTGGGAAGAGTTCCTCCGCGACGTCGTGGCCGGCCGCGAACACCGCTTCGGCCTGCTCTCCGCTGCCCGCGGCGTCCAGCTCGCCGAGCTCGGCCTGCAGTCCAACGACGAACGCCGCACCATCGACATCCCGGAGATCACCCTCTAATGACCTCTCTTATCCTTCCCTCCCACGACGGCGGAACACGGGAATACCGGCTGCAGGGTGCGACATCCTGGGCCCGCCCGAGTTCCCCGTTGACTGCCCGCCGCGCCTACGCCGCAGCCCACGTCATCCCCGAGGTCCTGGCCGACAACACCCCCGGCGCCCCCGCCCGGCTCGACTGGGAAGCCACCATGGCCTACCGGCACGAGCTGTGGTCCTACGGCCTCGGTGTCGCCGACGCCATGGACACCGCCCAGCGCGGTATGGGGCTCGACTGGGCAGCCACCCAGCAGCTCATCAAGCGCACCGGAGTGGAGGCCGCCTCTGTGGTTTCCGCCGGCAACGCAGCCACCGCCGGCAAATCCGTCAGGGACCTCGTCTCCTGCGGCGCCGGCACTGACCAGCTGGACATCGACGCCCTTCCCGTCGGCGAAGCCGGCGTCAAGGCCGTCCTCGAGGCGTACCGCGAGCAGATTGCGGTGGTCTCCGAGGCCGGTCCCAAGGTCATCATCATGGCCTCCCGGGCCCTGGCCAAGGTGGCCCGTGGACCCGAGGACTATCTGAACGTGTATTCCACCCTGCTGCAGGAGGTTGACCAGCCGGTGATCCTGCACTGGCTCGGCACCATGTTCGATCCTGCCCTCGCCGGGTACTGGGGTTCGGATGACGTCGCGACGGCAACCGAAACCTTCCTCGGCCTGATCAAGGACAACGCGGCCAAGGTGGACGGCGTTAAGGTCTCGCTGCTCGACGCCAGCCACGAGGTGGCCCTCCGCGCCACCCTGCCCGAAGGCGTCCGACTCTACACCGGCGACGACTTCAACTACCCCGAGTTGATCGACGGCGACGGCAGGCATCACTCGGACGCCCTGCTGGGCATCTTCGCGGCCATCTACCCGGCCGCTTCGGTGGCCCTGCAGAACTACGACGCCGGCAACGCCGCCAAGGCGCGCGAAATCCTGGATTCCACCCGTGAACTGGGCAAGCACATCTTCAGCGCCCCCACGTTCTACTACAAGACCGGGATTGCGTTTATGTCCTGGCTCAACGGCAAGCAGCAGGGCTTCCAGATGGTGGGCGGCCTGCACTCCGGCCGCTCGGTGTGCCACCTGGCCAGGACGTTCGAACTGGCTGACAAGGCCGGTCTGCTGAGGGACCCGGCACTGGCCGCCTTCCGGATGTCCGATTACCTGCGGATCAACGGGGTAGGGGTATGAGCGACTTCTCCCGCCTCGCCATCAACAGCGCCACTACCAAGAAGTGGACCCTCGCCCAGGTCGTGGAGGGCTGCGTCAACGCCGGCATCCCGTCCATCGGACCTTGGCGGGACCGGGTGGAGGAAGCCGGCCTGGACAAAGCAGCACGCCTGATCAAGGATGCGGGCCTGCGTGTCTCCTCGCTGTGCCGCGGAGGGTTCCTCACTGCTGCCGACCCGGACGGGCAGGCTGCTGCGCTGGCTGACAACCGGGCCGCCATCCTTGAGGCTGTTGCCCTTGGCACTAAGGAACTGTTCCTGGTGGTTGGCGGACTGGCGCCGGGGGAGAAGGACGTGGTCGCGGCCCGCCGCCGCGTGGCGAACCGCCTCGCCGATCTGGTTCCCTTTGCCGCGGAAAACGGCGTCCGCCTTGTCCTGGAGCCGCTGCACCCGATGTACGCCGCAGACCGTGCCCTGATCTCCACGCTGGGGCAGGCGCTGGACCTCGCAGCGCCCTTCGAGGCATCAACGGTAGGCGTCGCCGTCGACACTTTCCATGTGTGGTGGGATCCGGAGCTGAAGGCGCAGATTGAACGCGCAGGCCGGGAAAACCGGATCGCCTCCTACCAGGTGTGCGACTTCAACATGCCCATCGCCGCTGACCCGCTGCTGTCCCGCGGATACATGGGCGACGGTGTGGTGGACTTCGCCACCATCGGCACCTGGGTGCGCGATGCCGGGTACACCGGCGACATCGAGGTTGAAATTTTCAACCAGGAGATCTGGGACACGGACGGAAATGCCGTCCTGGCCACAGTGAAGGAACGCTACGCGGAGCTCGTCCTCCCGTACGCCTGACCTGTCCTGACCGCGGGCTCCTGCCACGCCTTCCCAACATGGCTGCCAGGAGCCTGCGCCCCACCTGAAAAGACCCGGACCGCACATGCGGTCCGGGTCCTTTCGGCTGCCAACGCCTGCGGCCTAAGCCTGCAGTGCGGCAAACCGGCGGTAACGGGCCAGCACGCCGGCGTCGTCCTGCCCGGCAGTGAGGTCGACGGCGTCCAGCGCCCACTGCGGAAATTGTCCCGCGAGTGCGGCGGCAGCCTGGCGTGCGGCGCCATCTGCCACATACTCGCCCGGACGCGGCACGCTGATCCCGATGCCCAGCAGCCGGGCTGCCGCCTGCTGGACGGCCGTGGACTGCGCCCCGCCGCCCACCAGGATGATGCGCCTTGCCTCGACGCCCTGGTCCCGGAGTGCCTGCAGTCCGTCTGCGAGGGAACACACCACGCCCTCGACGGCGGCGCGCGCCAGGTTCGCCGGCGTGTAGTTCCCGCGGGTGATGCCATGCAGCGAACCGGTGGCATTTGGCAGGTTCGGTGTGCGCTCGCCGTCGAAATAGGGCACGAGGGTCAGGCCGCCGGCACCGTTTTCGGCGGACAGTGCCAGCTCGTTGAACTCTTCGATGCTGACGTCCAACAGGGCTGCAGTTGCGTCAAAAACCCGGCTGGCGTTCAGGGTGCACACCAGCGGGAGGTAATTTCCGGCGGCGTCGGCGAACCCTGCCACCAGCCCGGACGGATCTGCGGCCGGTATGCCGGAGACAGCGAAGACGGTCCCCGAGGTGCCCAGCGACATTACTACATCCCCTACGGCCGCGCCGACACCCAGCGCTGCTGCCGCGTTGTCCCCGGCACCTGCTGCCACGAGGGCGCCGGCGGGCGTCTTGCCTGCAGAATCCAGCGGGCCCAATACGTCAGGCAACAGCGGAACGTGCCCCAACGATGATGCCAGGACCTCCGTCAGGTATCCGCCCTCCGCCGTCGAGTAGTAGCCCGTTCCAGATGCGTCCGAACGGTCCGTCGTCAGGGCCTCGAGGCTTTCGGGGCCGCTGCCTTCGCCGTAGCCCAGGAGCCGCCAGGTCAGCCAGTCGTGCGGCAGGCAGACGGCGGCAACCTTCGCCGCGTTCTCCGGCTCGCTGGCAGCCAGCCAGTGCAGCTTCGTCAGCGTCAGCGACGCTACCGGGACGGTGCCAGTGGCACTGGCCCAATATCGGGCACCCGCCGCCGGGTCGCCGTCGCCCGCGGTCCTGGTCAGCTCCCGCGCCGAGCCGGCACTGCGCGTGTCATTCCAGAGGATCGCCGGCCTGATGACCTTGCCGTCCGCATCCAGGCAGACCATGCCGTGCTGCTGGCCTCCGACGGAGACTGCCGCCACATCGTCCAAACCGCCGGCCTGGTGGATTGCTTCCTGGAGGGCATCCCACCAGTGGTCGGGGTGGACTTCGGTGCCTTCCGGGTGGGCTGCCCTGCCGTGGCGCAGCAGTGCTCCCGTATCCGCATCGCGGATCACCACCTTGCAGGACTGTGTGGAGCTGTCGATGCCTGCTACAAGAGCCATGCGTCAGCGGGCGTTGAGGAGGTGTTCGAGGGCGAGCTGGTTGAGGCGGATGAACGCGAAGGAGCGTTCGGCTGCCTTGTCGGCGTCGAAAGCCTCGAAGGCGGTGGTGTCCGCGAGCAGGTCCGTGGCGGTTTCGCCGGCGGCGAGGGTGGTTTCGCCGAGTTCGAAGACGCCGGACGTTGCGAGGGCTTCCTGGACCTCGGAGTCGGCGCGGAAAGCCAGGGCGCGTTCTTTGAGCAGCAGGTACATGGCCATGTTGGCTTTGGCCGATTCCCAGACGCCGTCGTAGCCGTCGGTGCGGGAGGGCTTGTAGTCGAAGTGGCGGGGGCCCTCGTAGCGGGGACCGACGTTGGGGAAGCCGTTTTCGAGCAGGTCCACCGTGAAGAACGCGCTGGTGAGGTCGCCGTGGCCGAAGACGAGGTCCTGGTCGTATTTGATGCCGCGCTGGCCGTTGAGGTCGATGTGGAACAATTTTTCGGCCCAGAGGGCCTGGGCAATTCCGTGGGTGAAGTTCAGGCCGGCCATCTGCTCGTGGCCCGTTTCGGGGTTCAGGCCCACGATGTCGCCGTGTTCGAGCTGGGCGATGAAGGCCAGGGCGTGGCCGACGGTGGGCAGGAAGATGTCCCCGCGGGGTTCGTTGGGCTTGGGTTCGAGCGCGATCCGCAGGTTGTAGCCCTTGTCCTTGATGTAGGCGGCGGCGGTATCCACGCCTTCGCGCATCCGGTCCAGGGCGGCGGCGAGGTCCTTGGAGCCGTCGTATTCACTCCCTTCGCGTCCGCCCCACATCACAAAGGTCTCGGCACCGAACTCGGCGGCGGAGTCGATGTTGCGCAGGACCTTGGACAGGGCGAAACGGCGGATGGAGCGGTCATTGGAGGTGAAGCCGCCGTCCTTGAACACCGGGTGGCTGAACAGGTTGGTGGTCACCATGGGGACCTTCAGGCCCGTTTCGGCCAGGGCTGCCTTGAAGTTCTTCAGGATCAGCTCCCGCTCCGAGGCGGTGGCATCGAAGGGGACCAGGTCGTTGTCGTGGAACGTGATGCCGTATGCGCCGAGCCCGGCCAGCCGGTGCACCGCCTCCGCCGGATCCAGGACTGCGCGGGTGGCGACACCGAATGGGTCTGCACCGGTCCAGCCGACGGTCCATAGGCCGAAGGTGAATTTGTCCGCGGGGGAGGGGGAAGGGATCATGATGCGTCCTTGCACTAGGGGGCCGTCGCCATCAGCCGGCGCGTTAGTTTATCGCCTGAACTATATAAGCCTGCTTGCGCTAGGGTCAATAGCAAAGGGAACGCAACAAGCCGTCCCGCATGGAGTACGAGGAGACCGGCGATAGTGGACACGGCAGCAGCGCCTGCACAGACCGGCCCCGGAACGCCGGGTAACCTGGGACCAGGCAGCATGGGAGACGTGCGCAGGGGCAACCTCGCCCTGGTCCTCAGCACTGTTGCGAAGACTCCGGCAGGGTCACACCTGACCCGCGCGCAGATTGCCGCAGCTACGGGGTTGACCAAGGCGTCCGTCTCGAGCATCGTTCTGGATCTCCTTGACGCCGGTATTCTGCGTGAACTCGGCCTGAACCCCCAGGGCGAGCGCGGCCGCCCGGGAGTGGGGCTGGAACTGAATCCCAAGCGCGGCGTTATGGGAATGGAAATCAACGTCGACTACATCGCCGCTGGTGTGACTGATCTTTCCGGGGCGGTGGTGGTGCAGGACATCCGTGAACGGGACAACCGGGACAGTCCAAGTGCGCCGGTGATGGCCGCCCTGGCCAGCCTGGCTGCAGGGGTGCGGAAGGCGGCCGCCGCGGACGGCGTTGAACTTCTCGGCGGAGGACTCGCTGTCCCCGGGCTCGTGGATGACGGCAGCTCAACTGTCATCACCGCCCCCAACCTGGGGTGGCGGGACGTGCTCCTTGACGTCACCGGCCTGCTCCCCGGCCTGCCGTTGGGTGTCAGGCTCTTCAACGAAGCCAACGCTGCTGCCCTGGCAGAGTTGGCCCACGGCCCAAGCGGCAGGAAAGACTTCCTGTTCATCTCCGGTGAAGTAGGCGTCGGCGGCGGACTGGTCATCAACTCGGAGCTCTTCACCGGCCCGGAAGGCCACGCCGGGGAGGTGGGCCATATTGTGGTGGACCCCGAGGGCGGGCCCTGCTCCTGCGGCGGAACGGGCTGCCTGGAGACCATCGCCGGCCAGGACGCCATCTTGTCTGCAGCGGGAATGGCTGGCAAACGGCAAACGAGGTCGGAAAGCATGTCCGCCCTAACCAGTGCGCTCGCCGCTCAGGATCCTGCATCCCTGCTGGCCGTCCAGCGGGCCGGGCGGTCCTTGGGCGTGGCGGTTGCGTCCGCATCCCGGGTGGTGGACATCAGGGCGGTGGTGCTTGGCGGGCACTTCGCCGTCCTTGAGCCCTGGCTGCGCCCGCCGCTGGTGGACAGCCTTGGCAGGTACGCGCCGGGGAAATTCCTGCCCGGGCACATCACCACCGCTGCCGCCGGGGAATACGGGGCGCTGCTGGGGGCCGCCGGGAGCGTGGTCCGGACCCTCGTCGAAGCACCCCACCGGCTGCACGCTTAGCGTCCTGCGGCAGCACTGGCGCGCTCGCGTGCAGGGGCGGACAATTGGAGCACCTTTCGGTGACTGTTTGGAGCCATCATGCGTTCCAACCGGTTGGCTAAAACATCACAGGCTTCTGGCGTTCTTTGTCCTGACCTACGCGATTTCCTGGGCATCGTGGCCCGCGTACGCAGCAGGGCTGATTCCCCGCATGGAATTCCTGCCCGTAGGTCCGCTGGCCGCGGCGGTTATCGTCATCGTCCTGGCCGAGGGCAGAGCGGGCTTCCGCGCGTGGGGACGGCGTCTCATCCGGTGGCGGGTGGGGTGGGTCTGGTACGCCGTCGCGCTGTTCCTCCCCGTCCTCCTTGTCCTGGCTGCGGGGCTTACCACCATGGCGCTGGGCGCCGCCGCTCCAGGCCTCGCGCACCTGACGTGGAGCGGGATGCTGACCTTCTTCGCCGTCCGGCTGGTCAATCCGCTGGACGGGCCGCTGGGCGAGGAGCCCGGTTTCCGCGGCTACGCCCTCCCGCTGCTGCAGGCGTCCCGCTCTCCGCTGGTGTCCGCGGCGGTCCTGGGTGTCCTGGTGGCCCTGTGGCACTTGCCCCTGGTCCTCTTCGGCGGGCTTAGCCCGACCGGACTGCCGACGACGTTCGCCATCACCTTCCTCTACGTGTGGCTTTTCAACCGGACCGGCGGCAGCGTCCTGCTGACGCTCCTGTTCCATAACAGCCAGGGCACTCTCACGATGGGTTCCTTTGGCTTCACCGGCGCCGACGCCGGCCGCGTGGAACTGGTCTACCTCGCGGTGGTTGTCCTTGCTGTTCTTGGCACGATGGCGCTGGACCGGCAGGCCTGGCGCAAGGCACCCCGCCCAGCCATCGCCGTCAGCGCTTTCTCGTTGAGGAGACGTCCCCTGTGAACGACGGCGGGAATCCAGTGGCCGCGGGAACGGCGCCCGGGTTTCCGCCAGGCCCGGCAACCCCCATCCACGCCAGGAGGAAAAATGACCTCGCCACTAGCCAAAGCCGCCGGCCCTATCGCACTGGTGTCGGGCCTTGTCTTCGCCGCCGTGGACACGGCCCGCCTGCTCGCGGCCGACCGCAGCCTCGACCGGATCGGAATGATGAGGCAGGCGCCTTTCATTGCTGCGAACGCCCTGTACTGGGTGGTGTTCATCGGGCTTGTCCTGGCACTGGTGTCCGTCTACTTCAGGCTCGACGGCCGGGCCGGAGGGCTGGGCGCAGTGGGGTTCTGCTTTGCGCTTGTGGGCACCCTGGACATGGCAGGCAATATGTGGTTTGACGGCTTCGCGGGCCCCTGGATCGCCGACGCCGCCCCTGGCGCCATCCTCGCCGGCGGGTCCGGCATGCTGGCGGTCGGCGGGCTTTCCAGTTATGTGCTTTTCGCCCTCGGCTGGATGGTCTTTGGCATCGCCGGCTGGCGGTCACGCATGTTCCCCGCATGGATCGGTGTGCTGTTCGTGGTGGCAGGCGTCCTTGGGTACAACGCCGGGCTGCCCCCTTACGGGATACCGATTGGCGTGGTGATGGCGGTATTGGGCTGGTGGGTCATCCGCACCGGAGCCCCGGCCGTGCACCCGGCCCCACGCGGGTCCGGACAACCAGCAGGGCCGGCGGCGACGTAGCCCAAAAGCACGGCAAGCGGCTTCGGCCTGCTGTTTATGCAGGTCGAAGCCGCTTGTCCATGTGCCCCAGGAGGGAATCGAACCCCCGACCGGCGGATTAGAAGGCCGCTGCTCTATCCCCTGAGCTACTGGGGCAGTGGTGTCGGAGCTGAATTCCGGCGCCTCAAAAAGTTTACATTGCCTGCAGTGCAGGCGCCTTCAACGACGTGCGGAGGGATCTTTTCCTCCACAGGGCCGTCCAGTCGCTGGTTGTGCACATAGCGCAAGTGCTGCCTCCCCAGCGGCCTCCCGGCGGCGCGATGCTGGTCTTGCCTGCTAGGGCACCACTAGAAGACAGGACGTAGAGATGAGCGACACGATAACCATCCGGGGCTTCGTTGCCACCGAGATCAAGAGCTCCACCACAACAGGGGGAGTGGCCACCGCTTCCTTCCGCATCGGATCCAATTCCCGCCGACGTGACAAGGACGGCCAGTGGGTGGATGGCCATACGAATTGGTTCTCGGTCCAGGGCTACCGGCACCTGGCGGGAAGCATGGGCTGCAGCATCAGGAAAGGCCAGCCCGTCATCGTGGTTGGAAAGCTGAAAATCCGCAGTTGGGAAAAGGACGGCAGGGTTTACTACTCACACACCATCGATGCCGACGCCGTGGGTCATGACCTCACATGGGGCACCGCCAACTTCACCCGATCCTCCACCAAACCACTCCTCTCGCTCGTGGAGCAGGAACCGGGCTTAGACGCAGATCCCCGTGCGGGCGCGGATGGACCCTTCGACGATCCGGAGGATAGCGACGAAGACCTGGCTGACGGCGGCGATCCCGCCGCAGCGTACATCGAGGACAGCAACGGCGACCTGGTCTCCCTGGACCTGGAAACGGGGGAACTCGCCGAATCCGGAGTCTAGGAATTTCCCCTGTCAACGTTCTCCCTGGTTTCCTGGGCGGGCAGGACCGCTGCACCCCCCGGCCGCGCCCTGCCCGCCCAGGTGGTGAACCGCTGCCGGACCACATGGCAGAATGACACCATGCGGACCACCCCTGACCACCGGCAGAACCTTATGGCCGGCGCATCATCGGCTGCTCCCTCAGCGTTTGGCCAGGCCGCACGCCGCCTGGTACCGGCAGTGACTGGAACTGCCCTGGCACTCGCCCTGTCAGGATGCGTGGGCGGGGTGCCGTCGGGTGTCCAGCCGGGGACGGCCGAGCCAACAACGGCGGCCTCATCCGCAGCCGGCACCGGGACCAATCCGGTCACGGCGGAAACACCTCCGGCAGGACCGCCTGCCGCTCCAACCGCAGGGCAATCGGCAGCAAGTCCGGAGTCCGCCGCCACCGAAGCGGTCCGGAAGACCGTAACGGACGCCCTGGGAAGGCTGGCGGCAGGATCACCGAAGCCCGCCACGGCGCAGGTGACGGAGGCCCTGACCGGAGCGGGCATCCCAGTGGCAGCCTTGCAGGTTTCGCAGAGCCGGACCCCCACAGGGCTCGAAGCCGATGCCATCGAAGCCTCAGTGCTTGAAGGCGGCGACTGTGTCATCGGCCAGGTCCGCGACGGTGCCGTAACAGTGGCCGTCCTTCCGGTACTGGCCAGCGGCAAGTGCTTTGTAGGCTCCTGATCCGGGTGCCCCGAATGTGAGATATGCCGGCCAACCCACTAGATTTGGAACCATGGCGGAATTTATCTACACAATGACCAAGGCCCGCAAAGCCGTTGGCGAAAAACTCATTCTTGACGACGTAAGCATGTCCTTCTTTCCTGGCGCCAAGATCGGTGTTGTGGGCCCGAACGGTGCCGGTAAGTCCACCATCCTGAAGATCATGGCCGGGCTGGACATCCCCTCCAACGGTGAGGCCCGGCTCAGCCCCGGCTACACCGTGGGCATCCTCCTGCAGGAACCACCCCTTAACGAAGAAAAAACCGTCCTGGGCAACGTCCAGGAAGGCGTGGGCGAGATCTACGGCAAGATCCAGCGCTTCAACGAAATCTCCGAGGAAATGGCCAGCCCCGATGCTGACTACGACACCCTCCTCGAGGAAATGGGACACCTGCAGGAAGCCATTGACGCTGCAGACGCGTGGGACCTGGACTCCCAGCTGGAGCAGGCCATGGATGCGCTGCGCTGCCCGCCGGCGGACGCCGACGTCACCAACCTCTCAGGCGGTGAGCGCCGCCGTGTTGCCCTGTGCAAGCTGCTCCTGCAGAAGCCGGACCTGCTGCTCCTGGACGAGCCCACCAACCACCTGGACGCCGAGAGCGTGCTGTGGCTCGAGCAGCACCTCTCCAGCTACGCCGGCGCAGTCCTGGCCGTCACACACGACCGCTACTTCCTGGACCACGTGGCCGAATGGATCGCCGAGGTGGACCGCGGCCACCTGTACCCGTACGAGGGCAACTACTCCACCTACCTGGAGAAGAAACGGGCGCGCCTGGAAATCCAGGGCAAGAAAGACGCCAAGCAGGCCAAGCGCCTTACCGAAGAGCTGGAGTGGGTGCGCTCCAACGCCAAGGGCCGCCAGACCAAGTCGAAGGCCCGCCTCGCCCGCTATGAGGAGATGGCCGCAGAGGCAGACCGGACCCGCAAGCTGGACTTCGAGGAAATCCAGATCCCGCCGGGACCCCGCCTCGGTGGCCTGGTGCTGGAGGCCAAGAACCTGCAGAAGGGCTTCGAGGACCGGACACTGATCGACGGACTGTCCTTCAGCCTGCCCCGCAACGGCATCGTGGGTGTTATCGGCCCCAACGGCGTGGGCAAAACCACGCTGTTCAAGACCATCGTGGGACTGGAGCCGCTCGACGGCGGCGACCTGAAGATCGGCGACTCCGTCAAGATCTCCTACGCTGACCAGAGCCGCGGCGGCATCGACCCCAACAAAACGCTGTGGGAGGTTGTCTCGGACGGCCTGGACTTCATCCAGGTGGGCCACGTGGAAATGCCGTCCCGGGCGTACGTTGCCGCCTTCGGGTTTAAGGGCCCGGACCAGCAGAAGAAGGCAGGTGTGCTCTCCGGCGGTGAGCGCAACCGCCTGAACCTGGCGTTGACCCTCAAACAGGGTGGCAACCTGCTGCTCCTCGATGAGCCCACTAACGACCTCGACGTCGAAACCCTGAGCAGCCTGGAAAACGCTCTGCTGGAATTCCCCGGCTGCGCCGTGGTGGTCTCGCACGACCGCTGGTTCCTTGACCGGGTGGCCACCCACATCCTGGCCTACGAAGGTGACGAGGAAAACCCGTCCAAGTGGTACTGGTTTGAGGGCAACTTCGAATCATACGAGGAGAACAAGGTGGAGCGGCTCGGCCCGGATGCGGCCAAACCGCACCGCGTCACGCACCGCCGCCTGACCCGCGACTGACACGTCCCGCGACAGGCGCAACAGCGTCAGCCGCCACAGGCAGAGACAGGCCGGCACCCAGGGGTGCCGGCCTGTTGGCGTTTGTGCCAGGGCGCTGCCGGGACACGGCCGGAAGGCTAGTCCCGGCCCGCTTTGCGCAGCTGGTGCTCCATCACCTTCGACTGGAAAGCACCCACTACCTTGTTCTTCAGGTCGGTGGGCACGCGGACCATGCCTTCCTGCGCCACGGAGGCAACGTGCTGGCCTGCCTGGTTGAAGATCTTGCCTGTCGCCAGCCCGCGGGCACCCTGGGCGCTCGGCGATTCCTGGACGTACAGCAGCCACTCGTCCACCCGGGCGGGACGGTGCCACCACATGGCATGGTCCAGGCTGGCAACGTTCATTCCGGGAGTGATCCAGCTCAGGCCATGGCGGCGCAGGATCGATTCCAGCAGGGTGTAGTCGCTGACGTACGCCAGGGCAGCGCGGTGCAGGTTGGGATTGTCCGGCATGGGGCCGAAGGTCTTCATCCACACGGCATTGCGTGCTTCCCGTTCACCCTTCGCCGAGATGTACAGCGGCGGATCAACGTGCCGGATGTCGAAGGGCCGCTCATACGCCCAGTGCCGCGCCACCGGATGGTCGAACTTTCCCAGCAGGTCGGCGGTGCTGGGCAACGACTCGGGGTCGGGAATGCCGCTTGGCATCACGGACTCGTGCTCGAGCCCTTCGTCGTCGCCCTGGAAGGAGGCGATCATCGACAGGATGGGCACGCCTTCCTGGTAGGCATGGACCCGCCTCGCGGAGAAGGAGCGGCCGTCCCGGAGGCGCTGGACACCGAAAGTTATGGGCTTGTTTGCGTCCCCTGGGCGGAGGAAGTAGCCGTGCATGGAATGGACAAAACGGCCCGGGTCCACCGTCCTGATGGAGGCAACCAGAGACTGGGCCAGCACCTGGCCGCCGAACACACGGTGGTGGGGCTGCTGCTGCGACGGGCCCAGGAAGATGTCCTCGTCGGTCCGGGCCCCTTCCAGCTCACCCAGGTCAAGAAGGGAGATCAGAGATGAGGTGGGGTCGTCGCTGGGGAGCGCCAGGATTTCCGCGTCGGCTTCAGTCATGGTTCGACTCTAGACGGCGCCCCGGCACTGCTCAACAAAGGTGCAGCCGGTAGTGTTCTTGGTGTGTCTGATCTCCTCACCTCGTCCTTCCGTTTCGCCGATCCGCAGGATCTCGCCGACCTGAAAACCTTTGCCACGCGCGCCAAGACAATTGACGACGGCGCCATCCGGCTTCAGGCGGCGGGTTCCGTCCTCGCCGCGTACGTCTGCGTGCTGCGGCCCCGGGTGCTTGGTGAATCAACCCCCACCATCCTGGGGCTGCGCACCATGGCGCTGGCTGAGCCGTCCGGGACGGACGTCACCGTTCCGCTGGCGGCAGTGCTGGACCGGCTCGCGCGGGCGGGGGAGGACGACGTCGAGCTGCCGGTGCCGCCGTCCACCGTCACCGAGTCCTGGACAGGCGTCGGCGCCCCCAGGAGCGGATGGGAACTGCTGGGTCCGCGAAGCGATGCAGCACTGCGGCAGGCTGCGGAGGCCGGCATCGCCGAAGTGGCCGGAATCGTGCCGGACAAGCCCGGCGCGCTGATCGTCAACAACGCCCGGGCTGCCGTCTGGGGCCGGGAGCTTGATGGATCCGGGCTTCCGGCGGGAGCCGCCTTCGCTGCCCTGGCCCTTGGTTTCCTTGCGGACGGCGAGCAGAAGCTTTACCGTGCCGGCCGCTGGTTCCGGCTCTCCGGTCCGCGCGGACACGTCCTTGCGCGGACCGGCAGCGGACTTCTCTAACAACAAGCCGGCGTCCTTACGGTGTGAATCGCAACGCTAAGGGGCCTTCTTTGCAGAGCTAAGTGGCCTTCCCAGCAGTCGGCACAGCGCAGGTCATCAGGTAGTGCGCCTTTGGAGCTCGCGGTACCCGTTGTCCGGGACACCCGGAACAGCTCGGCCAATTCGGCCTGGGTATGCTCGCCGCATCGTGCAGGGTCAGGAGATGCTTCCGCTGCGTCTGGGACAACTTGGGCTGCTTGCCTTTCAGCCGCCCCTTCGCTTTTGCAGCCGCCATGCCCTCGCGAGTGCCCATCCGGATCAGATCTTCCTCAAACTCGGCCACCATGCCCGAGACGTTGAACAGCAGCCGGTCTACGGGGTCAGTCGGGTCGTGGGTGCTGCCGCCGAGACGGAGCACCACCCCTTTTGCTGTCAGTTCGTCGGCAATGTTCTTGGCAACAGAAAAGTGAGCGGGCCAACCGGCCGAGCTCAGTGACCACGAGCGGGTCGCAAGCTCGGCACGCCGCCATCGCTTCACGGAGCCCGGGGCGACCCGGTTCGCTCCAGTAAGTCCGTGATCGATGAAGATCTGGGCTTCCTCTACACCCAAGGCAAGGAGGGCATTACGTTGCGCGGTAAGGTCCTGGTCGTTAGTCGAGACCCGGCATAACCGATCTTCATTCCAGTCGTGAGGACCATGGTTGCAGTAATCCCCCCATCACCGTGCATTTGATCGTGCGGGTCTTACGTACATGGCATGAGCCAGCAGATGCGCGGAACGTGGCGGCGCATCTCGTGGGCACGGTGATCGACCGGCTTACGGGCGTCGGGCACCCCTTTCTTGCTGCAGTTCGTGCGAACGCATATACGCGAGTGTTGTCTGTAGGGTCTGTCATGCTTGACCCGTGACTCAGGACGCTCCCGCAGAAGATGACCAAGCGCCATTAGTCGAGCCCATCCGTCTCATCGGCGGCATCAACTTCACTACTTGGGCCGACCTCAAGTGGAGTCGGGGGAACTTGCACGTTGCCCTGCTTCAGGCCAAGTTCGTTGAGTGGCAGGCAAGCGCCCCGGTTTCGCTAGACGCAGTCTTACGTGAGGACCGCTTGGGGATCGACCTCGTTGCCCGAGCACCCAAAGGAATCCCAAAGCACGATTGGGCGCTCGACGTCGGTGACGCCCTGCACAACCTTCGAAGCGCCTTCGATGCTGTTGCGTGGGGTATGGCGCACTTCAACGATACCGAGCCCACGCGCCCCAAGTCTGTGTACTTTCCCATTTGCATCAACGAGAAGCAGTGGAAAAGGGCCCTGAACGACTGGGTGGGCGAGATAAATCCTGAGTTCCAGGAGCGGCTCCGGATTCTGCAACCGTTCACGTACATGCAAACAAGAGGGGTGTCGTTCCTCTCGATGCTTCACGAACTCGACATCCAGGACAAGCACCGCGACATCCTGACTGTCTCGGCTGACATTCACGAGATTAACCTCGGAGGCTCCTTCGAGTATGAGGATCACGATAACCAGGCCGTCCCCCGCATTGAAATGTTCTCCGACGTCAGATTCAGCGATGGCGTGGTGCTCGGGACAATTCACGCGGGAGCTCCGATCCGAACGATCGGCCACATGATCCTCCGCCCAGCCATGAAGGTGCAGCTCACGTACCGGGATACCGTGTTTGACGTTATGCCAATCCTGGAGCAATTCGTGACTGAGTCTCGGCGTTGTCTCGACATCTTGCTGTCCGGGCTGGGGGGACGCGACGAGCCGGAAGAAGCGGAGTGGTCCCCTATGGGGGTGGGACTACCTCCGGTTTAGCAGGGTACCTTCCGCGCATCGGTCCATGCACGCTCGTGCCAGCGCTTCTGTTCACTCAATACGTCGCTCTTTGCCCGACCTGGCGAGGAGCTCGCCCGTTAGGAGATCCTCTACCGGGGTGCAATACGCGACAAATTGCGCCTGTCAAAAAAGCCGCCATTTACTGCCGAAAGTCACAACTTCGATGAGCGATCGTCCGCGGGATTCTCAATTCGACGTTTTCTCAGAATCCACAGTTATTCAGGCACTTGTTACCGCTTGATGCAGTTTTCAATGAGGTTCCCATACGATTGCTCGCTGGCTGCAGAGGGAAGGACAATGACGGGGTAGGACTGACGAGACCAGCGCTGAAGGAGGGTTCGATGGATTTCTTCTTCCCGTCGTTTCTGCCTTGGGCTTTCCTAACCGCCTTCGGCGTCGCATACGTCCTACTCCGCGAGGACGCCGACAGAATTGACAGGCTTGCCTTGTCTGGGGCGCTCGGCGCCGCCATGGCCGTCGTCGTCGTAGCGTCACTGATCTTCTGGATGCTGGGTGTCCCCCCTTTCTCCACATAGTTCTGCTTGCGTGCGGGAGTCGCAGGGCAGTGCCCGCGCCTCGTCAGCGTTCCACCCAGCCCGGCTCAGGCTTACGAATGATGAGCGCAGAGCCATCCCTCAGCGGGCACTTGAAACCATGTCGGGGCTGATGACTCTCGGTGACGTGAAAACCGAGTTATTCACCACGAACGTCGCGCGTTCCCATGGGCGTGCCGCGTCGAAGTAGAGGCGTTGTCCTCCGACGTATCGGCGCATTATTGGGAGCTCGGGATCCGGGTTGCTGCCATTCCGAACTGCCATACGTGCCGCGGTTTCGGTGAAAGGAACGTCCAGGAATACGGAAGCGTTCCAGTAGGAGGCCAATTCATCGCGGTGCAGAAACATGCCTTCCACAAAGATGAGTGCATCTGATGGGGCGAGCAGGGCATCCACTTGCAAAGGTCGATCGGTCACTGAATTGTAGGAGGCCGGTGAGTACCAGCCGGTCCCTCTTGGCCCGAGCGGTCTGAGTAGCTGATCTTGCAAGGCGGCGTAGTTGTAGGTGTCTTTCCAGAACCCTTCCGGTGAGGCACGTCCCTTGGCATGCCGTACGACCGAGGGATTCAGAAAGTCGTCGGCGTGGATGACGGCCACAGGGCGATTCCGGATCCCGGATACCAGTTTTGCGGCGAAGGTTGTCTTGCCACTGCCGTCCACACCGTCGATTGCGACGAGCCGGCGCCCTGGTCCTATGACGTCGAGAATGTTGCTTGCCAGCGATCGCATGAACTTCTTCATATCGTCATCTTCACAGAAGTACACCTGCGCCGGCGCCCGTAAGCCGGTCCTTTACCGGACGCTTCAGCTGTAGTTAGCGGTAATTGTTTTTTTGCTTCCGTCTAGACGGATGAGTCCGCCGTGGGGAAGGACCCATTGGGGTCGGGTGTGGCCAAAGGGAACTCCGACGCAGATGACCGCGTCGGGGTTGTACGCGCTGACCTGTCCGATGATCACTTCGCGCTGTTCTGCCCTTAGTCGGGCTCGTTCATCCACTGCCGGAACAGGTTCCCCTAGTCGGCTGACTGGTGGGCGGGCAACCAGCACGCCGGCGGCGGCTTCAAGGATTCCCCTCTCGCCCAGGGCTCGCACCCATCTCTTCACTTCGTCTGCGGCAGGCAGCTCCTCGCTAGTTTCGAAGAGCAGGATCGCCCCTTCGAGGTCGCCAACACATGGCATCCGGTCAGCCATCGCGATCTGGTCAATCACCTCTAGGCAACCGCCCCACGACCGTCCTTCCACGACCGTCTTTGGACCGGACCAGACCCATGGTTCTGTCGCCTCGCGGACACCGAACCGGGTCAGAGCGCGTGGGTCTGTCCAAGGGATGCCATAGTCTTCCGACTCTCCCGGATCGGTCAGCTCAATGGTTCCGCCTTCGATTAGTGCGGCGCGAAGCGAGACCAGGTGCACGTCATCCACACGCGGACCTGCTCCCAGGTGCACCTGCGTCGAACCGCCGTAGTAACTGGGGATCCGGAGGCCCCACAAAAAGTTGTGCAGGTTCGTGTTGTCGCTGTAGCCCAGGAACGGCTTCGGGTTGTCGGCGATGACATCGGCGTCGAGGTGCTTGACGATGGTGATCTGGTCGTCGCCACCGATCGTCGCAACTACGGCCCGTACCGTGCGGTCGGCGAACGCGGCGGTGACGTCAGCAGCCCGAGCTTGGGCGCTTGCGCCGAGCTGCCGTGTAGTTGGGTACTCGACTGGTATCAACCCGGTGGTTTCCGTCAATCGCTTCATAGCCTGCTCGTGAACAGCTTCCGAGACGGCTGGTGCCGCAAATGCTGGAGAGAGGATCGCAACCCGATCGCCAACGCGGGCCTTCGCGGGCGGATTCAGTTTCTGTGACGTCATCAGATCATTAGAGCAGTTAGTCATCCAATCTCGTGGGCCTCCACGCCGGTTCGCGCCGCCGCTAGAGCGACGGGAAGGATCTACTCCAGCACTGCGGCCCTCTCTATCGACAGCCGGGCCAAGCAAAACCGAGACTTCCTCCAACACGGATGTGGATTTGATCGGTTCGTGGCGGAATTCGAGCGATCGCCCAGAGTCACACCATCACCCGTAAGCCGGCGAGACAAGTGAAGCCCTGGTGCCCGTTAGCCCATAGGCCTCCGCAGGCCAGAATTTGTTGGTCAGGAGTTGCGCAGGAACCAGGACCGGCCGCGCCGAAGGCAGCATACAGACGGTCAACGGCGTGTCCTGCAGCTGCATAACCTACGTCTCTGAATGAGCCCATCCCGCCGCGATAAAGGGTGAGGCCTTGGGCTGATGCTTCGCGCAGGCCACGCCGATCAGAGACGCCGGCGAACAACCCGTCGAGCCAGTCAGCGGTATGGGCTCGCTGCTCATCCTGACCCAACCGAGCGGCTGTGCGGACTTCGGCAATCGCGGAAACGATTTCAGTCCGAACGGCTTCGACGGTGCGCGGCTTAGTGCTCATAGGGCAATCCTAGAGACGACACTCTTGGACGAGCGTTAACGCATCACCTTACGACCATCTGCGCAGATACCTCTCGGGTAATGTGCGTATGAACGAAAATCATTGGGGGAATAATAATGAAGCTTCTTCGATCGACGCTGCTCGTGAGCTTGCTAGTTTCAGGCCTGGCCGGCTGCACCTACGCAGAGACCGCGCCGGACCCGGCAAGTGAGTTGAGTCAACCGTCTTCGACTCCCATCGCCACGGCCGCTGCCGTTCCCGTGACTTTGCAGGGACAGTTTCAGTCGCAAGGAGCGACTACCACTGGGACGGCCACCGTCCGTGTCACAGAGTCCAGTGCGTTCGTGCAGCTGGAAGGCTTTGCCACAGGTCCCGGAGACGGGGTCCGTCTCGTGCTGAGTCCTGGGACCGTGCGCCCCGGGCCCAGTGGTGAACTGGAGCTGTCATCGTCGACACTCATTGAGCTGGGGCCGCTGCCGCTCAGCGGATCGAGTAGTCAGCGCATCGAGATGGATCCCAGGATGTGGGAGGCGATGCCCGAGCCCGTTCGTAGCGTTGTGATCTATAACTTTGCTGAAAAGACGGCGTATGGCACGGCCAACCTCATGGAGACGCCGCATTCCTAAGGGGGCTGCGGCCAGCGTTATCGTCAGTGGTTCGTCGAGGTCTAGTTTGGCTGCCCGTCGATACCGAGTTCGTAGCCGCCAGCTGAGGAGAATGTGGCGAGTATCCGGTGAAGGATGGTTCTGCCACCCAACAACGATGCTAGGAGTGAGGCACCAGAAATGACCGTCGATGAGGAAGCCATATTGGCCATTGCACGAGATCGTCCGCGAACCTCCATCTGGCTGGGATTCGCATGGCTTCTGGTGGCGGCCTGTCTCGGGCTGATGTCTTGGACGCTGCTTCAGCTAGATTCCGCAGACATTTATTTTCTTCTCGCTCCGGACATTAACACCATGACTTTGGGAACCCTCCTTTCCCTCCTGGCGATGGTGCCAGCCATCGCTGGAATCGACTTATCGGCTCGATATGCAGTTGCCAGTACTCGACGTCGGTGGGTCGCTCGCCTCGTGAAAGCATCCGGCTGGGTAGTTGGAATCTGCGTCGGCTTAGTTTCCGCCTACTTGGCGGTAGCGATGTTTCTGCTCACCCCGGTTACTGCGTACACGCTGCAATCTCCGAATGACGGACGAAGCGTGCTGATCGTTAACAGGACAGTCCTCCTCGCGGGCGGTTTCACGATCTACGAGCCCCGAAACTGGCCCACTTATGTGAAGGTAGGGTCGCTGACTACCAATAACGCCCACGATCCGTTCCGCGATGGGGCATACCGTGCGGTGTGGACCGACCAAGGGCTGGAGCTGGAGTTTGTGTCCGATTACATGAAACCCGACAGATACGAACACGAATTCATTGAGCTACGGCTGTAGTCAAGCAGTCCCGCCGTCCCTTAGCCGGTCCTCTAGCGCTTACTTACTCCTCGGCCGTGATGGGGTGGTAACCATGCCTAGGAACCAAGGGAGGCTAATCATGAAGCCGATGAGTCCCGCCCCGAATGGAACCCACAGGAAAAGCGGGAAGTTTGTCGTCAAGTTATTCTCGTCCGCAACTATCCCGGCGTGCCAGAACGCGATTCCGCCGCTTACCAGGAGGGCAAGGCTCACCGCCAGCGCGAGCATCGAGATCGCCACCGATTTCCTGATCATGCTGGCCCCCAGGGTCCCTGTAGATACAAGCGCAAGGTCTCATGCAAGCCGTCCGGATGCTCGCTTTTGGCGTCCGTAAGCCGATGGGCTTACGGACATGCAGCTCGATTCGCTAGGTGGCGAAGACCTGGAGGTGGAATTATGCCGGTATGGAGAAATTCCAGCGGTTCCAGTCGAACTATGTCGGGCGCACGGGCGCCCCTGTCGGCGTATTCGTGGCGGTGGACCATCTTCGCCGGGTGGGGCGACTCAGCGAGGAGGAAATCATCTGCTACGCCCTTACCGATGCCTGGTTTCAGGAGAACCTGCCCAACCCGCCGTTTTATGCAGATGGGAACTCCATCGGCGCAGTTACCTGGTTCAAGGAACAGGCGGACGATATGGCGGATCGTCTTGGGCCGCTCCTAGAGACGCTTGACGCAAGGGGCGTCTTTTGGGAGTGCGAAACTTCAGCTGATCCTGGTGAGATCATTTATGAAGATCAGTGGCAGGTGGGCGTCATTCCTTCATCGCGGTTGGCGATGACACCGTTGCCCTATCCCGGGAAGCCCGGACCCAACGATTGGTTCGAGGTTCGCGAACGCTACCTGCAGGGCTACCGTACTGGGCTATAAATCGAGCGCCTGGTTGAGGATCCATCAACGTGCCACTCGTAGCGACCTTGAACAGTCCGCTACTTGAATGGAGCTACCAAATCCGGTGCCAGGAGTTCTTGTTTCCCTGATCGAATCAGGAACAAGATACCCGTTGGAAGTAGAACAGTGCCTGATCCCAGCATTACTGCATGAACAGGCGTCGACGGGCAGCCGGCGGAACTATCGTCTTCAGCGCATGTGACTCCAGGCTGAAGGAAACCCACTGCGATCAGCGCTAAAGCCATGCATAACGTAGCTACTCCTGTTACGCCCCAAACCCAGTTCTTCATCCGTCCATCAGACCATGCTTAGCGCCTCCAGGAGACGGACAATACTCAGAGTCGTCCGTTTGGGGATCGGCTTACGGACAACAGATTAGGTGTCGAGAAAGTCCCACTCGCTACCAAGCACCCATCGCAAGGCACTCATCTTCCCGTGCAGCATCCCGAGCTCGAAGTCCGTGTACGGCCCGAGCTGCCCGGGTTTGGTATAGGTAGCCTCGACTCGCGCACGGGCAGGGCCGGCGATGGCCTGATGGCTCTCAAGCTCCTCTACGTCCCATTCCCGTTTGGCGCGGTAATCGTGCTGCAAGGAACGGTGGTACCAGATACGGTCGAACATCTCCGTCTCCGCGGCGAGAATCTCGTCCAGTCGGCGTGGCTCTTCTTGGAAGTCATTCTCCTCGAAGAGCTCATCGATTTCCTCACCGAAGTGATCGCACAGGATCATATTGAGGCCGTCCACCCCGAGGGCGTACCGGCTACCAGTTCCGTCAAATGCATCCGCAAGGTCGTCATGCGGCTCCCGCCTATCGCCATTCGTCCGAGAAAAGTCGGTGTGATTGGAGGTGATAAAGGCATGCGGTTGTGTTGAGAGGTCCGCTTCCTGTGTGGCAGTCCGGTAGAGCTCGAAGATGACGGCGTCGGCCACACTGTTCTTCCCGCTGTGGAATGGCGCTGTCTTTCTCAACCCACGCTCGACGACGCGGTTCGTCTCGACCTCCGATTGCTCGACTACCTGACCAGCGACTAGGAGCTCACGGACTTCACGGAAGTTCCGGGTCGTCATCGCTCCGACGAGCGGGAGATGCCGACCGAGGTTTTCGATAACCTCCACGGCATGACCATCGTCGTCACTGCCGTAGGTCACGAGATCCTGGCGGATTTGCCTAAACCGAGCCGCGATACTGGACGTCATCGCCACCTGTACGCGGGCTTCGTTGCGATCGAATTCCTCGATGACTACAGGCGGGACCAGCAGCTTTACCTTTCCCTCGTGGATGAGTATCCGCAGAGCGACGATCCAGCGCTGCCCGTCCCGACGTTGCGCAAGGTCGAGACATGTAGAGGTGTCAATAAGGAGGTGCAGCACTAGGTCAGCCTACGGGAGCCCTCTCGTACGTCCTTGCGTCTACGGGGCAGGGAGGGGCCTACTTCTAAGATCGTCAGATGAGGAACATAGTCCGCGAGGCCAGAATGAATGATGGCACGAGCGTCTCTTACAGGGTTTTCCATGGTGCAGATCCTGCGGTGGTAATTCTTCACGGGCTTGCAGGAAGCAGCAGGGAGTTCTTCGGCACCGCACAGGCGCTAGCAGGGCGGAGGGTTGTCCTCATTGACCAGCGCGGCCATGGGTTAAGTACCCGGTTCCCCGTCGATACGTCACGCCAGGCGTTCGTCGACGACGTTCTCCACATAATCGAGGCCGAAGGCCTTGGCGTCGTTGACTTGGTGGGTCAGTCAATGGGAGCACATACGGCGATGCTCGCTGCAGCATTACGCCCGGACCTGGTACGGCGGCTCGTCCTCCTGGAGTGCAACGCCAACGGCGGAAATACTGAGGAGGCAAAGGCTGTCGGCGACTACTTCCGGTTATGGGAAGTTCCGTATGCAACCAGGAAGACAGCTCAAGCCGCTCTCGGTGATAATCCGCTGTCGCGGGCATGGGTAGCGGACCTCGAAGAACGCCAGGACGGGTTCTACCCCCGGTTCGATCCGGAGGTGATGACCAGAACCCTTTCCGCAGTCATGTCCCCACGGTGGGACGAATGGGAAAGCATCAATACGCAGACACTTGTGCTCTTCGCCGACCACGGGATGTTTAGTGACGAGCAGAAGGACCAATTCATTAGCCGCGGGCGGAACGTCTCGCGCATCGACCTCGCCGGGGCAACACACGATGCCCATCTAGATTCCTTCGACCAGTGGATCTATGCACTCAAAGGCTTCTTAGGCGCACGTTGAGGGATCGGCTTACGGGCGCTCGGGTGGCTGCTGACATGGGTGAGCATCGTTTCGGTTGGCCACGCAGCGGCTCGTGTCGATAGTGGCGACACTTCTCCTGCTGTTGTGGCGGCATCCGCGGCCTACTGTTCCGTCGCGTTGCGCAGAATGGCAGCGATCTCCTGGAAGCCCAGGGACGTGGCGTGTTGCAAGGGCGTCAGACCATCGCGCTGGACGGGGAGCCTCACGTTGGCGCCCCCTTCGACGAGCAGCTGCACGGTCTCCACGTACCGGGGCGAGCCATCGCCCAGGATGATCGCCTCGTGCAGTGCGGTCCAGCCCGGATTGTTGACGTGGTTAACGTCCACTTCGTCTCCAGCAGCCTTCGCACCACGACCGCGTGGCCACGCTCCGCGGCGCGGATCAGGGCGGTGCCGTTGTAGCTGTCGCGCGCGTGGACGTCTGCACCGTTGCGCAGGGTGAGGTCCAGTAGCTCGATGTAGCCCTCACTCGCTGCGATGAGGAAAGCGCTCTGTTCGGTCTCGTCCTCGTAGTTGACGTCAGCGCCAGCGGCGATGAGCTGGCGAGCTTGGGTGACATTGTTGTCCCAGGCCGCCCCGATCAGGTTCTGATTCAGCGCGAGCAGTTCTTCGGGAGTGAGCGACTTAGAGGTAGCCGATTGGCTGCTCGGCGAGACACCCGGAGCAGACTCCACGGCTAGCGGCGATGTGCTCGACGGGCCTGGCAAACGCGCGGACCCGGAAGGCGTCTGTTGCGTAGGACCGGTCACCTCGCCGATGTCGGTGCAGCCGGTTATCAGCAGCAGTACGGCCAGAACACCGGCCGGCACGAGGGCCCTCACCGGGACGCCTGCCGCGTGGCCACCGAGGTGACACACCAGAACCTCATCGGGACCATTCCCATGCCTGTCAGCATACCCGGCCATGAATCGGACACGGTGGGCCAGACGCGGCTCAGCGCGGGCGTCACGGGCGTTCGCCAGGTCCGGTTACCGATCCCTTATCGCACAACTCGAACTATCTCGGATCCGTGATTAGCAGAGGCTCGATGCGAGCTGCGCACGATGCACGAATGAAGGGCTTCTCCGCGGCAGAGACGCGGTTGTTCTTTCCCGTGTCGTCGCACCAGTCAACGTCGTGTGGATACGCCCCTACGGCCGCCTCTCCAGGGGTGGCGTTGGCCGGCAGTTGAAAAGAGTAGGTGAAACCGCCAGCATCATGCATCGGCGCGGTTGTACTGATGATCCGCTTGCCTCCCGCGTCTGTGACATTCACATTGATCTCAGCGTTCTCGCCGTAGCGGGGATCGCACTCGGAGTCCTGAGCTGCGACTGTCACGGTCTCACCGATTGCGGCGCTCGATGGAATCACAGAGTAAGGAGGTGGCATGTAGGGAGGTGCCCAAAAAATGGATGGACTGCAGCCAGCAAGTACGACAGTTCCTCCGAACGCACATGCGGTAAGAAACGCGGCCGGGCGCCGCCTGAGTCCGACCCGTGGCTTCTCGAACTGGGGCTTCATTTCCTCATTATGAGGAAGCCCCAACCCTCTTTTGAGAAATTTGCATATCCGTCGCTATATCGTTGATGACTAGACCAGGCCGAACCCGGCGCGACATGGTCTGAGCTGAGTCTACGGCTAAGAGTCACGAAATCGCTTCGCCCCGCAAACCGATCGGTATAAGGGCGAGCACCTCGATTGGCTAGGTGGCGAAGACCTGGAGGTGGAATTATGCCGGTATGGCGAAATTCCAACGATTCCAGTCGAACTATGTCGGGCGCACGGGCGCCCCTGTCGGCGTATTCGTGGCGGTGGACCATCTTCGCCGGGTGGGGCGACTCAGCGAGGAGGAAATCACCCGCTACGCCCATACCGATGCCTGGTTTCAGGAGAACCTGCCCAACCCGCCCTTTTATGCAGATGGGAACTCCATCGGCGCAGTTACCTGATTCAAGGAACAGGCCGACGATATGGCGGACCGTCTTCAGCCGCTCCTAGAGACGCTTGACACAAACAGCGTCTTTTGGGAGTGCGAAACTTCAGCTGATCCTGGTGAGATCATTTATGAAGATCAGTGGCAGGTGGGCGTCATTCCTTCATCGCGGTTGGCGATGACACCGTTGCCCTATCCCGGAAAGCCCGGACCCAACGATTGGTTCGAGGTTCGCGAACGCTACCTGCAGGGCTACCGTACTGGGCTATAAATCGGGCGCCCGGTTGAGGATCCTTTACCGGACGTCACGCAGGCAACGTTGCCACCTCGATTGAATTCCTGACCCTCGACGGGTACGCATTTTCGAAAGTAGGCTCGGGCCAAAGATGACCGCTGCCTCGAAGAGGAAGCAGCCGCTGGGTTCAATCACCAAGGACGATAGACATGAGTGGTTTGCGAACGAGCGTGATAGTCGGAGTCTCAATTAGCTTTGCTTCGTCTGCGCTATTGGTGGCATTCGGCATCTATTTTTTGGCAGCAGGAACTTGGGTTCTCGGCATTGCCATGATCGTGGGGGCCGTAGTGGCACTCGTGGGAGGTATAGGAGTCCTTCGCGGTTTTCGCCCCATCATTGGCAAAGCACGCGACCAGTCGGCTGAACCCTAGGCGCCCTGCCAGCGACGGGAGGACTCAGTTGGCGTTTAGTCCGCCAAGGCTGAAATGTGGATCCATAATGATGCGCGGTGAAGGATCCCCTTGCGGGCTGTACCACGCGCCAAATAGCGCTGCGAACCACCGACCCCTCGAAGACACCTCAATAAAGCAGGTGTTGCAACGACCCCTTGAGGCCAACCATGAGTTGCGGAACAGGGTGCTAACTCCTTCAGGGGATGGAGACCGCCAGCTAGGCTCAGCCCCATGAACAAAATCATCGCCAGGTTCTTGAAGTAGTTGGTGGCGGATAATTCCAGTCGCCCGGTCGCGCGCACTGGTCCGGGCGCCTGATCGCGCGCACACTGGGACGACTCCGTGAGGACCGCTTTTGCCATCGAACGGAAGGGCCGCCGTGATCACTCCGACCAACCCTGCCTCGGCGACGTCGCCGACGAACCAGCCGGGTGTCGTGCGCGGCCGCGCCTGGGTCCCGTTCCTGATCGGGTTCGGTTTGCTGTGGGGCACGCTCGCCCTGCTCGGCGAATGGGATGCCACCGGACGGTGGGGCATCTTGATCCTGATAGTCGTCGTGCTCGTTGCTGTAGTGGTGGATCGGGCGACCCCGCGGACACCGTGGCGCGCGACGATCCGGCACCTCGGTCTGGGATTGCCCGCCTGGCGCGCCGTTGCACTCTCCTTGGTGGTGTCCGTACTGGTGTTGCTCGTCTTTCCGACCACCGAAATCGTCACGGGGGCCGACCTCGAGCTCGTCATCGACTGGCCCTGGATTTTGATCGGACTTTTCGCCTTTCACGGCCTCGCGGAAGAACTCGTCTGGCGTGGTTATGCTTTCCGCCGGCTGCGGCTGGGACGCTCCTTCTCGCGCACCGTTCTCTGGACGATGCCCCTAGTAGCCGCGGCCCACATACCGATCGTCCTCCGAAGTGGATCCACCGTGGGTATAGGTGCACTGCTCGTCGCCGCAAGCACCTCGGTCCCGTTGGCGTATCTCTATGAGACGGGACGCGGCACGATCTGGGCGCCCGCGCTTGTCCATACAGCCATCGACAGTTTCAAGCTGTTCGTTTTGCCGGCATCAGCGGTTTTGACGTTCTCGTTGCTTCTCGTCATGGTGAGCCTGGCCATACCCCTTCTCGCCCTGGTGGTCCCGCGTAGAGTCCTCTCAGGTCCTTTGGCGCTACCTTCGCTGACTGCTGTTGGGCATCTGCGCCTTTCACGAACTGGCCGCAGAGCCGGGACAAGAGCGTCTCGCCATGACGGGTGAGCAATGGGTGCTCTCAGCGACCGTCTTCTTGTCCGGGCTCGCGTGCGGCCTCCTGGGGATGCTGTGCACGATCATGCGGCCGATGCTCGCCGAGATGGACGGCCGGGAGTTCCGCAACTTCATGGAAGCGTTCCTCCGATTCGCGGACCACTCTTGGGGAAAGCTGTACAACCTCGGCTGGTCCCTTGGGATGTTCCTCCTGCCGATAGTGGCACTCGTGCTCCTCTGGGAGGACCGCGGTTCCGCACCGTTCGTACTCACTGCGATCGGCCTGAGCATCGTGTTCTTCGGCGTCATCATCGTCTCGAACGCCGTGAAAACGCCGCACTACAAAGTGATTCTGGCCTGGGACCCCGAGGCGCTGCCGCCAAGTTGGGAGGCCGGACGACAGAAGTACTTTACGATCAACTGGATCCAGATGGTCGCAACCTGGTCCGCGTCCGCCCTCTACATCGCGGCGCTGATCACCCTCTAGAGAGTGCTTCCGAAGCGATCCGATGGCGTCGCGGGATCCGCGAACTGGACGAATTCAACGTCAACCAAAGGGATTAGCTAGCCGACTGCGAAGTGATAGGCAAGCCGTTCCGTCAGTGTGCCGCTACGGGACTGCGATACCCGGTCGTATCACCTGGGTGCATCGCCACTCCTTGGCGGGTTAGGTAGTGAGGCGCGGGAAGACAGGTAGCGGCGGCTCTGGTGCCAGCTTTCCCTCCGGCCGTAGGCTCTGAGCAATCGCCCCGCCGGATGGGCCCGTCAAGATCTGGCCATTTCACCCGGGGGATGCGATTCCGGGATGCGCCCGCGGAACCCGCAGGCAGACCGGCCCCAGCGGACGGGAATCACTAATGCACCGAAGCATCGCACCAGCGACACTAGCCATCGCAGCAGCGACGATAAGCCTCACCGGCTGCGGCGGGTCCGGCCAGACAAATACAACCGCGCCGCCCACGGCCGAGTCCTCATCCGCGCCGCCCACCTCACAACCGGCCAAGACCTACACGAACGAGGACCTCAGCGCGATTGTGGCCGGCCTAAAGGATGCCCAAGGGCAGCCCCTGACCCTGGTCCCGGCCGCCCAAATCGACCAAGGGTTAATAGCGGCCCGCGAAATGCTGAAAACCGCCGTCATAACGCCCGATGCTTGCGGCGTTTTGTTTGACAACAACACCCAGGTTCCTGAAGGCAGCACCTACGCTGCCGGCGCTAGCCTTGCGGGGCAGGCCCAAACGGCAACGGTCATGACGGTATTCGCAGTCAACGACCCTTCGGTGATGAGTGCCCAGTTTGAGAAGAGCGCAGCGGCCTTGGATGACTGCTCGACCTACACCGTCGAGTTGAAGGGACAGAAGATCACCAGTGAATTGAAACCTCTGGACGCCGAGGTGCAGGCCGATAAGTCACTGGCAGCGTTGACCATCCAGACTACCCCCGAGGGGCAGAAACAGGTCTGTAATCTCACCGTCTTCGGAGTCAAGGGGAACCTGGCGGTCACCGCGATGAAAAGCGGCGTCGTCGGTGCAGTCACCGCAGCCGATGCATCCGAACTCGCCAAACTCGTCAACACAGCCCTCGCCGCAGGCTGACCATCTATCGCCCGAAAGTTCCAGTATTGTGCTCCCATGATCGATGAATAATGGGACGAGCTGCTCAATGATCCTCGGTTTTCCTTGCAGGACGTGGCGATCATTGGCATGGAGCCGCTACCTGCTCGGGGTCTCGATCGTTCCTGAGGTGGGCACGATGATAATCGCTGAGATCCCCTCGTAGGGTGGAGACGCGTACAACCCGGCGTCGGCGCGACCGGTGTTCTGTGAGGGGTCGGTCAGGGGGCACTTTGCGTGCCATTTATGTGCTGCGAAAATGCCGCCACTTATCGCTTCGGTTCGCGTCCTTACGGAACCGCCGCTGCGGCGGAACCGCTGGCGGTTAACCGGCCGGGCTGTTCACCATCGAGAGGGCCGCGCGCTCCATGTAGTCCCAGAGGGTTCCCTCATACAGGGGCGGGAGTTCCAATGCGTCCACCGCCGTCCGCATATGGAACAGCCAGCGGTCTTTGGCCTCCGGCGTCACCGTGAAGGGCATGTGGCGCATACGCAGCCTGGGGTGGCCGCGCTCTTCCCCATAGGTGGTGGGCCCGCCCCAGTACTGTTCCAGGAACATCAGGAACCGGCGCTTGGCGGGGGCCAGATCCTCCTCCGGGTACATGGGCCGCAGCAGCGGATCGGTCGCCACGCCGTCGTAAAAGACATCGATCAGTTTGACGAACGTTTCATGGCCGCCCACAGCGTCATAGAAGTTGTCGGTGTAACCGGGCTGGCTGAACGGATCATTCTGCATCAGCTGACGGGGCCGCTGCGGCTCCACGGGGATGGTCATTTGTTAGTCTCCGGCCTTTTGGTCAGTCTTTTTGGTTTCGGTACCGTGGTCGCTGGCCTGGTCCGTGGTCCCGTCCGGTGTCTCGTGCAGGGGCACGTAGTTGCCTTGCGAACGGTTGCCCACGCGCAGGATCTCGCCGTTGCGGAGGTACCAGATGGCGCCGTCGTCGGACCGTACGCGGGTAATGCGCAGGCCCATGGACTCCACGACACCAACAACCTCACTGGTTTCGATCACATCGCCGATTCCGTACTGGTCTTCAATGGTAATAAAGATTCCCGCCAGGAAGTCGCGGATCAACTGTTGGGCACCGAAACCGATGGCCACACCCAAAATACCCACGCTGGTGAGGAGGGGCGCGATGTTGATGTCCAGGTTCTGCAGGACGTACATGCTGGTGATGACCGCCACCAGCACGCCCACAATGCTGTTCAACAATGAACCGATGGTCTCCGCGCGCTGAACCCTCCGCTCGTGGTCCAGGGCCCGCAGGGCCGGTGCCGCCCATTTGAAGGTGGGGCGCTTGAAAAAGTTGCTGCCTGCCGCCACACGGCTGGTGATGCGGGAGATAACAAAGGTGGCAGCCAGCCAAATGGCGACGCCCACACCGAGACTGATCACGATGCCCGTGACGCTGATGCCGTCCGGCTCGGTGGTGGCGGAAGGAAGGATGGACAACATGCTGACCATTGGGGGAAGTACTCCTGGGGTTCACCGGGGGGCCGGGATACGGGGGCCGGAGCGCCGGTTACGCCCGGCGCGGAAGGCTCTGTTCTCCTTTAACCCTAGCGCCGTAGCGTGTTCGCATGCGCATTCTTGTCCTTGGCGGAACCGCCTTCCTGTCCGCAGAAATCGTCCGCCAGGCAGTCGCCGGAGGGCATAACGTCACCTGCCTTGCCCGCGGTTCCGCCGCCGATCCGCCTGCAGGAGCCGCCTGGCTGAAAGCCGACCGCTCGCTGGGCGCGGGGGCCTACGACGACGTTGAGGGGGAGTGGGACGAGGTCATCGACGTCGCCCGCGATCCGGTGCCCGCACGCGAAGCGCTGGACGCACTCGCGCACCGCACCGCCCACTGGACGTTCGTCTCCAGCTGCTCCGTCTATGCCGACGCTTCGCTTCCCGGCGCCGCTGAAGACGCGGGCCTCCTCCCGGCACTTGCGCCCGGCACTCCTTCAACCCCGGAAAACTACGGCGAATCCAAGGTCGCCATCGAGGAGGCAACCGTCGGTGCCGCCGGCGGGATCGCCCACCTGTGCCGTGCCGGCCTGATCGGCGGGCCGGGGGACGGCACCGATCGCTACGGATACTGGCCTGCCCGCTTTGCCCGGGACCGCAACCCCGTCATCGTTCCCGCTATCGAGCGCCACGCCACCCAGGTCATCGATGTCCGGGACCTTGCCGCCTGGATCCTGCTGGCGGCCGGGCAGGGAACCACCGGGGCGCTGAACGCGTTGGGGGACCAGGTACCGTTCGGGGAGTTCCTCGGCGCGTCCCGGCAGGCTGCCGGCCATCACGGAGACCTGGTGCCCGCCCCCGGGGAATGGCTGGCGGACCAGGGCGTCAGCCCCTGGGCCGGGCCGGATTCGCTGCCGCTCTGGCTCCCGCCCGGGCACGAGGGCTTTATGGCCAGGAGCAACAAGGCCGCCGTTGATGCCGGCCTGCGGAACCGGCCCTGGCAGGACACCTTGGCGGACACGCTGGCCGACGAACGCCGACGCGGCCTGGACCGGCCGCGGAAAGCCGGGTTGACGCCACAGACGGAGGCGCGGCTGGCCGGCCTCCTGCGGGCCGGGAACACGAACTAATCCGGGAAGGACAGCAACAGCGCTACGCAGCCACCGTCACCGGGACGTGTTCCACCGGAAAGTTCACGCTGCGGGCGATGAAGCACACCTGGTTGGCCTCATGGTGCAGCTCCGCGGCCAGGGCAACGTGCTGCCCATCCGCCACGGTCACCTGCGGACGCAGCGTCACGCTCTCGAACTGGCCGCTGCCGTCCCGGTTGAGCCTCATCAGCCCGGTGGCCTCGTCCCGGTAGTCCGTCACCACCACGCCATGCTTTACCGCCACATGTAGGAAGGAAAGCATATGGCACTGGGCCAGCGCGGCCAGGAGCAGCTGCTCCGGGTTGTAGCGCTCCCGGTCGCCATGGAAGGTGGGATCGGCCGAACCCCTGAGGACCGGCAGCCCGGGAACCACGATGTCGTGGTCCCGCGAGTAGCCGCGGTACGACGACGTCCCTTCGCCCAGGTTGCCCGTCCACTGCACCGTCAGCGCATAGCGGTGCTCACCCAGGGTCACAAACCCGGCCCTGCTTCGCCGGGAAGGACATCAGCGGCGCGTGCCCGCAGCGCCCGGGCAACGCCGTCGCCGTTTTCCAGCATCATCCGCCGCAGGGCGGAGCTTTGCGGCGGGAGTGCCGCGAGGAAACCGTCAGTGCGGTCAACGGTTGCCTGGGTGGTCAGCAACGCGGGGTAGAGCCCGACGACGATCTGCTGGGCAACTGCGTGTGTCCGGGTTTCCACGATGGCCGGCACCGCCTGGAAGTACTTCTCCGCGTATGGCTCCAGCAGGGACCGGTCCAGGACGCGCATGAAGCCGTTGACGGCCGAGCCCTGAAGCGCGTTGGAGAGCTCGCCGCTGGCCACAATCGATTCCCAGGCCGCCGCCTTGGCCTCGGGCGTGGCAATGGCCGCCGTGGCCTGGGCCGCTGCGTTCTGCCCGCTGGAAGTGTTGTCCCGTGCGAGTTCGGCATCGATGCCGTCCCGGCCGAGCCGGCCGCCCACCACCAGCGACGTCACCAGCTCCCAGCGGAGGTCCTGGTCAACGGCCAGGCCGTCAAGGACCAGCGAGCCGTCAAGGAGGCCGGCCACTGTATCCAGCTGGCTTCCGCTGCCCGCCAGCAAGGCGAAGGACTTCACGAACTGAAGCTGGGCGTCAGAGCCACCGGGCACCTCCGAGGCGAGTTCCCACAGCCGGTCCGCTGCCGCCACGGTCGTCGCTTCCCGGTGTTCTTCAGCCACGTAGAAGTTCAAGGTGGTGGCCAGCTGGCGGAGCTGGACAAGGATCACCGAGGAATCGGACTCGGCGGCCACATTTGCAAGGATCAGTTCAACGTAACGCCGCGCAGGAGTCTCGCCGTCGCGGGCGGCGTCCCACGCGGAGTTCCACACCAAGGTCCGCGGCAGGCTCTGGCTGAAGTCCTTCAGGTGCGCCGTGGCGGTGGCTAGCGACTTCTCATCCAGCCGGACTTTGGCGTAGGCGAGGTCATCGTCGTTCACCAAGATCAGGTCAGGCCGGGCCATTCCCGCCAGCGCGGGCACCTCGGTGCGGACGCCGTCGACATCCAGCTCCTCGTGGTGCACCCGCTCAAGCTTGCCGGCGTCGTTCAAATTGTAGAACCCCACCGCCAGCCGGTGCGGACGGATGGTGGGCCACTCTTCGACGGCGGACTGCAAGATCGCGAAAGAGGCCAGGTTCCCGGCAGCGTCCACCTCCAGCTCCGGTGTAAGGGTGTTCACGCCGGCCGTTTCCAGCCATTGCCGGCCCCATTCGTCCAGGTCGCGGCCGCTGGCCTTCTCCAGTTCCACCATCAGGTCGCTCAGCTCGGTGTTCTGCCAGGAATGCTTTGCGAAATACTCCCGTACGCCGGACATAAACTGCTCCGGTCCCACCCACGCCACCAGCTGGCGGAGGACAGAGGCGCCCTTGGCGTACGTGATGCCGTCAAAGTTCACCTCGACGTCCTGCAGGTCGTTGATGTCCGCGAAGATCGGATGGGTGGTGGGCAGCTGGTCCTGGCGGTAGGCCCAGGACTTTTCCACCGAGGCGAAAGTGGTCCAGGCACTGGTGAACGTGGTGGCCTCGACGGCGGCGAGGTGGGACATGTACTCGGCAAACGATTCGTTGAGCCAGAGGTCGTTCCACCACCGCATGGTCACGAGATCCCCAAACCACATGTGCGCAAGTTCGTGGAGCACGGTGATGGCCCGACGTTCAATCTGGGCGTCGGTGACTTTGCTGCGGAAGACGTAGCCTTCGAGGATGGTCACGGCGCCGGCGTTTTCCATGGCGCCGGCGTTGAACTCCGGCACAAAGAGCTGATCGTATTTTTCGAACGGGTAGGGGCAGCCGAACTGCGCCTCGAAGAATTCGAAGCCCTGCCGGGTCAGCTCGAAAATGTTGTCCGCGTCCAGGTACTGCATCAGCGATTTCCGGGCGAAAACCCCCAGCGGAATGATCCTCCCGTCGGAGCTCTTTACCTCGCTGCGCACTGACTGGTACGGGCCGGCGATCAGGGCGGTGACGTAAGAGGACAGCCGGGGAGTGGGAGCGAAGGACCAGACGGAGCGGGCACCGCCGTCGTCCCCGGGCGTTGTTTCCACGGGCGCCGGGGTGGGGGAGTTGGAGATGACATCCCAGTGTGAGGGAGCCGTGACGGTGAACTTGAAGCTGGCCTTCAGGTCCGGCTGCTCGAACACCGCGAACATCCGGCGTGAATCGGGGACCTCGAACTGCGTGTAAAGGTAGGCCTCGTTGTCCACGGGGTCCACGAAGCGGTGCAGTCCTTCGCCGGTGTTCATGTAGGGGGCATCCGCCACGATGGTGAGCTCATTGTCCGCCGCGAGCTCCGGCAGTTGGATCCGCACGCCGTCTGCCACGCTGTCCGGATCGAGGCTGCGGCCGTTGAGCGTGACAGCGTGAACAGTAGCCGTGACAGCGTCAATGAAGGTGGAGGAGCCTGGCTTCGCGCTGAACTTCACCGTGGTGGTGCTGCCAAAGACCTCACCGCCGCGGGTCAGGTCCAGGCTGACATCGTAGGACTCGACGGTTAGCAGTTCGGCACGTTCGCGGGCTTCAGCGCGGGTCAGATTCATACCTGGCAAAGTGGGGCCTTCCGGAATATATGCGTCTGCCGGCTGGCGGTGCCCAGCGGCGGCACTGATCATTCTTGCATCCCTTCACCCCCCGACAAGTAGCGCAGCTCACAACGGGTAGGGAGAGAAGTACCAAGTCACTGGCCGGCGGCGGGAGTAGCGTTAAATCATGGGGAAGTTCATGGAGTCGATGGACACGAAGGCCCTGCGTTTTGTGGCGGGTTTTCCGGTGGTGGTAGCGGCCGCCTTCGCGGTGTGCGCCTTTTTGCTTCGGCCGGACCTTCCTGAGCCGCTCGCCGTCCGGTGGACGGACGACGGCGGTGCCGCCTTCGCGCCCTTTGCCGCCTACGTCTGGGTGGGCGCCCTGATGATTGTCGCCGCCGGCTGGCTGGTTCTTTCCCAGGCCCTGCCGGTCAGCAGGCCGGTGCCCATGCGCCGGATCATGATGGGGGCCGGACTGTTCCTGTGCCTCTTTGTCGCCACCGCGCTGGCTGCCGGCCTCGTTGGGCAGGCCGGCCTTGCCGATGCCCGTGAGTCCCGGGTGGACCTCACAGTCCTTGCGCTCGGAAGCGGGGCCGCAGTGTCCCTCGGCGTGGTTATGGGTTTCGTTTACAAGGCGGACCGGCAGTGGTCCCCCGAGGACGACAGGGCGCTCCAGCTTGCCATCGCGAAGGAGCTGGATCCCGATTTGGCCCGGGACAGCATCCGGCTCTGGGTACACGCCCGCAGCTCGGTCTTCGTGATGATCGGCATAGCCTCACTGTTTCCGTCCGCGCTGATTGCCATCGCCGTGCCATGGCTTGGGGTGCTGCTGGTGGTCCTTGCCGTCATCGGGGCAGCTTTCCTGTGTGCCAGGATCAAGGCCGACCGGCAGGGCCTGAAGGTCCTGCTGGCCGGCGTGGTACCTGTCATGGACGTCCCCGCCGGCGCCATTTCGGCAGCCAGCGCCGCGGACGTCCGTGCTGCCGACTATGGCGGGTGGGGCTACCGCCACCACAGCGGAACTGCCGCCATGCTCGTGAGCAGCGGACCCGCCGTCGTGGTGAAAAAGACGGACGGGCAGAGCCTTGCCGTGAGCAGCGGGAGCCAGGACTCGGCCGCGCGGCTGGCTGATGTCCTTACCCGCGTGGCGGACCGGGCACACCGCGGCGGCGGTCCGGCAGGGGCCGGCCAGCCCGAGTCCTAGTATTCTTGTCCGTGTTGTTGACCCCGGACTGCACCTTCGGTGCGGACCGCCAGCGCCCACACCGAACGGATTCTGCTTGTGACTTCTTCCCCTGCCTTCCCGCGGGTCCACATTGCCACCGACCACGCAGGCATGGAACTCAGCGCCCACCTGGTTTCCCACCTGACCGCCAAGGGGTATGACGTGGTGGACCACGGTCCCAAGGTCTATGACGCCCTGGACGACTACCCGTCGTTCTGCATCAACGCCGCCCTCGCAGTGGTGGCGGACCAGCAGGCCGGCGTGCACGCCCTCGGCATCGTGCTGGGCGGATCAGGAAACGGCGAACAGATTGCGGCCAACAAAGTCAAGGGTGTCCGGGCAGCACTGGCGTGGAACCACTCCACCGCCACGCTCGCCCGTGAGCACAACGACGCCAACGTGGTGGCCGTGGGGGGCCGGCAGCATAGCGTGGAGGAAGCAACGGAGCTGATCGAGGCCTTCCTGGCCGAGCCCTTCAGCAACGATGAGCGGCATGTCCGCAGGATCGGCAAAATCGCCGCGTACGAAACGACCGGCGAGGTCATCGAGTAGTGCCGGAAGGGCATACCCTCCGGCGCCTGGCCCGGCAGTTCGGGGATGTCTTCGGTGGCCAGCGGCTTACCGTATCCAGCCCGCAGGGCCGGTTCGTCGGCGGAGCCGGGCTGCTGGACGGGCACATACTGGTTTCCGCCGAGGCCCACGGAAAGCATCTGTTCCTGCACTTTGATCACTCGCTGGTGCTGCACGTCCACCTGGGCCTCTACGGTGCCTGGACCTTCGGCGGCGACAGCACGTTTGCAGGGTCGTCCAGCATCGGTGCCCCGCGCAGAGTAGGGGAGCAGGAGACCTTTGATGATGGCGACGGCGATGCGCCCCGCGTGTACGCCGGTCCGCCTGCGCCCGTGGGGGCCGTCCGCGTCCGGATCGTGGGAAGCAGCGGCTGGGCCGACCTGCGCGGGGCAACCACCTGCGAGACCATCACCGCTGCCGAAACCGATGCCGTGCTGGCCCGCCTGGGCCCTGATCCACTGGTGAACCGCCGCGGCGACGCCGGCCGGTTTGCCGCGACTCTTCAAGGCCGCAAAACACCGGTGGCCGCGCTGCTGATGGACCAGAAGGTCATCGCCGGCGTGGGAAACGTGTACCGGGCCGAGGTCCTTTTCCGGCGGCGGCTGGATCCATGGCTGCCGGGCAGCGCCACTCCGGACGCCGAGGCACGCAAGCTGTGGCGCGACGTCGTTACCGTGATGAACGACGGCGTGGCGGACGGCCGGATCATCACCACCACGCCGAGGTACTGGTCGGGAAACGGCAAGACGGCCAAGGCTGCGGCGGAGAACGCCGCGCTCAAGAGCGGCACCTTCCCGGCCAGGGAAAATGCGCACTTTGTTTACAAACGCAATGGTTTGCCCTGCCGGGTGTGCGGCACCCAGGTGCTCACCGCTGAACTGGTGGCGCGCAAACTCTACTGGTGCCCGTACTGCCAGCAGTCCTAGCAAACCGTACGGCTTAACCAAAAAGGCCCCTCAGTGAGGGGCCTTTTTGTTCCTGTGGAGGGGACGACGGGAATCGAACCCGCGTAATCAGTTTGGAAGACTGAGGCTTTACCATTAAGCTACGTCCCCGAAAGAAGGTCCTTCTGCAGTGCCGGCAGGCGCTGTCAGGTTGGCAACTTCGGGCTGGCTGTTCAAGCCGGATACAACTAAACCTAATTCATGGCCTACGTGTCAAATGTGCAAAGTCGGCGCGTATCACCGTAGACTTGCCTGTGCACTTACGGGGTGTAGCTCAGCTTGGCTAGAGCGCCTGCTTTGGGAGCAGGAAGTCGCAGGTTCAAATCCTGTCACCCCGACTCTGCGGCCCGGACCACTCGGCCTGGGCAAGGACATTGCGTTTGCAGAAACCCATCCCACAATCCCAGGAGTACTTAGACCGTGAAGAGCGCTGTCGAGAACCTCACCCCCACGCGGGTCAAGCTCAATGTTGAGGTCCCCTTTGAGGAATTGAAGCCCAGCATCGACGAGGCCTACAAGACCGTTGCTTCGCAGATCCAGGTCCCTGGTTTCCGTAAGGGCAAGGTGCCGGCGAAGCTTATCGACCAGCGCGTTGGCCGCGGTTACGTCCTCGAAACCGCCATCAACGAAGGCCTCAACGGCTGGTACCAGTCCGCTGTCCAGGAATCCGGTATCCGTCCCCTGAGCCGTCCCGAGGTGGAAATCACCGAAGTTCCGGACCCCACCTCCACCGACGGGGAACTGAAGTTCCACGCCGAGGTTGACGTCCGCCCGGAAATCGAACTGCCTGACTACGCCGGCATCCAGGTTGAGGTTGCTGCGGCGCAGTCCTCCGATGAAGACGTTGACAAGGCACTGGACGAACTGCGCGGCCGCTTCGGCACGCTGAAGTCCGTGGACCGTCCCGCCGCCGACGGCGATTTCCTCACCATCGACATCAACGCCACCATCGACGGCGAAGAGGTCGACTCTGCTGCCGGGCTGTCCTACCAGGTGGGCACCGGAACCATGCTTGAGGGCCTCGACGAGGCTGTCACCGGCCTCAGTGCCGACGAAGACGCCATCTTCGACACCACCCTCGTGGGCGGCGACCACGCCGGTGAAGCATCGCAGGTCAAGGTAGTGGTCAAGGCCGTCAAGGAGCGCGAACTCCCCGAGGCCAACGACGACTTCGCCCAGCTGGCTTCCGAGTTCGACACCCTTGCCGAGCTCCGCGAGGACCTCGCCAAGCAGGCTGCCGATTCCAAGGTCGTTGAGCAGGGCGTCGAAGCCCGCGACAAGGTCCTGGACAAGCTTGTTGAGCTGGTAGAGGTACCCGTTCCGGACTCCGTTGTCGAGGAGCAGCTCGAAGCCCACTTCAAGGAGGGCAGCGGCCACGGTGAAGGCGAACACGACACCGAGGAGCACCGTGAAGAAGTCCGGGCCAACACCGCCCGCGCTTTCCAGAACGAAATCATCCTCGACGCCATCGCTGAGAAGGAAGAAGTCAATGTCAGCCAGAACGAGCTGATCGATTACATCGTCACCACCGCCAGCCAGTACGGCATGGACCCCAACCAGTTCGCCCAGATCATCGATCAGAGCGGCCAGGTTCCCATGATGGTTTCCGAGGTCCGCCGCCGGAAGGCCCTGGCTGTTGTCCTTGGCCAGGCCACGGTGACCGACTCCGAGGGCAAGACTGTTGACCTCAGCGACTTCGTCCGTCCCGGCGGCGAAGAAGAAGCTCCCGCGGCCGACGTCGAAGAAGCAGCAACCGAAGCTGAGGCTGCTGTTGAGGAAGACAAGGCAGAGGCCAAGGCCTAGCACCTGCGGTAAACGCAGTACCTCGCTGTAAGGCAGATGTGAACGGCCCCCGGATCCACTGATCCGGGGGCCTTTTTGCATTGGATAAGGGCACGCTCCAGCAAGGGGCCCGCCGATCGTGCGCCGTCAGCGAACAGCCCACGGTGCGCGAACAAAACGCCAGTGAAACCGGTTAGTGTCCAAGTAGAGATTTTCAGTGATGTCACCGTCACCAGTGAGAGGTAAGTACACATGTCACAGCACGCAGAGGCCCCCCGGATGGCAACTGTCGATCCTGCAGCCCAGGACAACTACATCTACAACCGCCTCCTCAAGGAGCGGATCATCTGGCTGGGCTCAGAGGTGCGTGACGAGAACGCCAACGCCATCTGCTCGCAGCTCCTCCTCCTTTCCGCTGAAAACCCGGAAAAGGACATCTACCTCTACATCAACTCTCCCGGTGGCTCCGTCACGGCCGGCATGGCGATCTACGACACCATGCAGTTCATCCCGAACGATGTCGTCACCGTTGCCACCGGCCTTGCCGCCTCCATGGGGCAGTTCCTGCTCTCCTCCGGCACCAAGGGCAAGCGGTACGCCACGCCGAACGCACGCGTCCTGATGCACCAGCCCTCCGGCGGCATCGGCGGCACGGCTTCGGACATCAAGATCCAGGCCGAACTCATCCTGCACATGAAGAAGGTCATGGCGGAACTGACGGCTGAGCAGACCGGCCAGACCGTGGACACCATCCTCAAGGACAACGACCGCGACAAGTGGTTCACGGCCGCCGAAGCGCTTGAATACGGTTTCTTCGACAAGATCGCTGCGCACGCGGGCTCTGTGGCCGGCGGCGGCGGCACGTCGAACTCGAACGGCACCTCGGGCGAATCCGCCTCCGCGAACTAGACCGGCACAAGAACACTCAGATCAGGAGCAACAAAAAATGAACTACAACTTCGGGTGGTCCGCCGGTAATCTTCCGTCCAGCCGCTACGTCCTGCCCCAGTTCGAGGAGCGCACCCCTTACGGCTTCAAGCGCCAGGATCCGTACACCAAACTTTTCGAGGACCGCATCATCTTCCTCGGCGTCCAGGTGGACGACGCTTCGGCGGACGACGTCATGGCGCAGTTGCTGGTCCTGGAATCCACGGACCCGGACCGCGACATCACGCTCTACATCAACTCGCCCGGCGGATCGTTCACAGCCATGACGGCCATCTACGACACCATGCAGTACATCCGGCCTGAGATCCAGACCGTCTGCCTGGGCCAGGCGGCCAGTGCAGCGGCTGTCCTGCTGGCAGCCGGCACGCCGGGCAAGCGCCTGGCCCTGCCCAACGCGCGCGTCCTGATCCACCAGCCGGCGCTGTCTGGCGGCCAGGGAGGCCAGGCCTCGGACCTTGAGATCCAGGCCGCAGAGGTCATGCGCATGCGTTCCTGGCTCGAGGACACTCTGGCACACCACTCCGGACGGACGTCGGAGCAGGTCAACAACGACATTGAGCGCGACAAGATCCTCACCGCGGAAGAAGCCCAGTCATACGGCCTGATCGACCAGGTCCTGGATTCACGCAAGATCAAACCGCAGGCCATCACCAGGTAGCGGTAAAATAAAGCGCCGGTGGCGCCATTCATTTGGCTCCACCGGCCTTTTCCTTCCACCCTCGGAAGCGAATGTGACCTAGAGTGGATGTTGTCACAACCGGCCCAAGCAGGCTGGTGGAGATTCCAGCAACGGTGCAAGGCTGCCTGGCAGCAAGATACTAAGGGGTTCACATATGGCTCGGATTGGCGAGAGCACGGATCTGCTGAAGTGCTCTTTCTGCGGAAAGAGCCAGAAGCAGGTGCGCAAGCTCATTGCCGGGCCCGGTGTCTACATCTGTGATGAATGCATTGAGCTTTGCAACGAAATCATCGAAGAGGAACTTGCAGAGGTTGCCGATCTCGGCAGCTTTGAGCTTCCCAAGCCGCGCGAAATCTTCGACTTCCTGCAGGAATACGTCATCGGCCAGGAGCCTGCCAAGCGCTCCCTCGCCGTCGCCGTCTACAACCATTACAAGCGGATCCAGGCCGGCCACGCACCCAAGTCCGGGAGCCTGGCAGAGGGCGGCCACCACGACGACGTGGAGATCGCCAAGTCCAACATCCTCCTCATCGGCCCCACCGGCTGCGGAAAAACCTACCTGGCCCAGACGCTCGCCCGCCGACTCAACGTGCCTTTCGCTGTAGCTGACGCCACCGCACTCACCGAGGCCGGCTACGTGGGCGAGGACGTGGAGAACATCCTCCTGAAGCTGATCCAGGCCGCGGACTACGACGTCAAGAAGGCCGAACAGGGGATCATCTACATCGACGAGATCGACAAGATCTCCCGCAAGAGCGAAAACCCCTCCATTACCCGCGATGTCTCCGGCGAAGGCGTCCAGCAGGCGCTGCTGAAAATCCTGGAGGGCACCGTCGCCTCCGTCCCTCCGCAGGGCGGCCGGAAGCACCCGCACCAGGAATTTATCCAGATTGACACCACCAACGTACTGTTCATCGTCGCCGGGGCCTTTGCCGGGCTCGAGGAAATCATCGGTTCACGGTCCGGCCGGAAGGGGATCGGCTTCGGCGCACCCCTCAACGAAGCCAGCAAGAAGATCGACTCCTACGGGGAAGTGATGCCGGAGGACCTGCTGAAGTTCGGGCTCATTCCCGAATTCATCGGCCGGCTCCCCGTGATCACCACCGTGTCCAACCTTGACCGCGACGCCTTGATCCAGATCCTCTCCACGCCCAAGAACGCATTGGTGAAGCAGTACCAGAAGATGTTCCAGATCGACGGCGTGGAACTGGTGTTTGATGACACCGCCCTGGACGCCATCGCCGAACAGGCCCTGGAGCGCGGCACCGGTGCCCGCGGCCTGCGGGCCATCATGGAGGAAGTGCTGCTCCCGGTGATGTTCGATCTCCCAAGCCGCGAAGACGTGGCCACTGTGGTTGTCACCGAGGACGTCGTCCTGAACGGGGCAGAGCCAACCATGATCCCGCACGTCACCAAGCGCCGGAAGTCTGCCTGATCCGGGACCCTGCCCGGACCCTGCCTGAGAACCAACGCGCCCGTACCACCACGCCAGCTGAGGGCTGCTTCGTGCGCCCAGCCCACCGGAAGGATTTCCCATGTCTGAAGCCGCTGCCAATGCAGAATCTGCCCTGAACAAGGCGGACTTTTGGTTTGATCCGCTGTGCCCCTTTGCGTGGATCACCTCCCGCTGGATTGGCGAAGTGGAAGGTGTCCGCGACATCGAAACTGTCTGGCATGTGATGAGCCTTGCCGTCCTGAATGAGGGCCGCGACCTGGAGCCCGCCTACCGCGAATCCATGGACAACGCCTGGGGCCCGGTCCGCGTGATCATCGCCGCGCAGCAGGAACACGGACAGCAAGCAGTCAAGGCACTGTACGACGCCATGGGTTCTTTGATCCATGAGCGCGGTGAGGAGGACCGTGCGGTGGTCATCAGCAAGGCACTCGCGGAATGCGGTCTTCCCGCAGGGCTGGCGGCGGCCGCCACAACGGATGCCTTGGACGCCGAGCTGCGCGCAAGCCACGAGCAAGGCATCTCGCTGGTGGGCCAGGACGTCGGAACGCCGGTGGTTGCCTTCAACGGAACGGCGTTCTTCGGACCGGTCCTCACCCGCATCCCGCGCGGCGAAGAGGCGGGCAGGCTGTGGGACGCCACCACGGCGATTGCCTCCTACCCGCACTTCTTCGAGCTCAAGCGCAGCCGCACCGAACGGCCCGAGTTCAACTAGGTACTGAACCTGCCGGACTATATGGCAGGGTGCCAAAGAGCCCCGGCAAAACTACTCTCTTGTAGTTCTGCCGGGGCTCTTGCGCTTCCGGAGGGGCAGGACAAAAATGGAACTTACCCACTTCGAAAGAAGAGGGACGCAGAAACCAAAGATTCAGTGATATGCATTCAACGCAGCCATCGGCAAAGTTAGAAGCAGGCTACCAGTGACGAGGTAGGAAGACCTGAAGATCTGAGGATTCTGCCAGACCATCGAAGACGTCACCGGATGGCCGAAAAGTCGAAGCCCCACCAACGGCAAAACGCTGATGGGGCTTCCCCTTTGCCCTGAAACAGTTCCCCTGAAACAGTTCCTCTGAATCAGTTGCCCTGAAACAGGCAGCCCGGTCAGGCCTGGGCGGGCTCCTCAGTGGCGGCCAGGGCCACGTCACTGACAGTCAGGTCACCGTCGCCCACCAGCAGCGTGATTTCCCTGGCATTTGAGGCGGCTTTGAGGTCGGCAAGTCCCGCCTTCAGCTGCGTGGTGAGCGCTTCCGAAGCCGTGATGGTGGCGGAAAGAACCTCGGTGCGCTGTTTGACCTTGGCCTCGGACTTGGCCTTGCGGACTCCACTGAGCGCGACACCCACCGTGGCAAGCATCGTGGTGTCACCGCCGGGCACGTCCAGCGGGGCAGGCCACTGGGCGCGGTGGACGGAGCCGTTGCGCCACCATCCCCAGACCTCTTCCGTGGCAAACGGCAGGAACGGCGCGAACAGGCGGAGCAGGGTGTCCAGGGTGGTGGCCAGCGCTGCAAGCACGGAAGCCTGTTCGGACTCGCCCGCCGCACCGTAGGCCCGGTCCTTGATGAGCTCCACGTAGTCGTCCGTGAACTGCCAGAAAAAGCTCTCGGTGATCTGCAGTGCGCGGGCGTAGTCGTAGTTCCCGAACGCCTTGGTGGACTGGGCCACAACCTCCGCGAGCTGGGCAAGTAGGGCCCGGTCCAGCGGGTTGCTCAGCACCGACAGGGCGGCGGACAGCACCGATGCCTCAGTGGCTCCGAGGTTCAGCACAAACTTGGAGGCGTTCAGCAGCTTGATGGCCAGGCGCCGGCCGATTTTCATCTGGGCGATCTCGTAGGCGGTATCTGCCCCGAGTTTCGCTGACGCGGCCCAGTAGCGGACGGCGTCAGAGCCATATTCCTCCAGCACGTCGGTGGGGACCACCACGTTGCCCTTGGACTTGGACATCTTCTTGCGGTCCGGATCCAGGATCCAGCCGGAGATGGCGGCGTGCTTCCACGGTGCGCTGTCCTCCAGGGCGTCCGCGCGGACCACCGAGGAGAACAGCCAGGTCCGGATGATGTCGTGGCCCTGGGGCCGGACGTCAAACGGGAACACCTGGGCAAACAGTTTCTCGTCCCGCTTCCAGCCGCCCACGATCTTGGGCGTCAGAGAGGACGTGGCCCACGTGTCGAGGATGTCGGCGTCTCCGGTGAATCCGCCGGGCACGTCGCGCTGGGCCTCGTCGAAGCCCGGTGCGGCATCGGCTGCCGGGTCAACGGGAAGCTGCCCGTCCGAAGGAACGATGGGGGCGTCGTAGTCCGGGTTGCCATCGGCATCCAGCGGATACCAGACGGGGATCGGCACGCCGAAGAAGCGCTGCCGGGAGACCAGCCAGTCACCGTTGAGGCCGGAGATCCAGTTCTCGTAGCGTGAACGCATAAAGGCGGGGTGGAAGTTGATCTCCTGCCCGCGGGCGATGAGCCGCTCCCGGCGGTCCTCGTCCCGGCCGCCGTTACGGATGTACCACTGGCGTGAGGTCACAACTTCCAGGGGCTTGTCGCCCTTTTCGTAGAAGTTGACGGGGTGCATGATCTTCTTCGGCTCGCCCTCCAGCAGGTCCGCGGCGGTGAGGAGCTTCACCACCTCTTCCTTGGCGCTGAAGACGGTTTTGCCCGCAATCGCAGCGAAGGCCTCACGGCCGATGTCCGTGGTGATCCACTCGGGAGCCTCGCTGATGATCCGGCCGTCGCGGCCCACGATGGCGCGGGTGGGCAGCTGAAGTTCGCGCCACCAGGTCACGTCGGTCAGGTCGCCGAAGGTACACACCATGGCGATGCCGGAACCCTTGTCCGCTTTGGCGAGCGGGTGTGCCTTGACTTCAACCTCGACGCCGAACACCGGGGACGTGACCTTCTTGCCGAACAGCGGCTGGTACCGTTCGTCGTCGGGGTTCGCCACCAGCGCGGCGCATGCCGCGAGCAGTTCGGGGCGGGTGGTCTCGACGTAGATGCGCTCCCCGTCCTCGGTGAAGAACGGGTAGCGGTAGTACGCGCCGGGCACCTCGCGGTCCTCAAGCTCGGCCTGGGCCACCGCCGTACGGAACGTTACGTCCCAGAGCGTGGGTGCCTCGGCCATGTACGCATCGCCGGCGGCGAGGTTGGCCAGGAAAGCCCGCTGCGAAACTGCGCGCGAGTTGTCGTCGATGGTCCGGTACGTCAGCTCCCAGTCCACGGACAGGCCAAGGGTCTGGAAGAGGTTCTCGAAGACCTTTTCGTCCTCGACAGCCAGCTCCTCGCACAGCTCGATGAAGTTCCGGCGGGAGACGACGTCGAAGTCCCGCTGGTTCTTGGCAGGCTGCGCCGGCGGCTGGTAGTCGGCGTTGTACGGAATGGAGGGGTCGCAGCGGACGCCGTAGTAATTCTGCACGCGGCGTTCGGTGGGCAGGCCGTTGTCGTCCCAGCCCATGGGATAAAAGACGTTTTTACCGGTCATGCGCTGGTAGCGCGCCAGCACGTCGGTCTGGGTGTAGGAGAACATGTGCCCCACGTGGAGTGATCCGGAGGCGGTGGGAGGGGGAGTGTCGATCGAGTAGACCTGCTCCCGGGTGGTGTCCCTATTGAACTTATAGGTCCCCTCGGCAAGCCAGCGCTGCGTCAAGGCAGCTTCGAGGCCTTCGAGGGCCGGCTTGTCCGGAACGTTGATGGGGGCGGTGTTGGGCGTGTCTGTACCCTGAGTGTCTTCAGCCATTTGCCAATTGTTTCATGGACGGGCTGGTCCGCCGGTCGCCAGCGGACCCGGCGGCCAGCACGGCGGTCAACGCCGGCGCCGGTGTCATCCGGCGACATACCTCCGGGCCTTCCCGGCGCAGCTGCCGCTAGGGTGGTGCCATGACTTCGGACGTGCAGAAAAAGGCAGCTTTGGTGACCGGCGCGAGCAGCGGAATCGGCGAGGCAACGGTCCGCGCCCTGGTGGCCCAGGGGTGGACGGTCTTCGCCGTGGCCCGCCGCGCGGAGCGCCTTGCCGCCCTCGAAGCCGAGACGGGCGCCGTCGCGATTCCTGCTGACATCGCCGAGGACGACGACGTGTCCCGTCTGCTTGCCCGCGTGACCGAAGCCGGGGGAATAGACACGCTGGTCAACATTGCCGGCGGCGCAAGGGGAGCGGACGCCATAGGCGCCGCAAGCACGGAAGACTGGGAGTGGATGTACCGGGTCAATGTGCTTGGCACCATGAAGCTCACCCGCGCCTTCCTGCCGATGCTCCGCGCCAACGGTGAAGGGACAGTGCTGAACCTGACCTCCACGGCCGGCCTGTCCGCCTACGAGGGCGGCGGCGGCTACAACGCTGCCAAGTTCGCACAGCATGCCATGACCGGGGCACTCCGGCTCGAGGAAGTGGAGAACAACCTCCGGGTCATCGAAGTGGCTCCCGGCCTGGTGTACACCGAGGAGTTCGCCCTGAACCGGCTGGGTGACCAGCAGGCCGCCGAAAAGGTCTACAAGGGAGTCGAAAAGCCGCTCACTGCAGAAGACGTGGCGGAGGTGGTCCGGTACGCCGTCACTGCCCCGCACCACGTCAACCTGGACCAGATCGTGATCCGGCCGGTGGCGCAGGCCGCCAACCACAAACTGATCCGCAAGGGCTAAAACCTACGGCGGCACCAGCCGCGCCGCCCCATCACGGCGTGCGGCCCCGGCGCCTCGCATCCGCCTGTCCGCGTTTATTGGTGGCCCGGCCGCGGAAATAGTAGACTCGAAACCGGCTACGACCCGGCTATCACCGGCGAGCTTCCGGAAGAACGCGCAAACAGCCTGCCAGGCGGGGAGCGTCAGTAGAACCGGACGGGTAAGCCCGTCACAGCAGTAATGAGAGGCCGGAGCAGGCCCGTTCCCCCGGGAACTGGCAGCGCCGGTAAGTGAGGTGGTACCGCGGTGAGCGTGGAGTCCCGGCGGACAACACGGCAACCGTCCTCGCATCCTGAACGGAACTGAAGGCCCAGGCCGGCAGTTCGCCAAGCTCAACCCAGGATGTCGAGAATGACGTATTACCCCAAGGCCTCAGCCTCCACCAGCGGCACGCCCGGCGTTTCCGCTTCCGTGAAGTTCCCGGAAGTCGAAGAGCGCATCCTCAAGTACTGGGACCAGGACGGCACCTTCCAGGCCAGCATCGACCAGCGCAGCGCCGATGCCCCCGGCGGTGAACCCGGGAGCAACGAGTTCGTCTTCTACGACGGCCCGCCGTTCGCCAACGGCCTGCCGCACTACGGCCACCTGCTGACCGGGTACGCCAAGGACCTGGTGGGCCGCTACCAGACCCAACGCGGAAAGCGCGTGGAGCGCCGCTTCGGCTGGGACACCCACGGCCTGCCGGCAGAGCTTGAAGCCATGAAGCAGTTGGGCATGACGGACAAGACCCAGATCGAAGCCATGGGCATCGACAAGTTCAACGACGCCTGCCGAGCCTCCGTGATGAAGTACGCCGACGAGTGGCGGAACTACGTCACCCGCCAGGCACGGTGGGTGGACTTCGACAACGACTACAAGACCCTCAACGTCGAATACATGGAGTCCGTCCTCTGGGCGTTCAAGCAGCTTCACGAAAAGGGTCTGACCTACAACGGCTACCGCGTGCTGCCGTACTGCTGGAAAGACGAGACGCCGCTGTCCAACCATGAGCTGCGCATGGACGACGACGTCTACAAGAACCGCCAGGACCAGACCGTAACGGTGACCTTCCCCATCACCGCCGGAGAGTCCGAACTGTCCCGGCAGCTCGACGGCGTGCAGGCCCTCGCCTGGACCACCACGCCCTGGACGCTCCCCACCAACGCCGCGCTCGCCGTCGGGCCTTCCATCACCTACGCCGTGCTGCCCGCGGGGCCCAACGGCATCAAGGCTGCCGCCGCGGACGCACCCGTGGGCGGCAGCTTCCTGCTCGCCGCGGACCTGCTGGCCAGCTACGCCAAGGACCTGGGTTACGACGACTTCGAGGCAGCAGAAGCCGCCGTCGTGTCCACCCACACGGGCGCCGAACTGGAGGGCCTGGCCTACCAGCCGCTGTGGCAGGACTTCAGCGACAACGAAAAATACGGCATGGAGAACGCCTGGCGGTTCCTCGTGGCTGACTATGTCACCACCACCGACGGCACCGGCATCGTGCACCAGGCCCCTGCCTACGGCGAGGATGACCAGAAGGTCTGCGAGGAAGCCGGCATCCCGGTGATCCTCTCCGTTGACGAAGGCGCGAAGTTCCTCCCGCTGTTCAAGCACGGCGACCTGCACGACATCGTTGGCCTGCAGGTCTTCGAGGCCAACAAGCCCATCACGCAGGTCCTCCGTGCCCAGGGCCGCCTGGTCCGCCAGGCCAGCTACGAGCACAGCTACCCGCACTGCTGGCGCTGCCGCAACCCGCTGATCTACCGGGCCGTTTCCTCCTGGTACGTGGAGGTCACCAAGTTCAAAGACCGGATGTCCGAACTGAACCAGGAGATCAACTGGATCCCCGGCAATGTCAAGGACGGGCAGTTCGGCAAGTGGCTGGCCAACGCCCGCGACTGGTCCATCAGCCGCAACCGCTACTGGGGCAGCCCCATCCCCGTCTGGCAGTCCAGCGACCCCGAATACCCCCGCACCGACGTCTACGGCTCGCTCGCCGAGATCGAAGCGGACTTCGGGCGCCTCCCGCTGAACAAGGACGGCCAGGTTGACCTGCACCGCCCGTTCATCGACGAACTGACCCGGCCCAACCCGGACGATCCGCGTACCCCCGAAGAGGGCCAGTCGGTGATGCGCCGCGTGGAGGACGTGCTGGACGTCTGGTTCGATTCCGGCTCCATGCCCTACGGCCAGGTTCACTATCCCTTCCAGAACGAAGCCTGGTTCGATACCCACAACCCGGCCGACTTCATCGTGGAGTACATCGGGCAGACCCGCGGCTGGTTCTACATGCTGCACATCCTCTCCACCGCGCTGTTCGACCGGCCGGCCTTCCGCAACGTCATCAGCCACGGCATCGTGCTGGGCTCGGACGGGCAGAAGATGTCCAAGAGCCTGCGGAACTACCCGGACGTCTCCGAGGTGCTGGACCGCGACGGCTCCGACGCCATGCGCTGGTTCCTGATGTCCAGCCCCATCCTTCGCGGCGGCAACCTGGTGGTCACCGAGCAGGGAATCCGCGACGGCGTCCGCCAGGTCATCCTGCCGCTGTGGAACGTTTACAGCTTCTTCACGCTGTACACGAACGCCGCTTCCGGCGGAGCAGGGTACGACGCCAAGCTCCGGTACGACGGCTACGCCGACACACTTGACCGGTACCTGCTGGCCAACACCGGCGAACTGGTCCGGAACATGACGGTGCAGCTGGACACCTACGACATCTCCGGCGCGTGCGATGAACTCCGCAGCTACCTGGACATGCTCACCAACTGGTACGTCCGCCGGAGCCGCCAGCGGTTCTTCGACGAGGACCAGGACGCCTTCGACGCCCTGTACACCGCCCTGGAAACCGTCTCGCGCGTGGCGGCGTCCCTGCTGCCGCTGGTCTCCGAGGAGATCTGGCGCGGCCTCACCGGCGGCCGCTCCGTGCACCTGGCCGACTGGCCGGATGCCGGCCTGTTCCCGGCCAACCCGGAGCTGGTGGAAGCCATGGACAAGGTCCAGCAAATCTGCTCCACCGGGTCCTCGCTCCGCAAGGCCGCGAACCTCCGTGTCCGCCTGCCCCTGCAGGAACTGACGGTGGTGGCACCCGGCGCCGACGCGCTGGGCGGGTTCGCCGCCGTCGTCGCGGACGAACTCAACCTCCGCTCGGTCCGACTGCTGGACGCAGTCACCGCCTCCCCGGAGGAGTTCGGGATCCAGCAGAAGCTGGTGGTCAACGCACGGGCCGCCGGCCCGCGCCTGGGCAAAAACGTGCAGCTGGCCATCAAAGGCTCCAAGTCCGGTGACTGGTCCGTTGACGACGCCGGCGTCGTCGTTTCAGGCGGCCTGCAGCTGGAACCGCAGGAGTACACGCTGGAGACGGTGGTGGCTGAGTCCGAGGGCGGCAGCGCCTCGGTAGCGGTGCTGCCGGGCGGGGGCTTCGTGGTCCTCAACACCGAGGTCACCCCGGAACTTGAGGCCGAAGGCCTGGCGCGCGACATGGTCCGCGCCATCCAGCAGGCACGCAAGGACGCCGGGCTGAACGTCAGCGACCGGATCCGGACCTCCGTGAGTGCCCGGCAGAACGTGGTCGACGCCCTGCTGGCCAACGCGGACCTGGTCAAGGGCGAGACCCTTACCGTGGACCTCACGGCCGTACCCGCGGATATTGCAGAACCGGTTGTCGCCGTCGAAAAAGTAGAGGCCTGATCCATGACTGACGAATTTTCCGTAGAGAGCGTCTACGCAGAACTGCTGGGCCGGGCGCCGGAAAACAAGATGGAGCCGCGGCTCGCCCCGCTCTTCCGGGCGATGGACGTGCTGGGGGAGCCGAACAAGGCGTTCCCGATCATCCATGTGACCGGGACCAATGGCAAGACCTCCACGGCCCGCATGATCGAATCGGTCCTGCGCGCCCACGGCCTGAGCACCGGCCGTTACACCAGCCCGCACCTGACCAAAGTCACCGAACGGATCAGCATCGACGGGCATCCCGTTCCGGACGAGACCTTCGTCCGGATCTGGGACGAAATCCGCCCTTACCTGCAGATTGTGGACTCTGAGCTGGAGGCCGACGGGCAGCCGCGCCTGACGTACTTCGAATGCCTCACCATCCTGGGCTTTGCGGTCTTCGCCGACCAGCCCGTCAACGTGGCGGTCATCGAAGTGGGCCTCGGCGGCATTACGGACGCCACCAACGTGGGGGACGGGCAGGTTTCCGTGATCACGCCCATCTCCCTGGACCACACGGACCTGCTCGGTGACACCACGGAGGACATCGCCTACGAAAAGGCCGGCATCATCAAGCCCGGCGGCTGCCTCGTGAGCGCTGCCCAGCCGCTTGACGCGGCCCAGGTCCTGCTGGAGAAGGCCAAGGACGTCGGTGTGCCCTTCAAATTCGAGGGCGTGGAGTTCGGCGTCGAGTCCCGGACGGTGGCTGTTGGCGGCCAGATGGTCACCATCCAAGGCATCGCGGGCCGCTACCCGGACCTGCTGGTGCCGCTTCACGGTGCCCACCAGGCGCAGAATGCAGCCGTGGCCGTGGCAGCCCTCGAAGCATTCTTCGGCGGCGAAAAGGAACTCGGTTTCGATGTCCTGCAGGAGGGCTTCGCCGCGGTCACGTCGCCGGGCCGGCTTGAGGTAGTGCGCACGGCGCCCACCATTGTGGTGGACGCGGCCCACAACCCCGACGGCGTCAAGGTCTCGGCGGCAGCCCTCCATGAAGCCTTCACCTTCACCCGGCTTGTCCCGGTGGTGGGAATCCTGAAGGAAAAGGACGCCGAGGAGATCCTTCGCCAGCTCAAGGAATCCCTGGGTGGCATGGCTGAGGAGTACTGCTTTACCCAGTCCAATTCCCCGCGTGCCGTCCCTGCGGCTGAACTCGCCGAGCTCGCCATCGACCTCGGCTTCGGCGAGGACAACGTGCACGTCGAGGAAAAGCTCGACGACGCCCTGGAATGGGCCGTGGAACGGGCTGAGGCAAACGACGACCTTTCCGGCGGCGTGCTGGTCACCGGCTCGATCACCCTGGTGGCAGAAGCCCGGATCCTGCTCGGAAAGACGGAGGCGTGATGGCCCGCCTCACCAAAGCACAGCGCGAATGGCGGCCGGGGATGCCGAAGAAGCGGCGCTCCACCAAGGTGATGTTTGCGTCCACGGTGCTGCTCCTGGAAGCCTTTGTGATGTTCTTCGCCACCCTGGCGGTGTTCGGGCTGCGCCGCGGTGAGTTCCCGCCGGCGGCGATCCTCGGCGTCGGCATCGCCCTGAGCGTTGTGATGATCGTTGCCTGTGCTTTCCTCACCAAACCCTGGGGCATGGGACTGGGCTGGGTCCTGCAGCTGGTCTTGATCCTTACCGGCATCTTCGAGCCCGCCATGTTCCTGGTGGGCGCGCTGTTCGCACTGGCCTGGTGGTACGGGATCCGCACCGGAATCCGGCTGGACCGGGAAGCCGGCGAGCGTGCCCGCGAACAGGCCGCCTGGGAAGCCGCCCATCCGGAGGAGTCCGCCGGGCCAGGCCAGCAGCCCCCATTGCCTGAGACGAAGTCCCCGTAGACTTGTCCCCGAAACCCCTTACCAATGCATTGGAGCAGTTGTGACTACTGAGCGCACCCTCGTCCTGATCAAGCCCGACGGCGTCGCCCGCAACCTCACCGGGGCCATCCTGGCGCGGATCGAAGCCAAGGGCTACAGCCTGGCCGAGCTGAAGAAGGTGGACGCGTCCCGGAAGCTGCTGGAGCAGCACTACGAGGAGCACGTCGGCAAGCCCTTCTACGAGCCGCTGGTCGAGTTCATGCTTTCCGGCCCCGTTGTGGCAGCCATCTTCGAAGGCCACCGCGTCATCGAAGGCTTCCGCTCCCTGGCCGGTACCACGGATCCCACCACGGCAGTCCCCGGCACCATCCGCGGCGACTTCGGCCGCGACTGGGGCCTGAAGGTCCAGCAGAACCTGGTCCACGGCTCCGACTCCACAGACTCCGCCGAGCGGGAGATCAAGATCTGGTTCCAGGCGTAAACCGCCCGGGATAACAGATAAGGCCGATGTTCTTCGCGAACATCGGCCTTATCTGTCATCCTGCGCAATTTGCCGTCAGCTTCAGAAGCCCGACGTTCCGGCGAAAACCTGGATGAAAGCAAAGAAGATGGTGGCGATAACGGCCACGTAGAGCAGCGCGGTGATGATCCAGCCGGAGTCGCCCAGGATGCGGGCTGCGTTCGCCGGCACCGGAATCACCCCGGCCGTGATGTTCCGGATGGTTACCCAGACGAAGAGGGGAATCATGGCTGCCCAGACGATCATACAGAACGGGCAGAGGACGTGGATGTCGTAGAGGGCCTGGGACCACAGCCACACCACAAAGATGAAACCGAGCGTGACGCCGGCCTGCAGGCCCGCCCAGAACCAGCGGGCAAAGGTTGCCCCGGCCAGTAGTCCCATGCCCACCGTGATGATGACGGCGAACGCCACGATGCCGATGAACATGTTGGGGAAACCAAACAGCGAACTCTGCCACGTCAGCATCACCTGGCCGCAGGAGATCCAGGGATTCACATCGCACACGGTGGTGTGGTTGGGGTCCTGCAGCACAGCCAGCTTTTCCAGGACCAGTGTTCCCGAGGCCAGCCAGCCGATGATCCCCGTGGCCACCAGCAGCCAGCCGAAGGGCCGGTTCCGGGTTATCGCCGGAACCGCGCCTGTTGTCCTGCCGGCCGGGAGGCTGTCCTGGTTCAGGCTCCGTTCCTGGGCAGGGGTGCCGCTGAGGGGGGAGATGCTGGGCATTGGTATGGCGTCCTTTTCATCCGGTGCTCCTTGCCTGATTGTAACGCCGCAGGCTGGAAGGACCATCCAGGGGAGCGGGAAAAGCCAGCGGATTTGGCGCCGCCTCCACCGTGATTTAGTCCGGGTATGAGAGAATGAACTTGGCTGGAAGCCGATCCACATTCGGACTCCGGTCCGGTGGCTTGTTCCCAAGACCGCCAATGACGAGCAGGGCAGGCATCGGTCTCACCGGCGCAGTCTCCCGCGACTCCATTGAGCGGCACCTGGTTGTGGCATGTAGAACAACGGGTTTCAGAACATCCCACCGGCCCCCACGGGCTGCCGCACCCCACTGCCGGTGCGAACCTGGGGGTATCCACTTGACTTCTGTCAACGCCTGCGGGTTTTGACAATATGTGCCCCAATGGGTGCCGGATGTGGCGGTACGTCAGGGGCAGGAGTGTTGCCACATATGGATAATGAACAAGTTTCAGCCGTTAACGACGAAGCAGCGGCCACCGAGGCCGGCGCTGCCCCCAAGAAGACCACGAGGACGCGCCGGAAGGCCACGCCCAAGGCCGAGGCCCTGATCCCGGAAGTTGGCCTCCCGGAAGCCGGTTCGGCAGGGAGTACCCCCGCCGGCGTCGATGCTCCCGCTGCGGGAGCGGATGCGGCGGAATCCGCTGCGCCGGAGGCCAAAGCTCCCGTCCGCCGGACGCGCGCCCGGAAAAAAGCCGAAACCGCTGAACCCCTTCCGGCGTTCGCGGAAGATGCAGAACCTGAAGCAGCGGCCGGCGTCCAGGCCGCTGCCGGCGCAACCCCTGATGCCGCCGCAGGTGCCGATGCGCCTGCGCTTTCCGCCGGAGAGCTTCCAGCGGGGGAGCCGGCCGCCGGGGCGGCTGAAACGAAGCCTGTCCGTCGCCGCCGGGTTGCCACCCGGAAGACCTCCGCACCCGCACCCGCTGCCGAAGCCGAAGCCGTACCTGCACCGACCGGTGCCGAGCCGGCCGATGTCCAGGCAGCCGATGTTCCGGCAGCGCCTGAAACCGAAGCTGCCGTGCCTGCAGAAGCAGCTGCCCAGCCTGCAACGGCAGAGGCACCAGCAGAAGAAGCCGCCGAAGAAAAAGCCCCCGCAGTGGCTGTCCCCCAGGCTGAAGCGCCGCAGGCAGCAACTCCGGAGGAGCAGGCGCCCGCGGCTCCTGCCAGCCCCTTCGGCTCCCTGTTTATGGAACCTGCTTCCCCCACCTCCGTGCTGTTCCAGGCGCCTGACCTGAGCACCGTGGTGCGTCCGGTGCCCGCCGCTGTGGAAGAAGCAGGAGAGGACGACGCCGAAGAGAGCGATGCTGAGGACGCCAACGGACGCCGGAGGCGCCGGGGCCGGGGCCGCCGGGGACGCAGCCGTACCGGCGAGCGTGAAGCGGACGCCGACCTTGAGGGCAGCGAAGGTGCCGGCGAAGACGCTTCGGACGACGCCGACGAGGACTCCGCCGGTCAGCTCGAAGAGGGCGTAACGTCCCGCCGTCGCCGCCGCCGCCGCCGTGGCGACCAGGACCTTGAACTGACGGGCGGGGGAGACGACGATCCGCCCAACACGGTCACCCGCGTCCGTGCGCCGCGCGCCGTGAGCGAGCCGGCCGTGAGCAACCGCGTCACCAGCGTTAAGGGATCCACCCGCCTGGAGGCGAAGAAGCAGCGCCGGCGCGAGTCCCGTGACACTGGCCGCCGCCGCACGGTCATCACCGAGGCCGAGTTCCTGGCCCGCCGTGAGTCTGTTGACCGGCAGATGATTGTTCGCCAGCGCGACGACAGAATCCAGATCGCCGTCCTCGAAGACGGTGTCCTGGCCGAGCACTTTGTGTCAAAAACGCAGCAGGACTCCCTGATTGGCAACGTGTACCTGGGCAAGGTCCAGAATGTGCTGCCCTCGATGGAAGCGGCGTTCGTGGACATCGGACGCGGCCGCAACGCCGTCCTGTACGCCGGTGAAGTGAACTGGGAAGCCGTCAACCTTGAGGGCAAGCAGCGCCGCATCGAAAACGCCCTCAAGTCCGGTGATACCGTCCTGGTCCAGGTGACCAAGGACCCCGTGGGCCACAAGGGCGCCCGCCTGACCAGCCAGATCTCACTGCCCGGCCGCTACCTGGTGTTTGTGCCCGGCGGCTCCATGACCGGCATCTCCCGCAAGCTGCCCGACGTCGAACGCAACCGCCTCAAGCGCATCCTCAAGGACCGCCTCCCGGAGCAGGCAGGCGTCATCGTCCGCACCGCCGCCGAGGGCGCTTCCGAGGAAGAGCTGACGCACGACATCAACCGGCTGCGGGCCCAGTGGGAGGGCATCGAGAGCCAGTCGAAGTCCACCAAGATCCTCGCCCCTGAGCTGCTCTACGGCGAACCGGACCTCACCATCAAGGTGGTCCGCGACGTCTTCAACGAGGACTTCTCCAAGCTGATCGTCTCCGGTGAGGAAGCCTGGGACACCATCGAGGCCTACGTCACCTACGTGGCGCCGGACCTGGTGGGCCGCCTTGAGAAGTGGACCAAGGACCAGGACATCTTCGCTGCCTGGCGCATCGACGAGCAGATCCACAAGGCCCTGGAGCGGAAGGTCTTCCTGCCGTCCGGCGGTTCGCTGGTGATCGACCGCACCGAAGCCATGACCGTGGTGGACGTCAACACCGGCAAGTTCACCGGCAGCGGCGGCAACCTCGAAGAGACCGTGACCAAGAACAACCTCGAGGCTGCGGAGGAAGTGGTCCGCCAGCTCCGTCTCCGGGACATCGGCGGCATCATCGTCATCGACTTCATCGACATGGTCCTCGAATCCAACCGCGACCTCGTTCTCCGCCGCATGGTGGAATGCCTGGGCCGTGACCGCACTAAGCACCAGGTGGCCGAAGTGACGTCACTCGGCCTGGTCCAGATGACGCGTAAGCGGATGGGCACCGGGCTCCTGGAAGTATTCGGCGAGCAGTGTGAAACGTGCGCCGGCCGCGGCGTTGTCACCCACGACGACCCCGTGGAGCACCGGCGGGCCAACATCGTAGCCGCCGAGCACCACGTCCAGCGGTCCGACAGCCGGCCCGAAGCCCGCAGCGAAGGCCACCGCGCCGACGCCCAGCGCATCGACAGCAGCCAGCCCGGCGCCCGCCCGGACCGCAAGCGCCGGCGCGGCCGCGGGGGCCAGCAGCCTGAGGTTGCCCCGGCGGCTGCCGTCCACGTCCACACCGTCCAGCCCGACCCCTCGGACGCTGAGAGGCACGCCAAGGCTGAGGCCACCCGGCTGGCCCTTGCCAACATCGCCGCCGCCGCGCACGCAGCGCACCTGCACGACGACGAAGTGGCGGCAGCCAGGCAGGCGGCCGCTGACCAGGCGGCCCCTGCAGCGGAGGCTGTAAAACGCGACGACGAGGCGCGCCCGGCTGCCGTACTCACCTTCGGTGGGGAGAAGGTGGTGTTGCCGTTCGTTGAGCATGCAGAAGAGCAGCAGCAGAAGCCGGCCCTGACCCTGGACCGGCTCGCTGAAGCCTTCGCCCACCTCGGCCAGCCGGCGCCCGCTGAAATCCGGCTGGAGCAGGCAGAACCGGAGCAGAATCCTGCAGAGCCCGTGGAAGCGGTGCAGCCCGCGCAGGTGCCTGCCGTTGCGGCCGCTGCTGCAGCACCGGAAAAGGACTACACCGACCACACACTGGAGCAATCCCGGCAGCGCCGGCCGCGGCGCCACCGCAGTGCCAGCCGCGCCCAGGGAGCTGCCAACGAAACCACCGTGCAGCACCACGAGAGTGTGGCGGCAGCCAGCACAGGGCATACCCACGAGGCCAAGGCCCCGGAGCCGGCAGGCGCCGCGGGAGAGGCGGGCGCTGCAAAACCGGCCGCTAAGCCGGCAGAGGCGCCCATCATCCTCGGCGTCGGGGTTCCGGCCTCGGAACTCTAGGGGCCGCAAGTACGGATGCCCGGCCAGCCACAGCAGTGGCTGGCCGGGCATCGCGCGTTAACGCCACGGGATCCAAGGGCCGTGCGGGCCCCCAACCGGGCAGGGCAACCCAAAGGCAGGGTGGCTGGTCGCAAAGTGTCACCTTCGGTCCCCGCCTGGGAAAAAAGCTAGGCTGGGGAACCGACACGGGGTGCCGCGCAGAGGGCCGGCTGAGATTCACACCCGTTGAACCTGTCCGGCTAGCACCGGCGAAGGGATGTCTCTTTGTCTACGACTCTTGTAATGCCCACTGCCACCACGGCAACCTTCACTACGGCACCAACAACGCCAGGCCGGCCCATACCGCGGGTCCTTTCCATTGCCGGTTCCGATCCTTCCGGCGGCGCCGGCATCCAGGCCGACCTGAAAAGCATCGCCGCCCTTGGGGGCTACGGAATGGCTGCCGTCACTGCCCTGACCGCCCAGAACACGCGCGGCGTCAGGTCCGTGCACGTGCCCCCCGCAGCGTTCCTGGGTGAACAGCTGGATGCCATCAGTGACGACATCGGCATCGACGCCGTCAAAATCGGGATGCTGGGCAACGCCGAGGTCATCGAGGCGGTGGGTGCGTGGCTCCGGAAGGTGCGTCCCGCCGTCGTGGTCCTGGACCCGGTGATGGTTGCCACCAGCGGGGACCGGCTCCTGCAGGAGTCCGCGGAAGCGGCACTGCGCGGGCTCCTGCCGCTGGCACACCTCATCACCCCGAACCTGGCGGAGCTCGCCATGCTGGTTGGCGGGGAACTGCAGGACAGCTGGGACGGTGCGCTGGCACAAGGCCGCGCCCTTGCCACTGCGACCGGTACAACAGTGCTGGTCAAGGGCGGCCACCTGGCTGGCAACGAGTGCCCCGATGCGCTCGTTAACACCGCTGGCCTGCTGACCGGCGAAGTGGTGGTGGTGTCGGGGGACCGGCTGGCAACGCGGAACAGCCACGGCACCGGCTGTTCACTGTCCTCTGCCATGGCAACCGCCCACGCGCGGCTGGGGGACTGGGAGGCGTCACTCCGGGAAGTCAAACCCTGGCTGGCCGGGGCCCTGGAGGCATCCGAAAAACTGGAGGTGGGAACCGGCAACGGACCGGTGCACCACTTCCACCACCTGCAGCCGCTGCCCTCCGAAGGCAGCTTCGCCGCACAACTGTGGGCTGAGGCGCAGCCGGACCTGGACGACATCTATGCCCTGGACTTCATCCGCAACCTGGCCTCGGGCAGCCTCCAGGAGCAGGAATTCGGGTACTACCTCGCCCAGGACGCCATCTACCTCAACGGCTATTCCCGGGTTCTGGCCAGGGCGAGTGCGCTGGCGCCTACCGAGGCCGAGCAGCTCTTCTGGGCTGCTTCTGCCGGGCAGTGCCTGGAGGTCGAGTCAGAACTCCACCGTTCCTGGCTGAGCACGCGGACGGTCCAGCCCCGGCTGGGCCCCGTGACCAAGTCCTACGTGGACCACCTGACGGCGGCATCGGCGTCGGGCAGTTACGCGGTCCTGGCGGCGGCCGTGCTGCCCTGCTTCTGGCTCTACGCGGAGGTGGGGGCCACGCTCCACGCCCAGTTCGTTGCCGCCGGTGAGCCCTCAACACACCCTTACGCGGACTGGCTGCGCACCTATGCAGACGAAGAATTCGCAGCCGCCACCCGCAGGGCTATTGCCATAGTGGATGAAGCGGGCCGCAAGGCTTCCGCCGCGGACCGGGCCGCCATGTTGACGGCGTTCAAGCAGTCCTGCCGCCTCGAAGTGGACTTCTTCGACGCGCCGCGCATCCACTCCTGACCATGCAAAGGCGGCGCAACCGGTACTATGGTGGGGCACGGTGCGGACGCCGGAGTTGAGCTGTGGTACCTATCACAGTGAACCCGCCGGAACCAGCCTCATTTGCGGCCGAAGACAAAATTAGCGTATTCTAGATCTTCGGTGCTTACGCCAACACTTGGGTTATGACCCCACGGCGTTGAGGCACAGCGAGAAACCAGGCTTTTATTGGCCGGTTCCGCACGCAAATTTAGTAATAAACGTCGAGAGAAGTGAGTTCCCAAGTGGTGTACGCGATTGTCCGCGCAGGCGGCCGCCAAGAGAAGGTTTCCGTTGGAGACTTCGTTACCCTGAACCGCGTCGCCGGTGGAGCTGGCAGCACCATTCAGCTGCCCGCACTGCTCCTGGTCGATGGTGACAAGATCACCACCGCCGCTGCTGACCTGGCCAAGGTAACTGTTACTGCTGAGATCCTGAACGACCTCCGTGGTCCGAAGATTGTGATCCAGAAGTTCAAGAACAAGACCGGTTACAAGAAGCGCCAGGGTCACCGCCAGGAACTGACCAAGGTCAAGATCACTGGTATCCAGTAACCTTCGTTACTGTTCAGGTTTTTCAGCAGATCCCCAGAATTTAGAGGCAGGCATTTCAAATGGCACATAAAAAGGGCGCGAGCTCCACTCGCAACGGTCGTGATTCCAACGCTCAGTACCTCGGCGTCAAGCGCTTTGGCGGCCAGGTTGTTTCCGCAGGCGAGATCATCGTCCGCCAGCGTGGCACCCACTTCCACCCGGGCGCCGGCGTTGGCCGTGGCGGCGACGACACCCTGTTCGCACTGACCCCGGGAGCCGTTGAATTCGGCACCCGCCGCGGTCGTCGCGTCGTCAACATCGTTGCTGCTGCAGCTGCAGAGTAACAAAAAGTTCTGAAGCGGTGGAGCGGGCCAGATGGTCCGCTCCACTGTTCTTTTAACCGCATTACAATCGTCTTGGCGCCCCGCGGCGTCCAGGAAACAGCACTGAGGAGATCCACGTGGCCAGCTTTGTAGACCGGGTAGTACTGCACGTATCCGGCGGTACCGGCGGCCACGGATGCGTCTCCGTCCACCGCGAGAAGTTCAAGCCGCTGGGCGGGCCCGACGGCGGCAACGGCGGCAACGGCGGCGACGTCATCCTTCGCGTGGACCACCAGACCACCACCCTCCTCGACTACCACCACGCACCCCACCGCCACGCCACCAACGGCGGCCCGGGCATGGGCGACTGGCGCGGGGGCAAGAACGGCGAAACGCTCATCCTTCCCGTCCCGGACGGCACCGTGGTCAAGTCCAAGGACGGCACCGTCCTGGCGGACCTCGTCGGAGAAGGCGCCGAGTACGTGGCCGCGGCAGGCGGCATCGGCGGCCTCGGCAACGCTGCGCTCTCGTCGCAGAAACGCCGCGCTCCCGGGTTCGCCCTGCTCGGCATCGAGGGCGAATCCAGCGACATCGTGCTGGAACTCAAGTCGATCGCCGACATCGCCCTGGTGGGCTTCCCGTCCGCCGGCAAATCAAGCCTTATCGCCGCCATGTCCGCGGCCCGGCCCAAGATCGCCGACTACCCCTTCACCACGCTTATTCCCAACCTCGGGGTGGTCCAGGCCGGCGACGTCCGCTTCACCATCGCCGACGTCCCGGGCCTCATCGAAGGCGCCAGCGAGGGCAGGGGCCTCGGCCACCACTTCCTGCGCCACGTGGAGCGCTGCGCCGCGCTGGTCCACGTCCTTGACTGCGGAACCCTTGAATCGGACCGCGACCCCCTGGCCGACCTCGCGATCATTGAGGCGGAACTTGAAAAGTACGCCGTGGACATGAGCTACGCCGGGCAGGACGGCGAAGTTGTTCCGCTCAACCACCGCCCCCGCCTGGTGGCGTTGAACAAGGTGGACCTGCCCGACGGCAAGGACATGGCCGAGTTCGTCCGCCCGGAACTGGAATCCCGCGGCTACCAGGTGTTCGAAATCTCCGCCACCAGCCACGAGGGCCTTCGCCAGCTCGGCTTTGCCATGGCCGGCATCGTCAAAGCAGCCCGCGATGCCGTGGCAGCCGCGCCTCCCAAGGTCCAGCCCGCCGTGCTGCGGCCCCGTGCAGTCAACGAATCCGGCTTCACGATCCGCCGCGAGGAGAAGGGCCTCGAGCCGCTGTTCCGCGTCCTCGGCGAAAAGCCCGTGCGCTGGGTCAAGCAGACGGACTTCACCAACGAGGAAGCCATCGGCTACCTCGCCGACCGCCTGGCCAAGCTCGGTGTCGAGACGGAACTCTTCAAGCAGGGCGCCAAGCCCGGCGACACCGTGGTGATCGGCGGGGATGACGGCGTCGTCTTCGACTGGGAGCCCACCATGATGGCAGGTGCGGAACTCCTCGCCGCACCGCGCGGCACGGACATCCGCTTCGCCGATCTCGGCGACCGCCCCACCCGCGGCCAGAAGCGCGAAGAGCAGCAGGAACGCAAGGATGCCAGGGCCGCCGCCCGCGCCGAGCTGGAAGCCGAACGCAAGGCCGGCATCTGGACCGAGTCCGTGAGCAGCCGCCGGGTGGCCAAGCCCCTCAAGGAGAGTGGACTGGACGCAGGCGATGAGTTTTAGGGCTGCAGCCGCGGAACCGCTCACCCGGTCCGTGGACCGGAGCGTCCTCGCCAACGCCGGCCGAGTTGTGGTCAAGGTGGGTTCGTCGTCCCTGACAAGCATCAAAGGCGGCATTTCCGAGGAGTCGCTGACGGCCCTGGCAGACGCCCTGGCCGCCAAGCGCAACACGGGAACCGAAATCATCCTGGTGTCCTCCGGCGCCATCGCCGCGGGCCTCGCTCCGCTGGGGCTCGCCAAACGCCCGCGCGACCTGGCCACCCAGCAGGCTGCCGCGAGTGTTGGGCAGGGTCTGCTGATGGCCCGCTACACCCAGGCGTTCGGTGCTCACGGCGTGACGGTCAGCCAGGTCCTGCTTACCGCCGAGGACCTGATGCGGCGGAGCCAGCACACCAATGCATTCCGGGCCCTGGACCGGCTGCTCAACCTTGGCGTCGTTCCGGTAGTCAACGAGAACGACACCGTGGCCACGCATGAAATCCGGTTCGGCGACAACGACCGCCTCGCAGCCCTGGTGGCACACCTGGTCCGGGCGGACGCGCTGGTGCTGCTGTCCGACGTCGACTCCCTGTTCGACGGCCCGCCGTCGCTCGGCGCGAAGCGGATTCCCCTCGTTGCAGGCCCCCAGGACCTGGAAGGGGTGTCCATCGGCAAGACCGGCAAAGCCGGTGTGGGAACCGGCGGGATGCTCACAAAGGTAGAAGCGGCAACCATGGCCGCCGGCTCGGGCATCCACGCGCTGGTCACATCCACCCCCAACGCCGCCGCGGCGCTGAACGGGGAGGATGTTGGCACCTGGTTCACCGTCAACGGCGCCCGCAAGCCGGTCCGCCTGCTGTGGCTGGCGCACGTTGCTTCCGTGCAGGGCCGCCTGGTCCTGGACGACGGCGCCGTAAAGGCCGTGCGCCATCACCGCACGTCGCTGCTGCCTGCCGGGATCTCGGCTGTGCATGGCGACTTTGAAGCGGGCGACGCCGTCGAGATCGCCAGTGCCGACGGCACCGTGGTGGCCCGTGGCCTGGTGAACTACTCGTCAGCCGAACTGCCCCAGATGCTGGGCAGGTCCACCAGGGACCTCGGTGAGGCGCTGGGCAGCGGCTACGACCGTGAAGTTGTTCATGTAGATGACCTCGTGCTGGTTTGAGCTCCCGGCTCGCCTAAACTTGGATCATGACTGAGGCCCTGACCCACAAGACCGCCGAAAACTCCGGAGACACCGCTGCGTACGCCGGCGTGCCGCCCGTCGAGTCACCTGCAGCGTCGGTGCCGGCCGGGGTCCCGCTGTCGTCAGGCGACGTCGAAGCGGCGGTCCACGCCATCGCAGACCGTTCCCGCCACGCCGCGCGCCGGATGGCCATGGCCAACCGGGCCTGGAAGGACCGCGCCCTTCGCGCCGTAGGTGATGCCCTGCAGGGGAGCACTTCGGCCATCCTGTCCGCAAACGCCAGAGACGTGGCGGCGGGGAAGGCCAACGGCACCTCTGCCGCCATGCTGGACCGGCTCACCCTCACCGAAGCCCGGATCGCGGGCCTCGTGGCCGCGCTGGAGAACCTGGCAGGCCAGCCTGACCCCGTGGGCAACGTGGTCCGCGGGCAAACCCTCCCCAACGGGCTTCGCCTGCGGCAGGTTAACGTCCCCATGGGTGTGGTGGCGGCCATCTACGAGGCACGCCCGAATGTCACGGTGGACATCGCCGGGCTGGCCCTCAAGAGCGGCAATGCCGTCATCCTTCGCGGCGGCAGCGCGGCAGAGGCCACCAACGAAGTCCTGGTGCGCATCCTGCGGGAGGCACTCGAATCCGTTGGCCTGCCTGCCGACGCCGTCCAGACCGTGGACCAGTACGGCCGCGCCGGCGCCAACGTCCTGATGCGCGCCCGCGGCAGGGTGGATGTCCTGATTCCCCGCGGCGGCCGTGAGCTTATCCAAACCGTGGTCACCAACTCCGCCGTCCCGGTCATTGAGACGGGGGAGGGGAACGTGCACATCTTCATTGACGAATCCGCCAACGAGGAAATGGCCGTGGAGATCCTCCTTAATGCCAAGACGCAGCGGCCCAGCGTGTGCAACACCGTGGAGACCCTGCTGGTCCATTCCGGCTCAACGGTGTTGCCGGCCGTTGCCGCCGCCCTGAGCAAGGCCGGCGTCCGGTTGCACGCTGACGAGCGTGTCCGCGCGTCCCTTCCCGCGGCGATCAAAGCCGAACCGGCCACTGACGAGGACTGGGGCACCGAATACATGGACCTTGACCTCGCAGTTGCCATGGTGGACAGCCTGGACGAGGCCGTCAAGCACATCCGCACCTGGTCAACAGGACACACCGAAGCGATCCTCACCAATGACCTCGCCAACGCCGAGCGGTTCATCGCCGAAGTGGATTCCGCCGCTGTCATCGTCAACGCGTCCACCAGGTTCACCGACGGCGGCGAACTTGGGCTGGGCGCCGAGGTGGGGATTTCCACCCAGAAGCTGCACGCACGGGGCCCGATGGGCCTGACCGAACTCACCACCACCAAGTGGATCGTGCAGGGCGAGGGCCAGGTCCGCGGGTAGCAACGCGGTAACATAGACCAGAAGTCAGAAACGGCGGAGCTTTCCGCTGCCACAATCGTTTGAACCCAAGGGGAGAAAATGCTGTTCCAGCAGATTGCCACGACCATCGCCGAAGGCGAAGAGCACGAACTCGCCCCGCTGTGGGCTGAGCCGTGGGTCTTCGGAGTGGTTATCTTCGCCATCCTGCTGGTGATGATGTTCATCACGCTGTCCTACTCCAACCTGGGCAAGCGGCACGCTGCCACCGAGGAGCACGCGGACCCGCACCGCCAGCACCCCAACAAGCACGATCACGGGCAGGGCCACTAACATTTCCCGCGTTCTTCACCACAACGGTGCCAACGGCAGGCTGCGCCTGGGGGTGATGGGCGGGACGTTTGATCCCATTCATCACGGCCACCTGGTGGCTGCCAGTGAGGTGGCTGCCGAGTTCGACCTGGACGAGGTGGTTTTTGTTCCCACCGGCCAGCCGTGGCAGAAATCCCACAAGCAGGTCAGCGAGCCCGAACACCGTTACCTGATGACCGTTATCGCCACGGCTTCCAACCCGCGGTTCACGGTCAGCAGGGTGGACGTGGACCGTCCCGGGCCCACCTACACCATTGATACCCTGCGTGACCTCCGGGCCCAGCGTCCGGACGCGGATCTTTTCTTCATCACCGGCGCCGATGCGCTGGCCCAGATCCTGTCTTGGAAGGACATCGACGAGTTGTGGTCACTGGCCCACTTTGTCGGCGTGACCAGGCCGGGGCACGTGCTGGACGGCATGGGCCGAAAGGATGTCAGCCTGCTGGAGGTGCCCGCCATGGCCATCTCTTCCACGGACTGCCGTACACGTGTGGCCTCGAACAATCCTGTGTGGTACCTCGTGCCGGACGGGGTAGTCCAGTACATCGCCAAGTACGGCCTGTACCTGGACGCCCCGGCAGGTGCCAATGCTCCAACCTCCGAAGCAAGCGAACCAGCCAGCACTGAATGAGTTCTCCATGAGTCAGGAACAGCCCCCCATCCGCAGCCGCCGGGAACTCCGGAAGGCAAGGGATGCGCAACAGCCATCCGTGTCCACAGCTACGGATCAGCTTTCGCCTGCCCCGAAGAAACCCGCCGCAAACCGCCCCGCACCGGGCCCTGCGGTGCCGGCTCCTGAACAAACGCACACCCAGCGTTCCTCCCAGATCCGGGCGCGTGACCGTGCAGCCCTGCGCACCATCAAGGAACTCGAGGAGAAAGAGGGCCAGCTGGCAGGAGGAGGTGCACCCACGCGGCGCCAACTCCGCCTGCAGCAACTCAAGGAACAGGCGCTTACCGCTGCCAACCCCATCGTTGCCCCGGCCGGTCCTGTTGATCCGGCCGCAAAGGGTCCGGCATCGCCGGCCGTCCAGGAGATCGCAGCGGGGGAGCAGGATAGCCGGGGCGTCAGCAGCTCGCCTTCCCCGAGCCCTGCGCCTGCTCTAAACGGCGCACCTTCGCCGGGCAGCACACCTTCCACGGTTCCTGGTGGGATGACCGTCGAACAGGCGTTGGCGGCACGGTCCCTGATCGCCGAGCAGGCCAAGAACCAGATCGCCAAGATGCAGCACATCGCATCGCTGGATCCTGAAGCTGTGGATCCGGAGATCCTGGCGGAACAGATTGCCCTGGCGGAACGCGCGGCCGTGATGAACCGGCGGGCCATGGCAAAGCAAAAGCTGGCCGAGCAGACCGGCGTCCCTGCGCCTGCCACCGATCCTTCCTCCGCCAAAGAACCTGCAGCGCAGCAACAGGGGCCCAAGCCGTCACCCGTTCCGGCGCAGCGTCCGGCCCCCTCGACCGCCAGCAACCTAGCCATGGTCACGCCGCTGGAATTCGTTCAGGTGCCGGGCGTGGACCGGCCGGTCATGAAGCCGCCGGCAACCAGCCACGTTCCGGTCACCACCCGTCCCGGCGCAAAGGTTTCGCCTGCCGGCACCAGGAAGCGGCGCCCGGATGCCGGTGACCGGCCGGGCAAGTCCGACGCCGGCTCCGGCCGTTCGGATGTGATTGCCCGGGCTGAGGCTGCTGCCAAGGCTGCCGTCCACCCCAAGCCTGCTGTCCTGGCGCCGGCAGTGGTGGCGGAGAAACGCACCGAGGACATCTTCGAGGACCTGCCCAGGGTCCCTGCCCGGCAGGCCCATGGACTCGATCCGCTGGACGCCGCAACGGCCGGGCTCGCCCGCGCCACCCGCAACCGCGTCCTCCAGTTCAGCGTCCTGGCCTTCGGGATTCTGGCCCTCATCGCCGGCATCTTCCTGATCATCAGCGGAATGTCCCGCTAGCCGGCACCGCCGGCACCACAAGCTTTTTAAACCAACAAGGAGTCCCGTGACTGCATCAGATTCATCCATCACCACAGCCCGCGTTGCCGCCAAGGCAGCTGCGGACAAGATTGCCCAGGACATTGTGGCCCTGGACGTGAGCGAGCGGCTCGCCCTGGCAGACGTTTTCCTCATTGCCTCCGCCCCCAGCGAGCGGCAGGTCAACGCCATCGTTGATGGGATCGAAGAGGAACTGGCCAAGCAGGAACTGCGCCCGATCCGGCGCGAGGGGCGCTCAGGCGGCCGCTGGGTCCTGCTCGACTACGCGGACATCGTTATCCACGTCCAGCACGAGGAAGACCGCGTCTTCTACGCGCTGGAGCGCCTGTGGAAGGACTGCCCCGTGGTGGACCTCCAACTGGGCGACGACGCGTCGGCGAAGACTGCTGCCTCCACCGACACGGAGTAAATGCGCCGAAACAAGCCGAATATGCCCGATTTGGAATTTTCGGAATTGCTGTTCTAAGATATTTGAGTTGCTTCGGGGAAACCCGAAAGAAAAGCTCTTCGAGCGGCAATAATTCGGGGCTGTGGCGCAGCTGGTAGCGCACCTGCATGGCATGCAGGGGGTCAGGGGTTCGAGTCCCCTCAGCTCCACCGACAATCCGCCGGAATCATCAGATTCCGGCGGATTTTTTTGTCAGCTTCCGCCGGTGCCACCGTGGCCGGCGAAGGGCGCATGGAGCGTCCACCTTTCGGAAGGTGCCGATTGGCGCACGGGACGAAAGTGCATTAAGCTGATCAGGTTGCTTCGGCGGGACATCCTCCCACTGCAGCAAGGTCCGGGGCTGTGGCGCAGCTGGTAGCGCACCTGCATGGCATGCAGGGGGTCAGGGGTTCGAGTCCCCTCAGCTCCACCGGTCGGCCTCCGCCAGGAGGAAACAAAAGGAACCATCCCAACGGATGGTTCCTTTTGTTTTCCCGCCAAGATACCGGTCCGGGCCGCTACAGCCACTGCGTCCGGCGCAGCGGAGGCTGGTTTCCGCCGGGCCGCTGGACAAGAACCTGGTTGACGCCCGTCAGCCCGTTTTCAAAGCCCAAGGCACTGGAGGCCATATACAGCCGCCACACCCGTGCCCGTCCCAGGCTGGTCAGCTTCGCCGCCTGGTCCCAGTGCTCCTCGAGCCGGCTGACCCATGCCCGCAGGGTAAGCGCGTAGTGCCGGCGCAGGGCTTCCACGTCCAGGATCTCAAAACCCGCAGATTCCAGGGCGGACGACATCTCGCCCAGGCTGATCATCTCGCCGTCGGGAAAAACATACCGGGGGATAAAGGAATCAGGGTCCGGCGCGGTAGGGCCTGCGTTCCAGGAGATGGCGTGGTTCAGCAGCCGGCCGCCGGGGCGCAACAGGTTGAACAACGCCGCTGTGTAGCGGGGCATCTCCGCCCGGCCCACATGCTCGGACATCCCGATGGAGCTGATGGCGTCGAAAGGCCCGTCCTGGACATCGCGGTAGTCCTGCACACGGATGTCAATGCTTTCGGTCAGGCCGGCGTCGGCGGCCCTCTTGCGTGCCCTGATGGCCTGCTCCTGCGACAAAGTTACGCCAACCACCGTAACGCCGTACCGTCCGGCAGCGTGCAGGGCGAAGCTTCCCCAGCCGCAGCCAACGTCCAGCACGCGCATCCCCGGCTTGAGCCCCAGCTTGCGGCACACCAAGTCAAGCTTTGCCTCCTGGGCGGCATCCAGGCCCGGGGCCAGCCGGTCGCCGGCGGGAGCCCGCCCGTCCTCCTCCTCGGGCCACACAGCGCAGGAGTAGACCATTGAAGAACCCAGGACCAGCGCGTAGAAGTCATTGCCGACGTCGTAATGGTGGGAGATGGCGGCGGAATCCCGGCCCCGGGAGTGAAGCCTGCCCTTGCGGGCGATTCGTGCCTCCTCCGGTGGAGGAGCAGGGTTGGGGCCAAGTGCCCCCAGTCTCACGGCAGTCCGGAGCAGCATCCAGAGTTCGCCCAGGGTGAGCGGCTTAAAGGGCCCCGGTTCCGCAAACTTCCCGGCCGAGCTCAACGCGGTAAAGGCGGCAAAGACGTCACCCGGGGCATCGATGTCACCGGAAACGTACGCCCGGCTCAGGCCCAGCTGCCCCGGGGACCATAGCATCCGACGCAGGGCACGCCGGGAACGGAACTCCAGCAGCGGCGCTCCGTGCGGTCCGGCCTCGGAGCCGTCCCACGCCCGCAGGCGGAGCGGGATTTCTTCGGTGCCCAGCACGACGGCGAGGGCCTTTGCGAGTCGTGCGGCGTTCCCTTTGCTGGCGGTCATGGCAGTCCTCCCTGTGTCCTTGGGCCAAGACTAAGGGAGGCACCCCCTGCGCGACTATCATGGGTGGGTGAATTCTGCCCGCGCCGACGTTGTTGTCATTGGCGCGGGCCAGGCCGGGCTTTCCGCCGCTTACCACCTCCAGCGCCGGGGGCTGGACTTCGTGGTGCTCGACGCCGAGGAAGGTCCGGGCGGCGCGTGGCGGCATCGGTGGAAAAGCCTCCGGATGGCCACGGTCAACGGCATCAGCGACCTCCCCGGCATCGCCAAGCCCGCCGTGGACCCCAGGGAACCCAGCTCAGAGTTCCTGACGCGCTATTTCAGCGGGTATGAAGAGGAACTGGGGTTGTCCGTCCAGCGGCCCGTCAGGGTCACGTCGGTTAAGCGCGAAGACACGGATCCGTACGGCAGGTTGCTCGTCAGCACCACCGCCGGTGACTGGAGCGCGGCGGCGGTCATCAATGCCACCGGCACCTGGACCCGGCCGTTCTGGCCCATCTATCCCGGGCAAACGACGTTCCGGGGCAGGCAGCTCCACGTGGCCGACTATGTCTCGGCCGGCGAGTTCGCCGGCAAGCATGTGGTTGTGGTGGGCGGCGGGATTTCCGCCGTCGGGCTCCTGGACGAAATCTCGCGGATCACCTCCACCAGCTGGTTCACCCGGCGGGAGCCGGTGTGGCGGGACGCCGAATTCGATGCCCGGGCCGGCCACGACGCCGTGGAACTGGTGGAGGAACGGGTCCGCCAGGGCCTGCCGCCGCAAAGCGTGGTGTCGGTGACCGGGCTCATCTGGACGCCCGCCCTGCGTGCGGCGGCAGCACGCGGTGCCCTCATCCGGCAGCCGATGTTCACCTCAATCGAATCCGACGGCGTCCGGCTGGCCGACGGGAGCTTCCTGGCAGCAGACGTCATCCTGTGGGCCACGGGCTTCCGGGCCGAACTCGAGCACCTCGCCCCGCTGCACCTTCGGGGACCGGGCGGTGGAATCGTGATGGACGGAACCCGGGTGGCAACCGAGCCCCGGGTCCACCTGGTGGGCTACGGGCCGTCGTCGTCAACCATCGGCGCCAACCGGGCAGGCCGCGCCGCAGTAGCGGCGATTCTGAAACTCCCCGGGATCCGGCCCACCGCCGGGACGGTAAATTGGGGCTGACGGGCGGGCAGGGCCAGGACAATCCGGCCATGGCTGTTAGGGCACGGCAATCAGACACAGCAAACGGGCAAGGCGGCAGGAACCAGGTGGCACTACAGACTCTTGAGGATGTCCTTCCGGTACTCCGGCGGCGGCCGGACGTGGAAGCGCCCAACCTGCAGGCCTGGGATGCCACAGACCGCCTGCTGCTTGATGCAGCAGCCGCGCATGTGCCGGCCGGAAACAGGCTGACCGTCATCGGTGACCGTTTTGGTGCCCTGACCCTTGGTGCGCTTGCGGTCTTGAGCTCCGGCCCGGTGCGCGTGCACCAGGACCTCATCACCGGCGAACAGGCGTTGCGGCTGAATGCCGCGGCGGTGCTCGGAAACGGCACCGAACGTGACCTGCCGTTTGTCCAGCTTCCCCTCGGACGCGAACTCCTGGAAGACGCGGAGACTGTCCTGCTGCAGTTGCCCAAGACCCTCGCCGAGCTGGACGAGATCGCTGCGGCGGTGGCCCGGTACGCCTCCCCGGACGCGGTGCTCCTGGCAGGTGGCAGGGTGAAACACATGTCCCTCGGCATGAACGCGGTTTTGGAACGCCACTTCAGGTCAGTCGCGCCCCAGCTCGCCCGGCAGAAGTCCCGGGTGATCGTGGCCACCGGCCCGCAGGGCAGCGGGGACGCGGAACGCTTTCCCGTGGTCGAGCACCTGGCCGAAATCGATCTTGACGTCGCCGCCCACGGTGCCGTCTTCGCCGGTTCAAAGCTGGATATCGGCACCCGGTTCCTGCTGACGTTCCTGCCGGCCATGCGGCCGGCCCGGCACACCATCGACCTGGGCTGCGGCACGGGCATCCTTGCCGCGATGTATGCCCGGCAGCATCCCGGTGCTGAAGTCACCGCCACCGACCAGTCTGCGGCCGCCGTCGCCTCCGCCCTCGCAACGGCAGAGGCGAACGGCCTGGCGGGACAGATCCGCGCCCTGCAGGACGACGCGATGGGCACCCTGCCGGACGGGAGCGCGGATCTGATTCTGCTGAACCCGCCCTTCCACGTAGGCGCCGGCGTCCATGCGGGGGCGGGCCTGAAACTGATTGAAGCGGCCGGGCGGGTGCTGGCCCCCGGCGGTGAGTTGTGGACCGTCTACAACCGCCATCTCGCCTATTTGCCGGCGCTTGAGCGGCACGTTGGCCCCACCGTGGTGAAGGGCCAGAACCCCAAATTCACGGTAACCCTCAGCACCCGCCGGAGCCGGCGGTGATCGGGTTGGGGAAGCGGGCACGGCCCGGAACGACGGGAGGCCAGGGCCGCGCCGCGCCGTCGGCCGATCCTATGGGTCTGCGACCACGCGTAACGTACGATTCAGACATCAGTAACTATGTGCCGGAGACGAAGGGGACGCCGTGAGTGAGATCCGCCAATCGTCACCCCGACGCGGCACCAACCTGCCCCGGATGGGGGACTTCAACCTCACGGTGATCCTCGATGCCATCCGCAGGACGGCCGGCGGACTCAGCCGGGTGGAGCTCGCCCAGATCGTGGGCCTTTCGCCGCAGACCATCTCCAACATTTCCCGGCGCCTCCTGGACCAGAACCTCATTGTCGAAGCAGGCAAGGAGGGCAGCGGGCCCGGTAAACCACGCACCATCCTCCGCCTCAATCCCGGCGGAATGTTCGCCGTGGGCGTCCACCTGGACCCAGCCGTGACCACCTTTGTGGTCCTGGACCTCGTGGGCGCGGTGGTGCAGCACTCCCGGATCAAGACACCGGGCGGAAATGATCCCACTGCCGTGATTGGCACCATCGCGGCAGAGATCGCCCAGCTCGTGGCGGATTCCGGGGTGGACAGGGACAAGATCGCCGGCATCGGCGTGGCGGCTCCGGGCCCCATCGACCTGGACAACGGCACTGTTGTTGACCCGCCGCTCCTTCCCGGCTGGGACAGGGTGGAACTGCGCAACGCGCTCACCGAAGCCACGGGCTACTCCGTCCTGATGGACAAGGACGTCACCAGCGCGGCAGTGGCGGAAACCTGGGCCGGCGGCCCGAGCGGAGCCGGCAGCTTCATTTTTATGTACATGGGCACCGGCATCGGGTGCGGGATCGTGCTGAACGACGAGGTGGTCCGGGGCACCTCCGGCAACGCCGGCGAGATTGGCCACATCGTAGTGGATCCGGACGGGCCGCCGTGCGACTGCGGCCTCCGCGGCTGCGTGAAGTCATCGTGCATCCCGCAGGTGCTGGTGGCTGAGGCCGAGGCCGCCGGCATCCTGGACGCCTCCCGGTCCGGTAACAGCGGGGCCGAAATCCAGCAGAGCTTCTCCGCCTTGTGCGACCTTGCCGATGAGGGAAACGAACAGGCCCTGGCCATCATCGACAAGTCCGCGGTGCTGGTGGCCCGCGCAGCGTCCGTGGTGACCAACACCCTGGACGTCGAGCGAGTGGTGTTCGGCGGGCCGTTCTGGAGCCGCCTCGCCGAACGCTACCTTGAGAAGATCCCGGCCCTGCTCGAAGCCAACAGCGACACCCGGCTGATCCACCCCATCGAGGTGGTGGGGACCGGCGTCGGCGAGGACGTGGGGGCCATCGGCGCGGCGTCCCTGGTCCTGGAGCACATGCTCGCGCCCCGCGCCCAAAGGCTCCTGCTGGAGAGCTGAGACGGTGCCCTTGCCTGTGGCCGGGCACCGATCTAGCATTTTGCGTATTGCCGCGGCTGGGGCCCGCTGACAACGGGGGACCGCAGCCATTGATCGAATGGAGCACCATGCGTCGCCCGGCCCTGAAGACCCTGTCCGTGATCGCCTCCGCACTGATCGTCCTGGCAGCCTGCACGCCCGCTGCTCCCGGGGACGGAGCGAAAACGCTGAAGGTGGTTTATCAGAAGACCGACTCCTTCACCGCCCTGGAGACGATGTTCCAGGCAGCCAAACAGGAGTTCGAAGCCGCAAATCCGGGGGTCACCATTGAGCTGCAGCCCATCCAGGGCAACGACGACGACTATGGCACCAAGCTGGCCCTCGCCCTGCGATCGCCCTCCACCGCGCCGGACGTCTTCTACGAGGACACCTTCAAGGTCCGCTCCGACGTCGACGCCGGCTACCTCCTCAAGCTGGACAGCCACCTTGAGCGCTGGGCGGACTGGGACACGTTCGACGACGGCGCCAAGGCGGCAGGGCGGGCGGACGACGGCGGGACCTACGCGGTGCCGCTGGGAACCGACACGCGGGCCATCTGGTACAACAAGAAGGTCCTCGAAGCCGCCGGGATCAGCGTCCCCTGGGCGCCGCGCAGCTGGCAGGACATCCTGGACACTGCCCGGAAGATCAAGGCGAACGATCCCTCGGTGGTCCCGTTCAACGTGTATGCCGGTAAGGGCACCGGCGAAGGCACCGTTATGCAGGGGTTCTACGAACTCCTGTACGGAACCGGGTCCGCACTTTACGACGACGAAACCAAAAAGTGGGTGGTGGGGTCTGCCGGATTTGTTGACTCCCTGGCCTTCCTCAAGACCCTTTACGACGAGGGGCTCGCCGTTACGCCGGCAGAGGCCTTGGACGCTAATGTGTGGAAGAAGGTGTTCGGCGAGTGGTTCCCGAACGGAAAGCTGGGCGCCACGGTGGAAGGTTCCTACGCGCCGTCGTTCTGGCAGGACGGCGGCAGCTACGCATGGCCCGGCTATGAGCAGGACATGGGTGTTGCCCCGTTCCCGACGCAGGACGGCGGCGCCCCGGGATCCGTGAGTATGTCCGGCGGGTGGACGCTGGCCGTTGGTGCCGGGACTAAAGAGCCCGACCTCGCTTTCAGCTTCCTCAGCACGGCGATGAACCGGGAGAACTCCCTGAAGTTCACCCTGGGAAGTTCCCAGATCGCCGTCCGCAGCGACGTGGCCGAAGATCCCGGCTACCAGGCCGGAAACCCGTTCGTCAAGGACGTTTCCGAACTCGTCTCCGTCACGCGGTACCGCCCGGCGACGTCTGACTACCCCCGCATCTCAGCTGCGGTCCAGGAGGCGACGGAGGCCGTGATCACGGGTACGCGGTCGCCGGAGCAGGCAGCGGCGGACTACGACGCAGCGGTGACGGACATCGTAGGTGGCGACAACACCGTCCGGAAGTAAGCGGTGCCCGCCCGAACCGGGGGACGCGGGCTGCTGCGCTACCTGCCCGTCCTGCCTGCCGTTATGCTCCTGGTGGTTTTCCTCGCCGGGCCCGTGCTGTGGGCTTTCCACGCGTCCTTCACCAACGCCGGCCTGACGGGCCGCAACGCACGCAGCCCGGAATGGATTGGGCTGGAGAACTACCAGCGGCTGCTGGTGGATCCGGTGTTTCCCCTGTCGCTGGGGCTGACCGTGCTGTTTGTGATCGGTTCTGCCGTCCTGGGGCAGAACCTGCTGGGGCTGGCCCTCGCCGTCCTGATGCGCCGGGCGCGCCGGGCAGTGTCCGCCGCAGTGGGAACAGCTGTTGTGGCAGCCTGGGTGCTCCCCGAAATCGTTGCCGCCTTTGCCGCCTATGCCTACTTCAGCCGCGGCGGGACGCTGAACCAACTGCTGGGAGGCCTGGGGATGGATCAGCAGGACTGGCTTTATTCCTGGCCAATGGCGGCGGTGGTGCTGGCCAACATCTGGCGCGGCACTGCCTTTTCCATGCTGGTGTACCGCGCGGCGCTGAACGATGTTCCCACTGAAGTGGCCGAAGCCGCCCAGATGGATGGAGCAGGGGGCTGGCAGCGGCTTGCCTTCATTACGCTGCCCATGATCCGGGGGAGCATCGCCACCAACCTGATGCTGATCACGCTGCAGACCCTCGCTGTCTTTACCCTGATCTGGGTGATGACCGCCGGCGGCCCGGCCAACGCGAGCACTACGCTGCCCGTCCTGGCCTACCAGGAAGCCTTCAAATTCGGTGACATCGGCTACGGCACTGCCGTGGCATCAGTGCTGATCCTCATCGGAGGCGTGTTCGGCGCGGTCTACGTCCGGCTGCTCCGGGAGTCGAAGCGATGACCGCGCCCGTCAAAGCATCGAGGACTGTCCTTCCCAGCCAATCCGCCGGGCGGACCCGCGCACCGCACCGCAGCAGTACTCCCGCGGATGTGTCCTTGCTGCTGCTCGGCGCCTGTTTCCTGCTGCCGCTGCTGTGGCTGGTCCTGGCCTCCCTGGACACAGACGCCAGCCACGAAACCAGGGTTCCGGCACAGGCAAGCCTGGGGAATTTTTCCGCGATCATGACGCCCGGGCTGCTGCTCCAGCCATTATGGAACAGCCTGGTGCTCTCGGCCGGCACCGCCGCCGTCACCCTCGTGGCTGCGGTGCTGGCCGCCTACCCGCTGTCCCGTTACCGGTCCAGGTTCAACACGCCGTTTATGTACGCCGTCCTTTTCGGCACATGCCTTCCCATCACAGCCATTATGGTGCCCGTCTATGGACTGTTCGTTCAGCTGGAACTGCTGGACTCGATGGCGGCCACCATCCTTTTTATGGCCGCCACCGCCCTGCCGATGGCCATCTGGATGACCCGGAACTTTATGGACGCGGTGCCGGCCTCCCTTGAGGAAGCGGCCTGGGTGGACGGCGCGTCGAGGATGACCGCACGGCGAACCATCGTCCTGCCGCTGATGCGCCAGGGCCTGGGTGTGGTGTTCATCTTTGTGTTCATCCAGGCGTGGGGGAACTTCTTTGTCCCCTTTGTGCTGCTCCTGTCCGAAGCGAACCAACCCGCCGCCGTGTCCATCTTCAGCTTTTTCGGACAGCACGGGGCAGTGGCCTACGGCCAGTTGGCCGCTTTTTCCATCCTGTACTCGCTGCCGGTCCTGGCCCTGTACGTCCTGGTGGCCCGGGGTGCCGGCAGTTCGTTTGCCCTCTCGGGCGCGGTAAGGGGCTGAGCCGGCGCAACAGCGCAGGCGGCCCGTCCCGTGATGACTTAGTCGATGTCCTCGAAAACAACCCCGTAGGGAAGGCTGTCATCGAGGTGGGCCTGGTGGCCGGTGGAGCCGGGGTTGTACGTGACCCGGACGCCGTGCAGCTTGTCCGCGGCCGACTGCAGCAGGACTGGCCGCACGGTGTTGATGAACATCTCGCTTTTACCGGCGAGAAACTCCTTGTAACTGGCTGGAAGCTCGCTCATGTCAAAAGAATAGACCTGGGAGGGCGCGGTGGGGAGGGGTCCCCATTGCCGGAACCGGCGGGCCGGTCTTGGATAGGATGGCGCGGAGTGCAGCCGGCCGGCCCGTCACCCGCAAGTACAGCCACCAGGGGGAATACCAGTGCTTCAAACCAGCGCGTCCGCAAGGATTGAACCGGCGGAGCTGGCAAGGGCGCAGCAAGTTGCCGCAGGCATCTCCCGGAGCTTCGACGCCAAAATGGTGGGGCAGCAGCGGCTGCGGGAAAGCCTGCTCGTGGGCCTGCTGACCGGGGGCCACATCCTCCTGGAGAGCGTGCCCGGCCTGGCCAAAACCACCGCCGCGCAGACTGTGGCCGAAGCGGTCAGCGCGGAGTTCCGGCGGATCCAGTGCACCCCCGACCTGCTGCCCAGCGACATTGTTGGCACCCAGATTTACGACGCCGCCAAAGGCACCTTCGTGACCCAGCTGGGCCCTGTGCACGCCAACATCGTGCTCCTCGACGAGATCAACCGTTCCAGCGCCAAGACCCAGAGCGCCATGCTCGAGGCCATGCAGGAACGCCAGACATCGATCGGCGGCCAGGAGTACCGCCTGCCCTCCCCGTTCCTGGTGCTGGCCACGCAGAACCCCATTGAGCAGGAGGGAACCTACCAGCTCCCGGAAGCCCAGATGGACCGCTTTATGCTCAAGGATGTCCTCGATTACCCCTCGCCGGCGGAGGAAGCCGAGATCATCCGCCGGATCGACGCCGGCATCTTCACGCAGGAGCAGAAACCGGCGGCGGCCGCGTCGCTGGATGCCGTGATGCACGTCCAGGACGTCGTGAAGCGCATTTACCTCGATCCGGCCGTGATCAACTACATCGTGGGCCTGGTCTACGTCACCCGGAACGCCGGGCAGTACATTGATCCGCGACTGGCCGGCTTCATCGAATTCGGTGCCAGCCCCCGCGCCAGCATCGCCTTCAGCCAGGCTGCCCGGGCCGTGGCCCTCCTGAGCGGCCGGGACCACGTCATCCCCGAGGACGTGAAGTCCCTCGCCCACCGTGTGCTGCGGCACCGGCTCATCCTGAACTTCGAGGCGGTGGCCGGGCAGGTGCCGGTGGAAACGGTGATTGACGCGATCGTCGCCGCCGTCCAGACGCCCTGAGGCGCCCATGACCAGCCTCCTTCACCGGGTGAAGGCGAAGATGGCCATCTTCGCCCACCGCAAGGCCCGCGGGATGATCGACGGCGAGTACGGTTCAGTGTTCCGCGGACGCAGCCTGGACTTCGATGACCTCCGCGCCTACGTCCCCGGCGACGAGGTCCGCGACATCGACTGGAAAGCCACCGCCCGCCACGGCTCACCGCTGATCAAAAGGTACGTCGCCGTCCGCCGGCAGACGGTCCTGCTCATTACCGACACCGGACGCAACATGGCAGCCATGGCCGAAGGCGGCGAAGTGAAAAAGGACATCGCCGTGATGGCGCTGGGGGTGGTGGGATACCTCGCCCACCGCCATGGGGACGTAGTGGGCCTGGTCAGCGGCGACTCCGCCGCGACCCTGAGCCTCCCGGCGAAGGGCGGCGAAGCGCACCTTGAACGGCTCCTCCGCCACGTCCATTCCAGTACCTCCGAGGATGGGGCCGGCAGCAGGATCCAGGAGCAGCTGGGGCACGTGGCCCGAACCGTCAAAGGCAGGCACCTCCTGTTTGTGGTGGCGGACGAAATGGTGGCAGATCCGGAGCTGGGCCGGCTGCTCCGCCGGCTCCGGGCACAGCACGAGATCCTGTGGCTCACCGTGCGGGACGCGGAGTTGGCCGCCGCGGGGGACTGGTACAGCGTGGACGATTCCGCACCCCTGATGGGTCAGCTGGCGCGGTCGCCGGCCGTAGCGGCTGCCTACCGGAAGGCTGCCGCGGAGCGGGACACCGGCCGGGACAACATGCTGCGCCAGGCCGGTATCACCCACGGCTCGGTAGCCGGCAGCTCCGACGTCGTCACCGCCCTGTTCGCTCTCCTGGAAAGGCACCGGCGTGCAGGCTGATCCCGGATTCCACGGCCCGCTGCAGTACAGCCCGCTGTGGCTGTGGGCGGGACTGGCGCTGCTCCTGCTGGTGGCTGCCTGGTACGTCTTTCTGTTCACAGCCACCCGCCCGCCCCGCCCGCGGTCCGAGGAGGCGTCGGCTCCGCTGACCGACCTCCCGGGACTCAAAGCCGCGTACCTGCAGCGGATCACCGACGTGGAGCAGCATGCCGCCGCCGGGAACCTGCCGGCCCGCACCGCCCACCAGGAGATCAGCCTGCTGCTGCGGCGTTTCGTCCGGGACGCCACCGGAGTGGATGCACCGCGGATGACGCACGCCGACCTCGCGGCGCATCCCCTGCCTGCCGCCGCCGCTGCCATCGCCGCCCTGTACCCGGGCGAGTTCGGCCATGAGCCGCTTCCTGCCGTTGCCGCCTCGGCCGCCACGGCCCGCGAGGCGGTGCATTCGTGGAGCTGATCTTCTGGGGGGTGATCCCGCTCGCTGCCATCGCCGCAGGCGTGGCCGGGTGGGTCGCCCTGCGCCCCAACAGGCAAGCCAACGCACGACGCCGGCCGGCAGCCTACGCTGAACGGCTCACCATGCTGCCTGAATATCAGGCAGCGCTGCGGCGGCGCCGCCGCTGGCTCGCGGTCGCTGCGATAGCCTGTGCCTCGCTGCTGGCATCCACACTGCTGGCGGCCGCACGTCCGGTGGAGGTCACCACCATCCGGCCGGAGCAGCACAACCGGGACATCATCCTGTGCTTGGACGTTTCAGGATCCATGAGCAGCGCCGACGCTGCCGTGGTGGACGTCTTTGCCCGGCTGGCCGAAGACTTTCAGGGTGAACGGATCGGCCTGACCATTTTCGACAGCACGGCCATCCAGGTCTTTCCCCTCACGGACGACTACTCTTACGCGCAGGAACAGTTGACCCTCGCACGGGACGCCTTCGACGGCAGGCCCGGCAGCACCGGCTTCCTCAACGGCACCTGGAGCGGCCGCGGTTCGTCCCTGATCGGGGACGGCCTGGCCTCCTGCCTCAACAGCTTCCCCACCGGCAAAGGCCAGGACACCACACCGCAGCGCTCGCGGTCGGTGGTCCTGGCAACGGACAACTTCGTTTCCGGAGAGCCCATCATGACATTGCAGGAAGCCGCAGGTATCGCCAGGGACAGGGCAGTGCGCGTGTATGCGCTGAACCCGGGGGACCTGGACTACGGCGCCGGCGCGAACCAGCCGGGTGCCCAGCTGAGGGAAGCTGCCCAGTCCAGCGGCGGCGCCTACTATGCCCTCGACAGCCCCGAAGCTGTGGCCGGCATTGTTGCTGCGGTGCAGGAAACTGAGGCAGCTGCGCTCCAGGGCGCTCCCACGGCGGTGGCCTCGGACCGCGCTGACCTTCCGCTGATCTTTGCCCTCTTCTCGGGACTGGCACTCGCTGTGGCGTACTGGCGGCTCCAGCCATGACGCTGCAGCCGATCCTGCCGGCGTGGCTCCTGGTTCCCGTCATTGTTGCCACGGCGGTGCTCCTGGGATGGCGGGTGTTGCTCGAACGACGCCGGGGTACACGCCTCGAGGTCCGCCGCGCCGTGCTGGTGCTGCTGCTGTGCGCAGCGGCGCTCCGGCCTGGCTTCCCGGGCGGCCCGGGCACAGCAGCCACCGCCGACCTGAACGTGTTCTTCGTGGTGGACACCACCAGCAGCATGGTGGCCGAGGACTACGGAAATGCTGCCCCGCGCCTGGACGGCGTACGCCAGGACATGAGGGCGATCGCCGGGGAGGTGCCCGGCGCCCGTTTTTCCGTGATCACCTTTGACACCACAGCACATGTTCGGATGCCGCTGAGCACCGACACGTCGGCGCTGGAAACCATCACGTCGATCCTTGAGCCCCAGGTCACGGCCTACGCCAAGGGCAGCAGCATCACGGCCGCCCGGGAGGTGCTCGCCGAACGCCTGGCCGCTGCCCGGGAGGGCCACCCGGAGCGGCCCCGGCTGGTCTACTACCTGGGTGACGGCGAGCAGACCAGCGGGAAGGAACCGGAGCCCCTGAAACTGGAGGCCGGCCTGGTGGCCGGGGGAGCGGTGCTGGGCTACGGCACCGCCGGCGGCGGACGGATGAAGGAAAACACCGGGCTGGAATCCGACGACGATTCGTCCTACATCCAGGACAGCAGCGGCAGTGACGCCGTGTCCGTCATCGATGAAGGCCGGCTTCGTGACATCGCTGCCCAGCTTGGTGTGCCGTACGTGCACCGGTCCGCGGGGGCGTCCGTGTCCGGAATGATGCAGGAGCGGGGTCCAGGCGCACTGGAACGCACCGCTGGGAACGGCGGCCCGGGCGGCCGGACAGAGCTCTACTGGCTGTTCGCCGCCGGCGCCTTCGGGCTCGGCCTCGCTGAGGCCGTGGTGATTATCCGGCAGTTCCGCGAACTGCGGCCGGCTGCCAAACGGCACGAGGCCCCGCATTCCGCGGACGAGAAGGAGGCTGCCCGGTGACGGCCATCAAAGCCAAGGCAAGCAGGGAAGGTCTGCGGAGGCGTCGCCTGCTGCTCTGGTCGGCGCTGCCGGTACTGCTGGTGCTGTGCGTGGCCGCCAAACTGCTCAGCGTGGGCTCCCTCGCGGGGCAAGCGGCCCGAGCCTTCGCAGCGAACGATGCTGCCGCCGTCGGACGGGCTGCCGGGTGGCTGCAGCCCGCGAACATCCTCGAACGGCACAAGGCTCCGTTCGCAGCAGGCGACGCCCTGATCCTGTCCGGAGACACCGCCGCCGCCAGGTTTAGGTTCGAGGAAGCCCTGGAACTCGCACCGCCTGCATCGGCCGACGCCTGCATTATCCGGCTGAACCTGTTCCTGGCTGTCGAGAGGCTCGGCGACGACAAGCTGCGGCTGGAGGATCCGGCATCGGCCGCTGCTTTGTTCACGGAGGCACTGGAGATTGCCGCTGCCGCGGCCGGCGGTTGTTTCACCGGTGCCGGTGCGGAAGTTGGCGAGAAGCTTACCGGGGCAGAAGAACGGGTGAGCAAAAAACTCGAAGCCGCCCGCGGCGGGCAGGACGAAGCACAGCAGGAGCCCGGCCGGGAGGAGCCGCAAGCCGATGCTCCCGGCAGGACCCGGCTGGAAGAACTGGCCGAAAACGCCCGGGAAGCCCAGCGTGAACGGAACAGCGGACGGGAACGCGGGGAGTACCTTCGGGACAGCGGGTACGCTCCCGGCCCCGACCGGCCCTGGTGACGGGCCGCAGGGGCAACACACGTGCAGGAGCTGCGCGGCGAACAATGTTCTGCCGGCAGACGAAACAAGGCGTAAGAATGCGTCTTAATTCGGAGGCGAACTTGAATGCTCCTCCCGCCACTCCTAGAGTTCTATACAAGTTACCGCGGTAACGTGTCAGCGATCCTCCGTTGCGGAGGGTGTGGGTGCCCCCATGTGGGCCTGACATTTGCTCACGGACAACTTCATTTCAGGCGTAACAGTCGCGGCTGCGTCCTGTGGAGTTCTTCCGTGTTCCCCAAACTCAATTCATTGCCGGTGTCCTGTCTTCAACTTCTGACAGGCAGCCCTCAATGGCCCAAAGCCAAGGACGCAAATGTCACCACCCAGCCTTATTGACACACATCCGAACCTCTCCGACGCCGCCCCGGTGGCGCTTTCCTATGAGCTGTTCCCGCCGCGGTCGCCGAAAGCCGCGGAGACACTGTGGACCACCATCCGCGAGCTGGAAAGCACTGAACCGGACTACGTCTCCGTGACCTATGGTGCCAGCGGCTCCAACCGGGACACCGCCGTCGAACTCATCAACCGGCTCCTGCTCGAAACCACGCTCCGGCCCCTGGCGCACCTGACCTGCGTTGGCAACACGCCGCAGGAACTGGCGGGGATCATCGGCGAACTGCTGGACACCGGCGTGCGCGGGATCCTCGCCCTGCGCGGGGACCTGCCCAAGGAGGGCGGTGAACCTGCTCCGGGGTCGCTGCGCTACGCCCAGGACCTGATCGAACTCATCCGCCGGGTGGAGCAGCGCCGTTCGGCACTGCTGTGCGCGGGGAAGATCGCCGTGGGAGTTGCGGCATATCCCACGCGTCACCCCGAATCACCCAGTGAGGAGCACGACGTCGAGGTGCTGCTCGCCAAGCAGCGTTCCGGCGCCGATTTTGCCATCACGCAGGTCTTCTTCCGCACCGAAGAGTATGCGGACCTGCTGACCCGGGCACGCCGGGCCGGGGTCACCATCCCCATCATTACGGGCGTTATGCCGCTCACCAGCCTTCGCCGCCTCAAACGGCTGGGCGAACTCGCCGGCGTGGAACCCGCGCCCGAACTGATGGAACGCCTGGCTGCCGCGGACAGCGACATTGAGCGCCTGCACCTCGGCGTCGATGCCACGGTGGACCTGGCCAACGCGGCCCTCGATGCGGGTGCGCCCGGCATCCACCTCTACACCTTCAACGAACACCAAAGCGCACTGGAAGTGCTGGACAAGCTCGCCCTGCCGCGACACTCCCGCACCGCCGGCCGGCGCGCCGCTGTGGGCAGCCCCCAGCTGGCCAGCTGACCGCCTTCCGCGACCCACACGGCTCCAGACCAGTGGTCTCTGAGCCCAAGCTTTAGACGCAGCTTCTATCTAAGGAACTTTCCCATGCCTGAAAACACCACGCCTTTCCCCTCCGCCTCCCTTCTCGGCTACCCGCGCATCGGCCGCCGCCGCGAACTCAAGAAGGCCGTCGAGGCCTACTGGGCCGGCAAGATCGACGCCGCCGCCCTGGACGCCGCCGCCAAGGACATCCAGCTGACCATTGCCCGGCGCCTGCAGGAACTCGGCCTGACCGAAGCCGCAGCCGTGCCCGGCACCTTCTCCTACTACGACCAGGTCCTGGACACCACCGCGCACCTCGGCGCCGTGCCCGCCCGCTTCGGCAAGCTCCTCAACGCTGACGGACAGCTGGACATCGACGGCTACTTCACGCTGGCCCGCGGCACCAAGGAACAGCAGCCGCTGGAAATGACCAAGTGGTTCGACACCAACTACCACTACCTGGTGCCGGAGATCGGCCCGGAGACCGGGTTCACCCTCGCCTCCACCGCAAAGGTTGACGAGTTTGCCTTCGCCCTGGCCAACGGCATCGAGACCCGCCCGTACCTTGTGGGTCCGGTCACCTACCTGCTGCTTTCCAAGGCTTCCGACGACGCCCCCGCCGGTTTCGCTCCGCTGTCCCGCCTCGAGGACATCCTGCCCGTCTACGTCCAGCTGCTTGAGAAGCTTGCAGCAGCCGGCGCCGGCTGGGTACAGCTCGACGAGCCCGCACTGGTAGTGGACCAGGACACCCCGGCGGCCGAAATCGAAGCAGCCGTGGCCCGCGCCTACGAGGTGCTGACCGCTCCGGCCAGCCGTCCGCAAATCCTCGTCTCCACCCCGTACGGCTCGCTCGACGGACAGCTCGGCACCCTCGCCGCCACCAACATCGAGGCCCTCCACATAGACGTCTTCAAGGGCGCCGTTCCCTCTGCGGCCGCCCTCGCCGGCCTGGGAAACAAGACCCTGGTTGCGGGCGTCGTTGACGGCCACAACATCTGGCGCAACGACCTCGCCGCTTCCGCCGCAAAGCTTGAGGAACTGAAGGCCGCGGCCGGCAAGCTTGCCGTCTCCACCTCCACGTCCACCCAGCACGTCCCGCACGACGTCGCCGAGGAAACGCAGCTCTCCGGGCAGCTGCGCAGCTGGCTGGCGTTCTCCGACCAGAAAGCCGGAGAAGTCAAGACCCTCGCGTCTTTCCTGGCCGATCCGGGCTCCGCCAAGGCAGCCATCGACGAAGCAACCGCGGTGATCGCTTCCCGCGCCACCGCCGAAGGCGTCCGCCGTGCTGACGTCCGGGCCCGTACCGAGGCACTCACCGCAGCCGACTTCAGCCGCTCCGAATACTCAGTCCGCGAGGCCGCCCAGGAAGAGGCGCTGCACCTCCCGCCGCTGCCCACCACCACCATCGGTTCCTTCCCGCAGACCTCGGAGATCCGTTCGGCCCGCGCCCGCAACAACAAGGGTGATCTCACCAACGAGCAGTACGAAAAGCTCATGAAGGACGAGATCAAGCGCGTTGTGGAGCTGCAGGAAGAGCTCGGCTACGACGTCCTGGTGCACGGCGAACCCGAGCGCAACGACATGGTGCAGTACTTCGCCGAGAACCTCGAAGGCTTCGACGTCACCGTGCACGGCTGGGTCCAGTCCTACGGCTCACGCTGCACCCGCCCGTCCATCCTGTGGGGCGATGTCACCCGCAGCGCGCCCATCACTGTTGAGTGGGCTGAGTACGCCCAGTCCCTTACCAGCAAGCCGATGAAGGGCATGCTCACCGGTCCGGTCACCATCCTGGCCTGGTCCTTCGTCCGCGACGACCAGCCGCTGGGCGAAACCGCCAACCAGGTGGGCCTGGCCCTGCGCGACGAGATCGCCGATCTCGAGGCCGCCGGCATCAAGGTCATCCAGGTGGACGAGCCCGCCCTGCGCGAACTGCTACCGCTGCGGAAGGCCCACCACGCCGACTACCTGAAGTGGTCCGTCGACTCCTTCCGCCTGTCCACCGCCGGCGCTGCGGACGCAACCCAGATCCACACCCACCTCTGCTACTCGGAGTTCGGCGTGATCATCGACGCGATCGACGGGCTGGACGCGGACGTAACCTCCATCGAGGCCGCACGGTCCCGCATGGAGGTTGTGCACGACCTGGAGTCCCACAGCTTCGGCCGCGGCGTTGGCCCGGGCGTGTACGACATCCACTCGCCGCGCGTCCCCGGCACCGGGGAAGTCACCGAACTGCTCAGCACCGCCGTCAAGCACGTGCCGTCACGCCAGCTCTGGGTCAACCCGGACTGCGGGCTGAAGACCCGCGGCTACACGGAGACCGAGGAATCCTTGCGGAACCTGGTGGAGGCCACCAAGGCGGTCCGCGCCAGCCTGCTGGAAACCGCGAAGTAGGACAACAAAGTAAAACGGTGGTTGGGCCTGGAGCCCAACCACCGTTTTTGCGTTGTCAGGCCCAGACGATCTCGTCGTCCACCACGCCGTCCTCGTCGGCTGAGGCCACCAGGACTTCGTCGGTGAAGTGTTCGCCCAGGGTGAAGTCCATCACGAAGTAGCGTTCAGGCTGGCCGGGGTAGATCCCAACGTGGCCCAGCTTCAGTGCCTTCAGGAACACTGCATTGGTGAGCTGGCTGCGGTCCGTTACACCGAAGACCTTTTGCAGGTGCTCATCCTTGAGCGCGTTGCAGTGGAAGTGGAGGTACTCCTGGGGGCTGGTACCTTCCTGCTCCAGCTCCTCGGCGATCATGTCCCGCACCTCGTCAACAAGCTCCGGCAGGAAGCGCAGACGGTAGTCGACCTTCCGCAGTGCGGCTTCGTCGAAGTGGTCATGGGAGGTGACGTTCAGGTCGATTTCCAGCGGATGGCCGCGCAGTTCATGCTTGGCGGCGATGAAGTGATCCTTGCCGTGGTTGAGCTCGATCTCTCCAAAGTGCTGGCTCGCTACCCTGTTCATACTTTCAACATAGACCCGAACTGCGGTGCTTGCCACTGTTCAGGGCGAATTCACCGCGGTGCGCATCCCGGCCAGCGTCTCAGCCAACAGGTCAACGAACAGCTGTACCCTGGCGGTCTTCCGGTCATTGATCAGCAGCGCGAAAACGTTGCGGGCAAGCCGGATCTCGGGAACGTCAAGCACCACCACGCCGTCGGGCCGGTGGCGCAGGGCCAGCTCGGGAACCAGCGCCGCCCCGAGCCCCGCCGCAGCCATTTCGAGGCTTGCGTGGAAATCGTCACTGTGCGCCACCACGCGGGGATGCAGGTTGCAGCCGGCGAAGAGTCGTTCGATCACCATGGCATCGCTGGTGCCGGGGTGGTGCATGATCCACGGCATTTCGGACAGGTGGTCCGCTGCCACCTTCGCGTCAGACCGGAAACCCCACCCTGCGGGCAGGACCACCCGGAAGTTGTCATCGCCGATCCACTGCCGGTTGATGGTGTTCGGCCACGCGAACCCGGTCTGTCCCACCTGGAAGACCACGGCCAGGTCCAGGTCTCCGCCGGTCCGCAGCCCCTGGATGGTCTGGCCCGGTTCCGCCACGGATACTTTCAGGTCGATGCCCAGGTTCTTCCATGCCGGGTTCTTCAGGATCCGGGGCAGGACGTAGGTCGCCAGGCTGGGAAAGATGCCCAGCCTCAGTTCCTGGTTGGCGGCGTCCTGGGTTTTGGATGCGGCGGCCATCAGTGCCTCCATGTCCGTGAGCACCTTGGCTGCGTGCCGGGTCATCACGACGGCGGCTTCCGTGGGCACCACGCTACGCGCGGAGCGCTGGAAGAGGACCACTCCAGTGTCGCGTTCCAGCGCAGACATCTGTTGGGAAACTGCCGAGGCGGTGTAGCCCAGTGTGGACGCGGCGGCCGCAAACGAGCCCAGCCGCGTGACCTCCAGGAGGGTCTTCAGGTGTACCGGATTTACCACCTGCCCACAGTACTCCGCTGCCCGGTACTGACGAGCTGCCGGGCGCTGAAGAATCTGCCGGACCGCCACCCATCCGCTGCGGCAACGGTGCCGAATTGCCCTCTGTATAACCACCACTGGCAAATGTTCAGCAGAGGAGCATAACTTGTCACAGAACCCGGCAGTGAACAGAGGCGACAGACGGCGCGTGGCGGTCGTCGGCAGCGGAGTGGCCGGTTTGACTGCCGCCTACGTCCTCAACCGGCAGGACAGTGTCACCCTTTTTGAGGCGGACTCCCGCCTCGGCGGGCACGCCCACACGCACGACATCCCGCAACCGGACGGGTCCGTCATCGGCGTCGATACCGGCTTCATCGTCCACAACGAGCGGACCTATCCCACCCTGCTGCGGCTGTTCGCTGAGCTGGGGGTGGAAACGCAGGACTCCGAAATGAGCATGTCCGTCCGGTGCGACGGCTGCGGGCTGGAGTACGCGGGAGCGCGCGACGGCGGCCGCGGAATCATTGCCCGGCCGTCCAGTCTGCTGCGGGGCCGCTACCTGCTGATGCTGCTTGAGGTCACCCGCTTCTACCGCAAGGCCCGGGCACTCCTGAAGACAGCGCCGATTTCAGCTGTCAGTCCGGATACCGCCCGGCCGGAGCTGACCCTGGGCGGGTTCCTGGAACGGAACAACTTCAGCCCGTACTTCATTTCGCATTTTATGACCCCGGTGGTCAGCGCGGTCTGGTCCTGCGATCCCACCACTGCGTTGGCCTACCCGGCCCGCTACCTCTTCACCTTCCTGGACCACCACGGCATGCTGGGCGTGAAGGGTTCCCCGCAGTGGCGGACCGTCACCGGCGGTTCCGCCCGGTACGTGGAGAAGCTCGCCGCCACCCTGCCGGATGTCCGGCTCAACACCCCCGTCACCGCCATCCGGCGCCTGCCGCATGGCGTGGAGCTCGCAACGCAGCACGGGCTGGAACACTTCGACGCCGTCGTGATTGCCACCCACCCGGCCCAGGCACTCAGGTTCCTGGCCGATGCCACACCGGAGGAGAAGGCAGCACTGGGCGGGATGCCCTACTCGGTGAACCACACCGTGTTCCACCGGGACCCCGCAGTCCTCCCCGCCGCCAGCAACGCGAAAGCGTCATGGAACTACCGCCTGCCGTCGTGCGACGCCCGCCCGGACAAGGTCCTGGTCAGTTACGACCTCAGCCGGCTGCAGCGGCTTGACCCGGTTCCAGGCAGGCCATACCTGGTGAGCCTGGGGGAGTCGGAGCTAATTGCCGATGACGCGGTGCTGGAGCGGATGGTGTACGAGCACCCGCAGTACACCCCCGAATCGCTGCAGGCGCAGCAGGCCATCGCCGGGCTCAGCGACAGCCGGATCGCCTATGCCGGTGCCTACCTGGGCTGGGGTTTCCATGAGGACGGGGCACTGTCCGGCGTCCGCGCCGCGGAATCCCTGGGCCGCTCCTGGGCCGTGGCCCTGGCCGATCCGCTGGAGTCCCCGAACGGCGGGGAGCGGGAGCTTCTCTCCGCAACGGACCCTTTATGAGCGCGGCGATCTACCGCACGTCCATATCCCACGTACGGCGAACTCCCCTGAAGAACGCGTTTAAGTACCGCAGCTACAGCTGGTTCGTGGACGTCGACCAGCTTCCGCGGCTTCCCCTCCTGCTGCGGCCGCTGGCCGCGTTCCGCGCAGGTGACCACCTGGGTGATCCGGATGCCACCATCCGCAGCAACGTCGAAAAATACCTGCGCACGCAGGGGGAAGAGCCCGACGGCGGCCTCATCCACATGCTGACCAGCGCCAGGGTTTTCGGCTACGTCTTTAATCCGCTGACGCTGTTCTGGTGCTACAGGTCCACCGGTGAGCTGAAGTGTGTGGTGGCCGAAGTCCACAACACCTACGGGGAGCGCCACTGCTACCTGCTCCGGACGGATCCTGCCGGACGCGCCTCGGTCCCCAAGGCGTTCTATGTTTCACCGTTCAATGACGTGGACGGACAGTACCGCATGAAGCTGCCCGCGCCGGGGGAGCGGCTCGGGGTTTCCATCGTGCTGGACCGCGAAGGCCACCGGCCGTTCGTGGCCAGCGTGGACGGCACGCGCCGCCCGGCCACGCTTCCGAACATCCTGGCGGCGGCACTGGCGGTACCTGCCGCGCCGTTGCTGGTTTCCGCTCTCATCCGGATACAGGGCATCAAACTTTGGGCCAGGCGCCTGCCCGTCGTCGCCCGGCCGCACCACCCCTCACAGGAGGCAGTTCAATGACACTGATCGACCACAACGAAGCAACTGCAGTCCCTGTCAGGGGCAAAACCGGGGACATAGCTGCAGGCGAGGTTCTGGACAAAGCCGCCGCGCACTATGCCGCAGCCTGGACCGCGACGGGAGTGCCGGCGTCGCCCGCCACAATCGATCCCGAGGTATGGCCGGAAGTTGCCCGGCCGCCGTCGGGCGCCAAAGCGGCCCTGGCAGGCAAAGTGGCAGGGCTTCTGTTCAAGGGGGCCGTGAAGCGGCTGCCCCTGCGGGTTGAGTACCCGGACGGTTCAATCCTGGGCACAGGCGGCCCCGGCGCCCCGGTGATGGTGATGCTCCGGCCGGCGTCGTTCGAAGCCCGGATCGGTGACAACGGACTGATCGGGCTGGGCGAGTCATTTATGGCCGGCGATTGGGAGGCCGCCGACCTCGCCGGCGTCCTTGAGGTGTTTGCCGCCTCAGTGGACACGTTGATTCCCGCGCCGCTGCAGGCTTTGCGCCCGCTGTACCTGCCGCGCACGCCCCGGCAGGAACGGAACGCCGAGAACAACACCCGCAGCAACATCTCGCGGCACTACGACCTGTCCAACGATTTGTTCTCCACGTTCCTTGACTCCACCATGAGCTATTCGTCGGCGCTGTTTCCGCTCGACGGCGGGCCGCTGGAGTCTGTGGGCTGGCAGGCTTTGGAGGCGGCGCAGCAAGCCAAAATTGACAGGCTGCTGGACAAAGCCGGCGTCGGCGCCGGCACCAGGGTCCTGGAAATCGGCACCGGGTGGGGCGAGCTGGCACTTCGGGCTGCCGCCCGCGGCGCCACTGTCTACAGCGTCACCCTGTCCAGTGAACAGCAGGAGCTCGCGCAGGAGCGCATTGCGGTTGCCGGTTATGCGGACCAGGTGACCGTGGCGCTGCAGGACTACCGGGCGGTGGAAGGTGAGTACGACGCCGTTGTGTCGGTGGAGATGATCGAGGCGGTGGGCTATGAGTACTGGCCCATCTACTTCCAGACCATCGACCGCGTGCTGGCCCCGGGCGGCAAGGTGGCCATCCAGGCGATCACCATGCCGCACGGGCGTATGCTCGCCACCCGGAACGCCTACACCTGGGTCCACAAATACATCTTCCCCGGCGGCTTCCTGCCGTCCGTGCGCGCCATCGAGGGCGTGGCGCAGCAGCACACCACCTTGCGCGTGCGCGAACGGATGGGCCTGGGGGACCACTACGCGGCCACCCTGCGGCTGTGGGAGGAACGGTTCCTGGAACGGTCGCCCGAAGTGGGGGAGCTGGGCTTCGACGCGGTGTTCCAGCGGATGTGGCTGTTCTACCTCTGCTATTCGCGGGCCGGATTCCAGTCCGGCTACCTGGACGTACAGCAGATTGTGCTGGACCGCCGGGAGGTCCAGCTCTAGCTGCAGTGCGGTTGGTCACCATAAGGGGTTCCGAAGGTCACTTCCGGGCCCCTTTTTGGTGTCCGGCGGGCGGGTCCGGAGGGGTCCGACACGCCGTCTTTTCCACGACACGCTGGGCCTTAAATGTGGCTAAGTACTCCACAGGGTGTGGATTCCGTCCGCAAAAACGGCGGGATTCCGGACATTTTGAAGGCCCCTCCCTGTGGATTAAAGGTGCATTAAATGACATACTTGTAATACATCATCTTGGGGTTCAAAAGAGGCGTCTGCACTAGATGTAGTATCTACATACAGCTTGGGCGGGAACACCGGACGAGTAAGTTTTCAGTAAAGGGGACAGGAACCATGACCGTAACGGTTTACACAAAGCCTGCTTGTGTTCAGTGCAACGCTACCTACCGGGCGCTCGACAAAAAGGGCATCACCTACCAGAGCGTTGACATCTCCCAGGACGCCGAGGCACTCGAGCGCCTGAAGGCACTGGGCTACATGCAGGCACCCGTTGTGGTCACCGACCAGGACCACTGGTCAGGCTTCCGCCCGGACAAGATCGAGGAACTGGCGCTCTCCGCTGTTTCCTCCGTGGCCTAGGGGCCACTCCTTTTCCTGCCGGCAACAAACAACCAGCTGAGGTGACTCCCACGGCAGCACCAGCAGCCCAGGAATTCCGTACAGCACAGGAACCCCGGGAACTTCACGCGGCTCAGCGCGTGGAATCTTCCGGGCCGGCTCCGGCCGTTGTCACCAGCAGCCGGCTCATCTACTTTTCCTCGGCATCCGAGAACACCAGCCGCTTTGTCTCGAAGCTTGGCCGTGAGGTGGCCCGGATTCCGCTGCTCGCCAAGGACGCACCCCTCCTCGCCACCCGGCCGTTCGTGCTGGTGGTGCCCACATATGGCGGCACCGGGGGAGAGGGATCTGTTCCCAAGCAGGTCATCCGGTTCCTCAACATTCCGCAGAACAGGCAGCTGATCCGCGGAGTGATTGGTGCCGGCAACACAAACTTCGGGGACAACTACTGCATGGCGGGGGACATCATCGCCGCCAAGTGCGGCGTACCGCACCTCTACCGCTTCGAATTAATGGGCACGCCAGAAGACGTTGCCCGCGTAAACAATGGATTGGACACGTTTTGGACACGACTGTCGCAGACACAGAAGTAACCAGGGCCCAGAAGCCTGAGATGCCTGCTGCCTACAAGGGCCTGGGTTATCACGAGCTGAACGCCATGCTGAACCTGTACGGACCCAGCGGCGAGATCCAGTTTGAGGCGGACCGCGAGGCCGCACACCAGTACTTCCTGCAGCACGTGAACAACAACACTGTGTTCTTCCACGACCTGGAAGAGAAGCTCGAATACCTGGTCAAGAACGACTACTACGAGCGCGAGACGCTGGACCAGTACACGATGAACTTCATCCGTGACCTGTTCAACCGCGCCTACAAAAAGAAGTTCCGCTTCGAGACCTTCCTGGGCGCGTTCAAGTTCTACACGTCCTACACGCTGAAGACGTTCGACGGCAAGCGCTTCCTGGAGCGCTACGAGGACCGTGTGTGCATGGTTGCCCTGCACCTGGCCCGTGGCAACGAGCAGCTTGCCCTGCAGATGGTTGATGAGATCATCGAGGGCCGCTTCCAGCCGGCCACGCCCACGTTCCTGAACGCCGGCAAGAAGCAGCGCGGCGAGCTGGTCTCCTGCTTCCTGCTGCGCATCGAGGACAACATGGAGTCGATCGGCCGCTCCATCAACTCCGCCCTGCAGCTGTCCAAGCGCGGCGGCGGTGTGGCGTTCGCGCTGACCAACATCCGCGAAGTGGGCGCGCCCATCAAGCAGATCGAGAACCAGTCCTCCGGCGTTATCCCCGTGATGAAGCTCCTCGAGGACAGCTTCTCCTACGCCAACCAGCTCGGTGCCCGCCAGGGTGCCGGAGCGGTGTACCTGCATGCGCACCACCCGGACATCTACCGGTTCCTGGACACCAAGCGGGAGAACGCGGACGAGAAAATCCGCATCAAGACCCTCTCGCTCGGCGTTGTTATCCCGGACATCACGTTCGAGCTGGCCAAGCGCGACGAGGACATGTACCTGTTCTCCCCGTACGACGTCGAGCGCGTTTACGGCATGCCGTTCTCTGACGTCTCGGTCACCGAGAAGTACTACGAGATGGTGGACGACTCCCGGATCAAGAAGACCAAGATCAAGGCGCGCGAGTTCTTCCAGACCCTCGCCGAGATCCAGTTCGAATCCGGCTACCCGTACATCATGTTCGAGGACACCGTTAACCGGGAAAACCCGATCGACGGCAAGATCATCATGTCCAACCTGTGCTCGGAGATCCTCCAGGTTTCGCAGCCCACCACGTACAACGATGACCTGTCCTACGCCGACACCGGCAAGGACATCTCCTGCAACCTGGGCTCACTGAACATCGCCAAGGCCATGGACTCGCCGGACTTCGGCCTCACCATCGAGACGGCCATCCGCTCGCTCTCGGCCGTGTCCGACATGTCCAACATCACCTCGGTGCCGTCCATTGCCAAGGGCAACGACCAGAGCCACGCCATCGGCCTGGGCCAGATGAACCTGCACGGGTACCTGGCCCGCGAGCGGGTCCACTACGGTTCCGAAGAGGGCCTGGACTTCACCAACATCTACTTCTACTCGGTGGTGTTCCACGCGGTCCGAGCCTCCAACCTGCTGGCCATCGAGACCGGCCAGACGTTCGGCGGCTTTGAGAAGTCCAAGTACGCCTCGGGCGAGTTCTTCGACAAGTACACGGAGCAGGAGTGGGTGCCGCAGACCGAGAAGGTTGCCGACCTCTTCAAGAAGGTGCACATCCCCACGCAGGCTGACTGGCTGGCGCTGAAGGCGTCGGTTATGGAGCACGGCATCTACAACCAGAACCTGCAGGCCGTGCCGCCTACGGGCTCGATCTCCTACATCAACAACTCCACCTCCTCGATCCACCCGGTGGCGTCCAAGATCGAGATCCGCAAGGAAGGCAAGCTGGGCCGCGTGTACTACCCGGCGCCGTACCTGACGAACGACAACCTGGAGTACTACCAGGACGCGTACGAGATCGGCTACGAGAAGGTCATCGACACCTACGCCGCTGCAACCCAGCACGTGGACCAGGGCCTGTCCCTGACGCTGTTCTTCAAGGACACCGCCACCACCCGCGACATCAACAAGGCCCAGATCTACGCCTGGAAAAAGGGTATCAAGACCATCTACTACATCCGCCTCCGCCAGCTCGCGCTGGAAGGGACTGAGGTGGACGGCTGCGTCAGCTGCATGCTGTGATTGAAGCTTCAACTCAACTGTAGATGTACGACGGCGGGTGCCCGCCCGCCGTCGTACGCTTTAACTTAGAGAAACCACCCAACGCATAGGGGATGACATGACCGAGAAGGTCAAGCTGCTTAGCCACGTCGAGGCCATCAACTGGAACCGCATCCAGGACGACAAGGATGTCGACGTCTGGAACCGCCTGGTCAACAACTTCTGGCTGCCGGAGAAGGTGCCGCTGTCCAATGACGTCCAGTCCTGGAACACGCTGACGCCGGCTGAGCAGCAGCTCACCATGCGCGTTTTCACCGGCCTAACCCTGCTGGATACCATCCAGGGCACTGTCGGCGCAGTCTCGCTGATTCCGGATGCGCTCACCCCGCACGAGGAAGCCGTCTACACGAACATCGCGTTCATGGAGTCGGTGCACGCCAAGAGCTACTCCTCGATCTTCTCCACGCTGGCCTCCACCAAGGAGATCGACGAAGCGTTCCGCTGGTCCACGGAGAACGAGAACCTTCAGAAGAAGGCTCAGATTGTCATGGACTACTACCAGGGCGATGACCCCCTGAAGCGGAAGGTGGCCTCGACGCTGCTGGAGAGCTTCCTGTTCTACTCGGGCTTCTACCTGCCCATGTACTGGTCTTCAAGGGCCAAGCTGACGAACACGGCTGACCTGATCCGCCTGATCATCCGCGACGAAGCCGTACACGGCTACTACATCGGCTACAAGTTCCAGCGGGCCCTCGAAACGGTTTCTGCAGAGCGCCGGCAGGAGATCAAGGACTACACCTTCGAGCTGCTCTTTGAGCTGTACGAAAACGAAGTCCAGTACACGCACGACCTTTACGACGGCGTGGGCCTGGCCGAGGACGTCAAGAAGTTCCTGCACTACAACGCCAACAAGGCGCTGATGAACTTGGGCTACGAGGCCATGTTCCCGGCTTCGGTCACCGACGTGAACCCCGCTATCCTCTCGGCGCTGTCCCCGAACGCTGACGAGAACCACGACTTCTTCTCCGGGTCCGGCTCGTCGTATGTGATCGGCAAGGCCGTAAATACCGAGGATGAGGACTGGGACTTCTAGGACTGCCTCCCAGCCGCGCATGCGCTGACAGCCCCGAATGCACTCCGTTGCATTCGGGGCTGCTTTTTGCAGCGGGTGTCACTTGCGGCCAAGCCCGTAGCCGTAACTCCCTCAGAACAGCGGCCAGGGCACCGCCGACATCTCACCTCTCGGAGCCGGAAACCGCCCTGCCAAACGCAACCGTGCGCAGCGGGCGGCGAGCGAGGCGACTTCTTCGGCGGTGAGCAATTCCGTCAGGTTTCGGCCCAGCTCACCGCGCAGTTCTTCGCTGACACGATCGATGCCGTCGGTTTCCTCGGCGGTAAGAGTGTCTCCCAGCCACCCCCACAGCACCGTGCGCAGCTTGTGGTCCTGGTGAAACGTAAGTCCATGGTCCACGCCGTGCCGGTGTCCATCTGGCATGGCAAGGATGTGGGCGCCTTTGCGGTCGGCGTTGTTCACAACGACGTCGAACACCGCCATGCGTCTCAGAGCCGGCGTATCCTCGTGGACGAGGGCGACCATCCGCCCCTCCTCATCCTGACCTTCGAGGACGTGTTTCCAGCCGCTTTCCGGGACGTCGTCCGTGGGGACGAGGTCCACCGCGTTCTGGTCAGGGTCTGCCTCCTGCCAGAGCTGCACCATTCCTTCGCCTAACGGACCATCGCGGAGCCAGGTGCGTGGCACGACGTTCCAGCCGAGGACCTCAGAGACCAGGTAGGCGGCGACCTCCCGGTGGGCAAGGAAGCCGTCGGGAAAATCCCACAGCGGTTTCTCCCCGGCCATCGGCTTATAGACCACCGTCGTGTCGCCGATGCTGCCCAGGAAGGTGGCGTTCGACGCCGTCATAATGCGCCCGGTGAGCGTCAGCTCCGCCGTCAGAAGGTCGGGCGCCTGCATCAGACCTCGGGATGAGTGCAGACGTGCCCGTCGGCGTCTACGGGATAGCCGCAGAGCGGGCAGACGGGACGACCGGCGCCTACAACCTCACGGGTGCGCTTGGCGAATGCGCGGGCGGTACCAACCGGCATCCGCACCAGCAGCATTTCGGGCGCTTCAGCGCCGTCCTCCTCAAGAGACCCGTCGTCTTCAGCATCAACATCGGCGAGCGGGTAGGCCTCGATGACCACCTGCGCCGTCGTTGGGTCCCAACCTAAACTCATGGCGCCGGTCCGAAACTGCTCCTCAACGGCCTCGAGCTGGTCGTTGTCAACCAATTCAGTGGGGGTACTGGTGGGAACGCTGTGAGGGTTGCCCTCGATGTTGAGAAGCTGGTCGAGAATTTCGTCGATCTTCTCGGCGAGCTGGGCTGACTGCTGCTTCTCCAGGGCGATGCTCACAATGTGCTTCCCTGTACGAACCTGCAAGTAGAACGTACGCGCCCCCGGAACGCCGATGGTTCCAACGACGACCCGATCAGGCCAGGCAAACTCGTGAACACGTGTAGGCATAAGAGCATTTTAGGCACAGGCGCTTCATGGTGCCTGTTGCCCTGCGCCGCCACCCACCGGCGCATCTCCCGAGTGGATGCCGTTGGACAGCCAGGACAGGTCCCCGGCGTCGGTGTTGGTCGCGTAGACACTGGGCCGACTGGCGCTGTAGTGCACTATCGATACGGAGGCAGGGCCCACATTTATGCGCTGGAACAGGTCGAGGTGCATGCCGAGCGAGTCGGCGAGGATTGATTTGATGACGTCCCCGTGACTCACCGCGACCCAAACGGCTCCTGGCCCGTACTCGGCTTCGAAGGCTGCATCGTGGCGTCGAATGGCTGCCACCGCCCGGGCCTGCATAGCAGCCATGGATTCACCGCCGGGAAAAACGACGGCGGACGGCTGCGACTGCACAGCCGTCCACAGATCTTCGGTGGCCAGATCACTGAGCATGCGCCCCTGCCATTGACCGTAATCGCACTCGGTAAGATCGGGTTCCAACGGCGCGCACGGAGTGCCTGCCTGGCGATCGAGGATGAGCCGGGCGGTCTGCTGACAGCGCTCGAGGGGGCTTGATACCACCCCAACTAACCGGACTGCCGCGAGCCTCTCTCCGGTCAAGGCCGCTTGCTCGCGCCCGATCTGGTCCAGGTTGACACCGGCGGCCCGGCCGGCCAGCAGTCCAGTGGCATTGGCTGTGGTGCGGCCGTGCCGCACGAGAATAACTGTCGCCATCAACCCAGCCTAGCCACCCGCTCGGCGGCACTATCCGCCTGGACCCAAGATTTGCCGGGCACCTTGCCACTGCCGGCGTATCAAAGGGCATCGGGTGGCCAGGAAGGTAGACGCCGTCAGGCAGGCTGCCAACTTACCGGGATTGCCTTCAGCCCATAAATGATGGTGCTTTCCATCCGTTCCAGCTGTGCTCCCTGATCCATGGAAAGCCCCGGCAAACGGGACAGCAGGGCACCCAGCGCAATCCTGGCTTCGAGCCGGGCCAGCGGGGCGCCGAGGCAAAAGTGAACGCCGTGGCCAAACGCCAGATGTCGGTTCTGGCTGCGGTCCACGTCAAACTCGGCAGGCCGCTGGAACTGCCGCTCGTCGCGGTTGGCGGAACCTATCCACGCCACGATTGGCGCGCCGGCGGGAATCAGTTGGCCTCCCACGGCAGTGTCCGCGACCGTCACCCGGTACATGGACTGGACCGGCGATCGAAAGCGCAACACTTCTTCGATGGCCTGGGGGAGCAGAGCGGGTTCCCTTAGCAGGCGGTCCATGGTTCCGGGGTACTCCGCCAGACACAAAACGGCGTTGCCAATCAGATTGGTGGTGGTCTCATTGCCTGCGACGAGCAGCAGGGCGCAAAAGCCGAGCAGTTCGGGCACCGTCAGTTTTTGACCGTCAATTTCCGCTGCCAGCAGGGTACTGATGAGGTCCTGGCCTGGGCGGCTCCTGCGATGGTCAATGAGGGCCAGGAAGTACTCCGTCATCTCCACGTTGGCGGCGTAGTGGTCCTCACTGGCCGAACCGGTCCGCGTTTGGCTGACAATCGCATCGGACCACTGTTTGAACCGATCACGGTCCTGGGCGGGGATGCCCATGAGTTCGGCAATCACTATGACCGGCAGCGGGTACGCCAATTCCTTGATCAGGTCTGCGCTGCCGCGGGGCGCGATCCCCTCCAAAAGCTCGTCGGTGAGCCCGGCGATGCGGGGAGCCAGTGCATCTACGGCCTTGGGCGTGAACGCCTGGGTGACCAGGGAGCGCAGCTGTCGGTGCCTTGGGGGATCGGTGGCGATCAGGCTCGAGGCGAAAAGCTGTCCGGTCCCCGACGCATCGTCACCACCCATGTGCGAGGAGAATGTTGCATGCTCGGACAGTGCCCGCTGAACGTCGTCGTATCGGAAGAGGTGCCAACTTCCCGACTCTTCGTCGTAGTGGACGGGCGCAGTTTCCCGCATTCGTTCGTAGTGAGGAAAGGGGTTGAGCTGATGTTCAGCGGACTGGATGAAGTCCACGGCTGGCCTCTCTGCTCGCCTGAGGCCCGATCCCCCAGACCTACGCCGGGCCGGGACGATTGGGCGTTGAGCCTTGATTTTAGCCAGTGCCCGTTCCTGGGTCATTAGCAGTCAGTAAAGCGGTTTGTACTGGATCCACCGTTTACCGGTGTAAGCGCTCCCGCCAGTCTGCCGGTACTTTGTCTGCCGGTGCAGGTGCAGGCTGCTCCGGTGGCCTGGATTGCGGATCCGGAAGCCGCGGGCCGCGGAAGAACTTCTTTGTGGTGTGGTGGTAAAACCAGTTCTCCCCGGGTTCGAAGGACCGGATGACGGGGTGGCCGAGGGTGCGAGCGTGGGCACTGGCATGCTGTGAGGGTGACGAATCGCAGCATCCGATGTGGCCGCATTGGGCGCAACGGCGAAGATGCAGCCACCAGCCCGGGCCGTCACCGCTGAGGCACTCCAGGCACCCTGTTCCACTGGGTGTGGCGGCGAGACTGATTCCCGGAATCGGGTGATCCTCCATGGGTCCTCCATTTCCACCGCTGCGGTTCTGCTTTGGCCATCCCGCTTGCCCGCGGTAGGCAGCTATTGTGGCAGAACCTCCGCGCCCTTGTCCCCAATGTCCTGCCCCGAGTATCGTGAGCGCCACCGAATCAGTGAACCGGAAAGACGGCGGCCATGGATCACTCGGTGCCGATCATGCTGATTGCTACCAGAGACTCAACCTCTCGGCGCACTCTCGAAGACGAGCTACGTCGACGCTACGGTGCCGACTACGAGGTGGTGGTCTGCGCCGACCACGCCCACGGGCGGGCGGTCCTGGAGGGGCTCCGGCGTTGGAATCGCCAGGTCGCCCTCATACTCGCGTGCTACGGACCGGATGACCGCGGCGGACTTGATTTCCTGCGGCGTGCCTATGGCTTTCACCCGGCCGCAAAGCGCGGCGTGGTGGTGACATGGGGCGACTTCGCCAGCGCCCCCACTGTATTCCGGGCGATCGCGCAGGGTTACGCCGAATTGGTGATCATCCGCCCCGAACGTCCGCGCGACGAAGAATTTCATGGCGCGATTACCGATGCCCTCGACGACTGGCACCTGGCTCAGGGCGTCGGGTTCGAGGCGGTCCGGCTGATCGGGGAAGTAGGCGACGAACGGACTCACACGTTGCGCGACTCCTTGAGCCGAAACCATATCCCGGTGGGCTTCCACCCTGCCGGGTCTGAGACGGCCGAACGGACGCTGGAGAGCGTGAACCTGCGGGACCCCGTGCTGCCGGTCATGGTGCTGGAGTTCACCGCGCCACCCATTGTCCTCGAGAACCCCAGTGACCTCGAGATCGCCGAAGCGATGGGGGTGACGCGGCCGCCACCGGCGGACAAGATCTTCGATCTGGTGGTCGTAGGAGCCGGTCCCTCCGGCCTCGCGACCGCCGTGTATGCCTCCTCCGAAGGCCTCTCCACGATGGTGGTGGAGGGAGAAGCCGTGGGCGGCCAGGCCGGCACCAGCTCGTTGATCCGCAACTATCCCGGCTTCTCCCGCGGAGTGAGCGGCGCACACCTGGCCTACCGCTCATTTCACCAGGCCTGGACCTTGGGCACGGACTTCCTGTTCCTGCGGAAGGCGGAGGGCCTCAGGGTGGAGGGAGCCTTATACGCGGTATCGATTTCCGATGGCAGTGTGGTGCGGTGCCGCACAGTGGTGGTGGCCACCGGCGTGGACTACCGGCGCCTCGGCATACCCCAGCTGGAAGATCTGGTCGGCAGGGGCGTCTTCTACGGGGCCACAGTTTCCGAGGCGCCATCGATGGCCGGTAAGAACGTATGTGTCGTGGGCGGCGGCAACTCGGCCGGGCAGGCGGTTCTGCACCTCGCGAAGTACGCGAAGAAGGTGACGCTGCTGGTGCGCGGACCCACTCTGTCGGTCAGTATGTCCGAGTACCTCATCTCCCAACTGGAGGCCACCCGGAACGTGACAATCCGCTACAGCACCGCGATCGTGGGGGCCCGTGATCAGGACGGATTCCTTACGGCCGTCAAGGTCGCCGCATCCGGAGGCGCCGACGCGGCCCAGAGCGAGGAGATCGAAGCGGGCGGCTTGTTCGTGCTGATCGGTTCGGTGCCGCGGACCTCCTGGCTGCCGGACACCGTAGAGCGTGACCCAGCCGGTTTCCTGCGTACGGGCGCCGGCAGCGATGCCGGCGGCGCTGCGCCCTTTAGGCCGGACCGGCCGCCGTTGGCACTGGAAACCAGCATGCCCGGCATTTTCGCGATCGGCGACGTGCGGGCAGGTTCGATCAAAAGAGTGGCTACCGCGGTCGGGGACGGCGCCACCGTGGTCTCGATGCTTCACGCCTGCCTGGCCGAGAACCCCCTGCCTGCCCCGCACCCTGCCCCTGGTGAGGCAGCCCCGCCCGAGGAGCTGCCCGGTGATGTCCACTTCACCTGAGGTCACGCCCCTAATTCCGCCGATGCGGTGGCTGCTCTATATCGCTGCAATCCTCGTGTTTCTGGCCGGGCTTGTGCTGTTCGTGTTTCCGCTCCGGACTGAGGAATGGTTCGCCTGGACGGTCAATCCGCCCATGACCGCCGTCTTCCTCGGGGCGGCCTACTGGTCTGCCGCCGGGCTGGAAGTGACAGGCGCCCGCTCAGTCACCTGGGGTTCGGCGAGGTTGGCGGTGTGGCCCGTTTTCGTCTTCACGACCCTGACCCTCGGAGTCACCCTGCTTCATCTCGACCGTTTCCACCTGTCGCCAGACAATGGCCTCCTTGCCCAGATAGCCACGTGGGCGTGGCTGGCAATCTATGCCATGGTGCCTGTGGCGATGGTCGTCATCAGCTGGATCCAGGTCCGGTCCCGGCCCCCTGCCCCAAAGCCCATAAGGGAGGGACGGCCAGTGCTGCCCCTTGCGCTCCGGCTGCTCCTGGGGGCAATCGCCGGGGTACTGCTGTTGTACGGCGTAGCGCTCCTGGCTGTACCCGTTCAGGCCGCGACGTGGTGGCCGTGGCCACTCTCCGACCTCACGGCGAGGGCAATCGGAGCGTGGCTGGTCGGTCTCGGGTGGGCCGCCGCGCAGGGTCAGTTGAGCGGCAACCTCCGCACTGTCCGCCCCGTGGCCCTGACCTCCGTTGCCTTCGTGATTCTGCAGGCGCTTGCCCTGCTGCGGTATGGCGACGCCCTGACATGGCCGAGCGCACCGGCAATCGGCTTCGTGACCGTGCTGCTTGCCATTGGGGTGGCCGGCGGATGGGCGCTCGCACTATCCCGTGCGCCGGCAGCCCTCCCTTGACGGAACGGAACCCCCGCTGTAACAGTTAGGCGTGGGCGGATCGATGGAGAACCACGAACGGACTGGCGCAGCGTCAATCCCCGGCGGGCTCCCTCATGCATCCGCATCCCAGCCGCCGCTTTTGGAAGTCCGTGGACTGACCAAAAGTTTCTTTGGCATCCCCGTCCTGGAAGACGCCCACCTTACCCTTCACCGGAGCCAGGTTCACGGGCTTGTGGGCGAAAACGGCGCCGGGAAATCCACCCTGATGAAGGTGCTTGCAGGGGTCTACCAGCCGGACGCTGGAACGGTGCTCCTGGACGGTCAGGAGGTCAGATTCAGCCACCCTACGAAGGCCCACGAGGCGGGACTGTCGTCGGTATTCCAGGAGTTCAATCTCCTTCCGGACCGGACGGTGGCCGAAAACATCTACCTGGGCCGGGAGCCCCGCCGCGGAGTCCTGGTGAACAAGGCGCTGATGAACGTGAAGACGGCGGAGTTGCTGGAATCGCTCGGGATCACCGCCATCCGGCCCACCGCGCAGGTGCGGAGCCTGACCGTAGCTGAGCAGCAGGTGGTGGAGATTGCGAAGGCGGTCAGCTATGACGCCCGGATCGTCTCCATGGACGAGCCCACCGCCGCGCTGGCCGGCGCCGAGGTTAATCTCCTCTACCAGATCGTGTCCCGGCTCCGGGAACGCGGCACGGCCATCCTCTATGTCTCCCACCGGCTTCGGGAGCTCTTCGATCTGTGCGATGTCATCACAGTCCTGAAGGACGGCCGGGTGGTCAGCACCGGGCCCGCCTCAGAACTCGACGATGAACGGCTGGTCCGGCTGATGGTGGGCCGGCCTATTTCAGCTTTCTTCCCGGACAAACTGCCCCGGACTGACAGCGGCGCCGGAGGCAGCAGCGCTGAAGCCGATCGCGGTGAAGGTACCGGCACTGCCGCACAGCCGATCCTCGAACTGCAGGATGCCGGAAACGGGCAGTTGGACGGGATCAGTTTCAGCGTTCGGCCCGGTGAGATTGTCGGACTTTCTGGCCTCCAGGGCTCGGGCCGGACGGAACTGCTTCACGCCATCTTCGGAGCCGTCCCCTTTAATCGCGGCACCATGTCAGTGGAGGGCCGGACGCTTATGCCCAAGTCGCCGCGGGAGGGGGTCGTGGCGCACATGGCGCTCATTACCGAAGACCGCAAGGCTGAGGGCCTGAGTTTGAACCAGTCCATCTTCGATAACGCCCTGACCGTCATCAGATCGGTTTTTCCGCGCCGCACCAGAGAAGTCACGGCCGAGGTCCCCGGAGTGTTCTCGTCTCTGGAGGTCGTGGCCCGGGACCTGGACCAGGAGGTGCAGTACCTCTCCGGCGGGAACCAGCAGAAAGTGGTCCTTGCCAAGTGGCTGGCCATCCGCCCCCGCCTGGTCCTGCTGGATGAACCCACCCGCGGCATCGATGTGGGAGCCAAAGTGGCGGTGTACCGGTTGATGCGCAAGCTCGCAGCCGAAGGCAAAGCCATCCTGATGGTCTCCAGCGAATTGCCCGAGGTCATCGGCATGTCCGACCGGATCCTGGTTATGCGGGACGGGCGCCTCGCCGGCGAGCTTCCGGCCGGAACGTCCGAGGAAGCCGTCCTGCAGCTGGGAACGGGAGCCAGGACCGCTCCTGGAGGAGGGACATGAAACAGCGCGGCAGCTTTATCGATCGTCTTTCCTCCACACAGATCGTCTTTCTGGTGGCGCTGCTGACGCTGATCGTTGGCGCCGTGCTTGTCAGCACCATCGGGCGGAACTTCTTCAGCCAGGGCAACATCTCCAGCATCCTGACCGGGACCAGCGTCCTGGGGTTCATCGCAATCGGACAGACGCTGGTCATTTTGGCCGGCAGCCTGGATCTCTCGGTTCCCTACGTCGCCAGCCTGGCCAGCCTTATTGCCGCCGGTGTGATGGCCAACAACCCGGGCAACGTCCTGCCCGGCGTCCTGCTCACGCTGGGTGCCGCGGCAGTCATCGGCCTGGCGAACGGCCTGATCGTTGCCCGCCTCAATGTGCACGGGTTCATCGCCACGCTGGGCATGGGCTTGATCATCAGCGGCTACCTCGCCACCAACTTCAAGGGCAGCTTCGGCCAGACCCCGCTCTCGTTCCGGATGATCGGGGCGACCGGCCTGGGACCCGTCCCCATCTCGACCATCATCATGCTGGCCTGCGCGGGCCTGGCCATGCTGCTGCTCCACCGCACCCGAATGGGCCACCACCTCTACGCCGTCGGCGGTGACATTTCCGTAGCCCGGACCTCTGGAATCCGCATCGATCTGCCGGTCATCACCGCTCATGTGATCTGTTCGCTGCTGGCAGGAATGGCAGGGCTGCTCCTCGCCAGCCGGCTCGGTGTGGGCAGCCCAACCGTGGGTTCGCAGGGCGGCTACGATCTGCTCTCCATCGCCGCAGTGGTCCTCGGCGGGACTCTGCTGGCCGGCGGCAAAGGGACCATCACCGGCACCCTCGGCGGCGTCCTCATCTTCGCCATGCTGGACAACATCATGTCCGTTATGCAGATCAACCCATTCCTGAAGGACGTGGTCAGGGGTGTGGTGATTGTTGTCGCCGTTGCCGTGTATGCCCGCCGCAGGATCGTCAGCAGACCGGAGCGGTTCAGCTCGAAAGGGTCCGCGGAAGCGCCTGCCTCACAGGCTGCACCCGCGGAGTTGCCATGAGCACGGCTCTGCCCTCCGGGCGCAGCGAAGTCCTCCGGCAAAACCGCGCCAGCCGTTCCCAGCGGCTCCTCCGGGCTGTGCGCACCCCCGGCGGCGCCGTCTTTATCCTGTTGATCAGCCTCCTGGCAGCCATCATCGTGCTGAACCCCTCCTTCGGGGAGCCGGGCTCCTTCATCCGGTTCATCGGCAGGACGGCCCCGATCGCCATCGCCGCCGTGGGCCAGTACTTCGTTATTGTCAGCGGCGAATTCGACTTGTCCATGGGGTCGGTGGTGACCATGCAGGTCATCGTGGCCGGCAACCTCATCCGGCAGGACGATTCCAGGGTGATTCCCGTTCTGATTTTGATGTTTGTGCTGGGTGCCTTCATCGGGCTCGTGAACGGACTGATCACCACGCTGCTGAAGGTGCCCAGTTTCATTGTCACGCTGGGCATGATGCTGGCCCTGCTCGGACTGGTCCTCTACTGGACCGGCGGCGCGGCCCAAGGGAACCCGGCGGACAGTTTCCGCCAGATAGGCCGCGGCGGGATCCAGGATGTCCCGGTCCTGGACATCATTCCCTACCCCGTCATCATCCTGACGGCGGTGGCCATCCTGGCGTTCGTCCTGATGCGCCGCCCCTTCGGCCGCATGCTCATCGCCGTCGGTGACAATCCACTGGCGGCTGAGCTGGCCGGCTCCCGTGTGTGGTGGGTGCGGACGCGGGCGTTCATCATCTCGTCGCTGTCGGCCACCGTGGCCGGCATCCTGCTGGTGGGCTACGCGGGAGTACACCCATCGGTGGGGCGCGGTTACGAGTTCACGGCGATCACCGCCGTCGTGCTCGGGGGTGTGGTGCTGGGAGGCGGTCGCGGCTGGGTGCTGTCCGCGGCGGCCGGCGCGTTCGCCCTCGAGGCGCTGTTCACCCTCCTTAACTTTATGGGCGTCCAGGCCACCTGGCGGGACACGGTCCAGGGGGCAATCATCATCATCGCTGTGGCAGCAGCGTCCAAGTCATGGCAGCGCAAGCGCAAGGGAGCCACTTCCGCTGCCCATGACGAACGGCACCGGCTAAGCGCAGCACCCATGCCCCACGAGGGCACCAAACAAGGAGGAGATCCAGCCTGATGCGCAAACACTCTATCCGCGCGATCGCACTTGGGGCCGCACTGCCGCTGGTGGTGCTGACCGCCTGTACCACCACGGACCCGTCGGTTACCGAAACGACGGCGGCACCGGGGACTGGCTCACCGGCACAAACCAGTCCGGCGAGCCAGGAATGGTTTGACCAGACGCTATATGACGGGCAGTTTCAGCAACGCTCGGCGGCCTTTGAGGGGAACGCGGAGCAGCCCTATCTGCAGTACATTGCCGGAACCATGACGGACACCGCCAAGTTCGCCTCATCCGGGGCGCACAAGGTCTGCTTCGCCAATGCCTCAATCTCGAACCCCTGGCGCCAAACGGGCTGGATCACCATGAACCAGCAACTGAAGGTCCTGCAGGGCTCGGGAGTCATATCCGAGATGGAAACCCGCGATGCCAAGGACAACGACAATACGCAGATCGCAGACATTGACTACTTCATTGACGAGGGAAACTGCGATGCGTTCGTCATATCGCCGAACTCCACAGCGGCCCTGACCCAGGCCGTGGAACGCGCCTGCCAGACCGGCAAGCCTGTGGTGGTGTTTGACCGCGGGGTGGAAACGGACTGCGCCACCACGTTCATCCACCCGATCGGCGGGTTTGCCTGGGGCATCGACACCGCCACGTTCCTGACGGACAGGCTGCAGTCCGGTGACAAGGTGGTGGCCCTCCGCATCCTTCCCGGCGTGGACGTGCTGGAACACCGCTGGGCGGCGGCCAAGAAGATCTTTGAGGAGAAGGGAATCCAGGCCAAGGACTACTTCACCGGCGCGGACCCCACCGAGATCAAGAAGATCATCTCCGACGAACTGGCCACCGGCGACGTGAAGGGTGTGTGGATGGACGCCGGAGACGGTGCGGTGGCGGCCCTCGAAGCTTTCGAGGACGCCGGCAAGGATCTCCCGGTGATGACCGGTGAGGATGAGATGAGCTTCCTGACCAAGTGGAAGGAAACCGGCATCGACGCCATGGCCCCCGTCTACTCCAACTTCCAGTGGCGGACCCCGCTGCTGGCCCTGGAAAAAATCTTCAAGGGTGAGCAGATCCCGGCCGAATGGGTTCTCCCGCAAAAGCCCATCCTCGCAGACGAACTGGATGACTGGCTGCAGCGCAACCAGGGGATGCCCGGCGGGCACTACGCCAAGTTCGGCGGAGAAGACCTCCCCGGCTACCCGGAAGTCTGGCAGCAGCGGCAAATGCCCTGACACTGCTCCTCGCGCAGCGTGGAAGGAATCTACCTGGGAGGAAGCAGCGTGAAGCGTCCCATTGGGATCAGCACGTGGGTCTGGGAGTCTCCGTTGACCGACACCAACCTGGGCGGTCATCTGGCGAGGATCGCCGCACTGGGGTTTGACGCCGTCGAACTGCCGCTGGAAAACGACGGCGACTTCACACCCGCAGCGGTGCGCGGGTCCCTCGAGTCCACTGGACTCACACCGTTTCTTGTCGGTGCCATGGCGCCGGGCCGGGACCTCGTGGCCGCGGCCCCCGCCTCTGTGGAAAGGACCCAGGCCTACCTCACCGCCTGCATCAGCATGGCCGGCAGTATCGGTTCGCCCACTGTTTGTGGTCCTTTTTACGCACAGACCGGCCGGGTCTGGCGGATGTCGCCCGGGCAGCGGCGGGAGGCCTACGCCGAGCTCCGCCAAAATCTGCAGCCGGTGGCGGTACGTGCACAGGAAGCGGGCGTAGTCCTGGGCATCGAACCACTGAACCGGTATGAGACGTCCCTGATCAACACGGTGGACCAGGCGCTCGAGGCGCTGGAGCCGTTGTTGGGCAACGGCGTCGGGCTTGTCCTGGACACCTACCACCTGCACATCGAGGAGCGTTCGCTGGCCGCTGCGGTCCGGGCGGCCGGAAGACACCTGGTCCATGTGCAGGTTTCCGGGAACGACCGCGGCGCCCCGGGCGGGGACCAGACCGACTGGGCAGGCTTCCTGGCGGCCCTCGATGAGGTGGGCTACAGCGGACCCTTGAACATTGAGAGTTTCACGGCGGAAAACGCCGCGATAGCCGTTGCGGCCTCCATCTGGCGGCCGCTGGCCCCGAACCAGGACGAGTTGGCCGCCAGGGGCCTTGCCTTCCTGCGCGGCGTATAACCGGGAACCATCATGGAGAACTCAACTGCAACCATTGCCGAAACCCAGCCCATCGCCGAGCCTGAGCCGGCCGCGATCAGACCGGTCGAGGCACCCCCGGGCGAAACTCCACCATCACCCAGGCGGCGCAAGCGTCGCGTCCGCCGTATTCTCAAATGGTTCGCGGTCACCGGGGCGCTGTTCCTTGGCCTCTTGCAGCTTGTCGCCGTTGCCTTCATCTGGATCACTCCGTCCAGGACGAGCTATATGCTCCAGGAAGGCGAACCCGTGGTCTACCAGTTCGTCTCGCTGGACCACATCAGCCGCTACATGGTGGCTGCCACTATTGCGCATGAAGACCAGCAACTGGGCAGCCGCGCCGGCGGATTCGACATAGAGGATTTCAAGGCAAGAGCCGAGGCGTACCTGGCCAACGAGGAGGATCCGAGCGGTTCGACCATCCCGCAGCAGCTTGTGAAGAACATCTACCTCACCCCTGACGAAAACATTGTGCGAAAAGGCATTGAAGCTGGCCTCGCCATGCAGTTTGCCTACACGCTTTCAGATCAGCGGGTGCTTGAGCTGTATCTGAACTATGCACAGTTCGGACCGAAACTGTTCGGCATATGTGCCGCCACCTGGTACTAATTCAATACGCCGCCCTGGTCTATGACGCCGGAACACGCAGCCCGGCTCATGGGCGTGGTGCCGTTCCCGGATCTCATTCAGCGTGCGCCGGAAGGCGGCGCCTTTGTGGACAAGGAAAAGAACCCAAAGACCTGGGACAACCTGAACGGGGCGGCGAACGTGTGGGTGCCCCGTCAGTTGGATGGCATGGGGGGATGGAAGGCCGCGGTGGAAACTATTGGCATCACCGACACGGCGGCAGACCATGAGGCAGAACGTGACAGCAAAGATGCATGTTCCACGATGCCGGATTCCGTACGCGCGCGCCAGGCAGCTGAGGGTTATCGCAAGTAACCCCACCTGCTCCCCACCTGCTCCCCACCAGCAGCCGCGCCGGCTAAAGCGTTACCGGAATCGGACGCCCGGGGAAGAGTGTCGAGTACTGCCGCCGAAACATCCGCCGGGCGCCCAACCGTAGGCCCAAAAGGAAGAAGCGGTGAATGCGCCGCATGCCTGCCGTCCCACTGCACAGGACGGGTACCGCCCGGCCCGGCAGCGGGAGTCCGCACTTGAGGTCAGACAGCGGTGTACCCGCCGTCCACCAGGTAGTAGCCCCCAGTCATGAAGGACGCTTCCTCCGACAGAAGGAAGCAGACGAGGTGGGAAACCTCCTCGGAAGTACCCAGGCGGTTGAGAGCGTGCTTGCCCTCCAAAAGCTGAAGCACCTCCGGGCTGAGGCTGCTCTCGACGAGCGGCGTCCGGATGTACCCGGGGCCAACGGAGTTGATGCGCAGCCCCTGCGGCCCGTATTCGGCCGCGGCGTTCTTGGTGATCCCCACGACGCCGTGCTTGGCGGCCGTGTAGGCGCCGTTGCCCAGGGCGGCGACCGTGCCGTGGATGGAGGCCATGTTCACAATCGCACACTTCGCTGCGCCGGCTTCAAGCATCTGCGGGATCTGGTAGCGCATGCCGTAAAGCACGCCGTTGAGGTTGATGCCGATGACCTTGTCCCACTCGTCGAGGTCCGTTTCCCCGGCTGGCGCCTGCTTGCCGCCGATGCCCGCATTGTTCACCGCCAGATGCAGCGCCCCATAAGTGTCGACGGCGTGGCGGACAACTGCCTCGGCGTCCTCTTTCCTGGCGGTGTCCTGCCGTACCGCAGAGGCGGTCCCGCCGTCGTCGGTAATTTCCCGCACGACGCGCTGCGCCGCGTCAAGGTTGATGTCACTCACGACGACGTTTGCGCCTTTGGCAGCCAACTCCTTGCTGATTGCTTCGCCGATGCCGGAGCCGCCTCCGGTGATCAGTGCAACTTTGCCGGTGAACTGTGCCATGTCGACTTCCTCTCAGACGGCGCCGCAGTTATCCGGCGGCATTTCCTGTTGGTGGTGTGCCCCACGCTACAGCTTCTGCCGCCGGCTGTAGGAGGACCCCGAAGCGGTCCGTTCCAGCAAGCCGAAATCCACCAGGTAGCGGCGCAGCAGCACGACGTCGTCCGTGTAGCTGAGGAGCCGTTCATTCACTTGCTTTTCCGTCAGGACCTCGCCGGGACGGATGGCTTCGCTGATGATCCAGGCCAGGAGCTCCCGGCGCTCGGCCATGTTGGCTGGATACCTCTCGATCCTGCCCAGCCGCATGAAGCGGGCCACCCCGGTTTGCGCCTGCCGCCGGGGCTGCTGGGCCAGGAGATCCCGGAAGATCGACTCAGGCGCAACCAGTCCGCCGTCGGCATTCCGCTCGACGAGCCCGGACTCCAGGAGGGCTGCGAGCGCCCTGCTTCGATGCTGATTCTGCATGCCGGCAAGCTCTATGCCGAGCACGATGTGTGCATAGGCGCTTCGGGCATCGCTGTTGGCCAGGGTAGCCACCACGCGCCGCCAGTGCGGTCCGCTGTACCTCGTCCCTCCGGTCACCGCATTTTCCTTAGCTGAGGTCCTTCAGGCCTGCGTGTTCTTCAAGGATCCGCCGCGCATTATCCTGGGCTTCGAGCGTCATTTCGCTGACCACCTCGCCCCGCAGATGGCCGGCGGCGGACAAAATGCTTCGAAGTTCTGAGACTGTGCGCGGCGGGCCAGAGCCGACGCCGCGATGGACCATTGCATGGCAGTTGGGACACAGCGGTATGAGGTCAGCAACAGGGTCCAGTTGGTACCCGGCCCCAAGCATGGCCGGCGGCACAACGTGGTGCACGTCAATGAAACCCATCCCGGTCTCGCCATACGAGGCTTCGAAGGAGAAACCGCAGGCAGCGCAGGCAGTGCCATGGAACGCCAGGCACACCCGGCGGGCGTCAGGGTTGTGCTCGTAGCGGTTCACGTCCATGGTGTGCACGGCGTCCGGCGGGCAGGTGCCCGGCACCAGTCGAAAGGGCTCCGCCGTCGGCCGGTGTTCCCGCCACACCTGGCGAAGGCCGGGGTCCGCTGCCGGCGGAACGGCCAAAGTTGAGCGCGTAACGGCGTCGCGCCACATAACTTCGGGGACGGCGGCGCGGAGCAGGCCGGGACGTATCTGCTCACCAAGGGGGAGGAGTGCATCGAAAGCAACGCTGATGTACCAGCTGGTGGCGCCGGGGTCTTCGGGGTGCGCGGCCTCAAAGGCTTCGGACATCACTATCCCGTGGCCAGTCAGGCCGGTGCCGGCGTCGCTGCTGCCCTGCAGCAGGAGCCAGGCTTCAGTTCCCGTCCCGATGCTCCGGTTGTGGCCAACGTTCCAGCGGCCCAGGAACCTGCCGGAATCGGCCACCTGCTCGACGGCGGCACGGTAGTCCCAGCCGTTCCACCGGTCTGGATTCCCCACCAGGATTACAGCCGCCACCACTCACCTGCTCCAGCACACACTGGCCCGCGGCCCGATAGGGTTGCCAGCGGGACCTAGATGGGTTCCTTGGCGAGCGCCTTGGTCTTGGCCGGCGTTTCCCGTCCGAGGCGCTCATCGAGTGTGACGCGCAGCCTGGCGGCCGCCACCTGGACACGGTGCTCGGCCGCGGTGGTCTTGCGTTGGGCAGGGGCGGAGGGCGTGCCGCTCCGCGGAGTATGGACGAAGCGGTGTTCAGATGACGCTGCGCTCATCGTCCAACCTCCTTGATCTTGTCCTCATCAGTCGTTCCATTCTCGCCTATGTTGCCACCTGAGTCCACGAACATAAACTCCTGGTCCAGGCGGTCTTCCTGCCCGTTTTCATCCCCGCTGTCATCACCTGAGACGTTTTTCCAGGCAATGTCGAACAGTTCAAGTTCCTCGGTGCGTGCCAGGTCGCTGCGTGCAAGGACCTCCAACGTAGCCAGCCCCAACGCCCTGGTGCCTTCATCGTCGTCCAAGGCCCGGTCCAGCGCCCACTGGGTCCGGCGCCACCATTCCGCGCGGCTGTCCGCGTCAGTCTTCTGCTGCAGCGCCTGGGCGTCCGCTTCCCGCTTCTGGTCCAGCGACGTCTTGTCAGCCGCGGTGCGCTGTTTCAGCGTGCGCCAGTTGATGTAGAAGGCCAGCACGGCCGCGACGAGAACGGCCAACGGGCCCAGGCCCGCGAGGATGACCCACCAGTCGGCAGGCCCCGAGTGGACGACGACGTCAAGCGGGGTGGGGGACGGGGGAGGAGTCACCCGGCCAGCATATGCTGGGGCGGGACTCCTGCCCGTACCGCCCGGATTGCGACGCGGGCGGTCGACGCTCAACTGATCGCGGCACTCAGCTTAGAGTTCAGTGTGCGTGTGCCGGGAGACAAGCACCGGACCATGGGAGTGGTGAAGAACCGCGTGGGCGATGGAACCGATCGTCTCCCTGACGAGTCCGTGGCCCTGGGTGCCAACAACCAGCATCGCGGCACCCTGGGAGGCCTCGAGGAGGGCATGCGGGACTGATGCGTCCGTGGCAAGCACTTCCTCGACGTTGACGGCGGGGGCAAGGGCGCGTGCGGCCCGGACGGCGGTCCGCAGGACTTCTTCGGCCGCGGCTTCCGCGTCCGAATCGGCGCTGAAGCGCCGGTACCCGGCGGGAACGTGCCGTACATGGACGACGACGAGGCCCGCCCCGGTTGCCGACGCCAGTGAGCATGCATCCTTCAGGGCGGCAGATGAACCTGCTTCGTCGACAGCCACTACCACTGGCCCGCCCGGGTAAAGATCAGAGCGGATGACTGCAACCGGGCAGGACGCTGTGGCCGCGAGTTCCAGGCTGACGGATCCCACGAGCAGGCCCAGGAATCCGCCAAGGCCACGGCTTCCCACAACTACCATTTCCTGGCGGGCAGATATCCCGGCCAGTTGCTGGGCCGGGAGGCCGTGGAGCAAGGTGCACTCAACTGTCAGCCCGGGCACGGCAGCCTTCGCCTGGTTGAACCCCTCCTCGAGGATGGACTCGGCAGACCGCTCCAGCCCGCTGTCCGAGACGCCGGGAACGGGACCAAGGTGCCGGGTCAGCAGCGGCCACATGGAACTGTGCACCACATGCAGCACCAGGCCGCGAAGGAGCGCCTGCCGTGCAGCCCAGCTGACAGCTTCTGCAGCCTCAGTTGAACCGTCATAGCCGGCGACTATGGCCTGTGGCTCCTGCATGGCTCGTTCGCACTCCTGGATATCGCGGCTTTCGGAAGGCGGCGCTCGCCGTCAGGTCCTACCCTGTGCCCGTTCCGACGACAGCCGGATCAGCGCAACTCCGGTGGCAATGAACCACACCCACAGCAGAATGCCGTAACCCCAGTAAAACTCGGGCAGTGCATGGTGGAGTACCTCACTGACTACCCCCACAGCGCCTGTGACAACACCCAGCCATGCCAGGAAACGCGGAAAGAGCGCTGTGGGTCCTTGGCTCATTGCAATGCCCATCAGGAGAATTCCCAAGGCAGAAAGTGTTCCCACTCTTGCCGGAGTGTTGTTTTCGGCAATGATTGCCTCTGCTGCTGTGGCAAAAACCCGGCGTCCCTCGTCTGTGGCTGCCGCCATGTAGCGGTCACTGAGGTAGACAAGGTTCAGCGACCCGCGGCTGCTGACCGGAACGGCCAGGAAGAGGGCCCACGGCAGGGCGCCAAAGACGAGGGCAATCAGCGAAATGCTTCTGTGTGTTGGCGCCAGTGCCACAAAAAGCGCGGTGAAAACAAGCACTGGAAGGATGTTGGGCAGGATCCACAGAATCTGCTCTGCAACATAGTTCACCTTGTTGGAGGCAATGAATTCAAGGGTTTCCGCGCCTCCGTGCACCGGTGGCGGCGCCAGGAAATCGAGCACCAACGCCGCTATCAGCAGGAGTACGAAGAGGACCGATGCCACCCCTGCCCACCGGAAGAGCGATTTCCATTAACCAGGACCACGCAGGTAGGGCGACTGCAGAGGAGTCGCGGAGCGAAAGGTAGGCATGATTGAACTTTCCTACCGGCATGGTCGGAAAAGTAGTGCCCTAAGACCCCTTTCAGCCAAATCCCGGGTCCCGTCGTGCGAAGGCTGCGGCCCTCACCCCCGTCAGTCCCCGGCTGCCAGCTCGGCAAGGGTCGCCAGGATTTTGGGTGAAGGGCGCCATCCGTTAATGGGGCTGCCCACCACAAGCAGGTCTCCAAATTGAATCTTGCCGACGTCGAAACGGCCCGTGTCCCGTGTGGCAGAATCCTTTCCGCAGGCCGGCAGTCGCTGGCTGCCGAACGGCCAAGTACTGCCTTGACGTGGTCTTTAGACTTGTCCCAAGACGTCCCTCCGTGCCACCGGCGGAGGTGACGTTGGCAGTGGAGACCAGCACTCCGGACGCATGAAGCGCGCCAGGGACCCGCAACGGGGCGGGCAGCTATCGCAGGAGGTCGGCGATGAGCACTGAGCCGTGGCGCTCTCCCATGAATGAAAGAGTCGAAGACCTCCTGCGCGATTTCGTTGTCCGCGCCGACGAACTGCTGCATACCCAGGAACAGATCAATGGATTACTGGGCGCTGTGGTTGCCCTGGCCGAGGATTTGAGCCTGGAGGCAGTCCTCGATCGTCTTGTGCGGTCAGCGTGTTCTCTTGTGCGTGCGAAGTACGGCGCGCTTGGAGTCATCGGTGAGGACAGGAGCCTCAGCCACTTCATCACTGTGGGTATCGACGAGGATGGCACCAGGTCCATTGGGGACCTGCCCACCGGGCATGGCGTGTTGGGCCTGCTCATCCGTGAGCCGAAACCCTTGCGGCTGCATGACCTTGGTCAGCATCCGATCGCCTCCGGTTTTCCGCGGAATCATCCGCCGATGAAGTCATTTCTCGGGGTTCCCGTCCGGGTTCGGGACGTTGTGTTCGGGAACCTCTATCTGACGGAGAAGGACGGCGGGCACGATTTCACTGCCGAGGATGAGGACCTTGCAGTAGCCCTTGCTGCCGCTGCGGGGGTGGCGATCCAAAACGCACGCCTTTTTGAAGACAGCAAGCGCCGCCAAAAATGGCTGGAGGCCGGCATGGAACTCAGCAGCCGGCTGATCATCGCACCCCAGCCGGGAGACCTGGACAACCTTGGGCTTGTTGCGGGAACTGCGTTGGAGCTTTCGGATTCAGTGATGGCTGTGGTTGCCGTCCCCAACGGCAACGGTCTCCTTCGATGCCGGGCTTCCCTAGGGGTACAAGGCCTGCAGTCCGGGCAGGAACTCATGGTTTCGGCAGCGGTCTCCGCGGGCCTCGAAACGGGGAAGTCGTTTGTTGCCAAAGACCCCAGGCAAGTGTTCGACGACGAGGTGGCGGAAAAGCTGGGTTCCGTGCTCGTCTGCGCTATGGGGCACGGAAGCAACAACGGCGTGCTGCTTCTCGCCCGTCCGCAGGGATCGCCTGTTTACAGTCAGTCCGAGGTGGAATCCAGTTCGCTCTTTGGAAGCAGGATCGGATTGGCCCTTGACCTTGCGCGTGTCCACGAACTGCATGAACAGAATCTGCTGTTCACGGACCGGGAGCGGATTGCACGTGATCTGCACGATCTGGTCATTCAGCGGTTGTTCGCAGCCGGCTTGGGCGTCCAGAGCCTGCGTCGGTTTACCCTGGACCCGGTGGCCCACGAACGCATCGCCGCCGTGACGTCCGAACTCGACGACACCATCCGGAAGCTGCGGGACACGATCTACTCCCTCAGGACAGGTGAGGATGAGCAGGAACCGCTCACAAGCCGCCTTCTGAGGGTAGTCCAGGAAACTTCACGAAGCTACGCGGTGGCGCCAAAAGTAAACATAGCCGGGCAAATGGACGGTGCGGTCCCGGAAAATGTTGCCGGCCATCTGCTCTCCGCCCTCTCGGAAGGACTGAGTAATGCGATGCGGCATTCAAAGGCCGACGACGTTCGGGTCACGGTAACAGCCGGCGCGGAACAGGTTGAGCTCCTGATCACCGACAACGGCCAGGGTTTCGATGAGCCGCCCCTGGTCAGCGGGCTTGCCAACATGCGGCACCGGGCAAAAGTACTTGGCGGCACCTGCAGCATTCAGAGCGCGCCGGGGAAGGGCACGCGCGTGGAATGGTCCGCTTCTTACCAATAACGGAACTGAAAGCAGGCAAATCTATGTGGGGTCACGCCCTGACTCAGTTGTGGCACCCTGGCCATTGCGGGTCACAAACACTGCGGCCTGCGTGCGCCTCTCAAATCCCAACTTCGCCAGGATCGACGAGACGTAGTTCTTGACAGTTTTTTCCGCGAGGAACAGTTCCTCACCAACCTGGCGGTTAGTCAGGCCTCGTCCGATGAGCGCAAGGACCTTCTTCTCCTGGGCGCTGAGCGCCTCCATCCGCGGGTCGCTAGGTGTTTTGGACAGGCCCGCAACAATCCGCTGCTCAACGCCCGGCTCAAAAAGCGACTCACCCGCGGCAGCCCTGCGGATGCCGGCAAGGAGGTCGTTGCTCCTGATCTGTTTCAGGACATACCCGGATGCGCCGGCCAGGACTGCGCCGCGGATGGCCTGCTCGTCGTCATAGCTCGTCAGGATTACGCAGTGCAGGCGTGGATCGAGCGATCGAACATCCCGGCATACTTCAATGCCCGTGCCGTCGGGGAGCCGGCCATCCAAAATGGCGATGTCCGGTTTCAGGGCGGGGATGCGCCGGGTAGCTTCCGCAGCCGACCCGCTTTCACCGATCACCACGAAGCCCTCACCCTCGAGCAGGTCCCTCAGTCCCTGCCGGACAAGTTCGTGATCATCGAGGATATACACCCGGAGCGGTTCCCGGGGCCCGGAAGCTCCGTCCGATCCTGGTTCGTCCCTTTGCACCCTGATGCTCCCAACCTCTTCAGGACCAACCCCGCCGCCGCGTGCGATGCAGCCCCGGGAAGGCCTGGTTCCATTGTTCCCTCCGGGCGGGGGAGCCGGTAGGGGGAAAATTCGTGGTCACCGGATCCAGTCACTGCGGGAAAACCAGCACGTTAACCGGCTATTGATCGCCACCGACGCCGAGCCGGCTCATGGCCCAGGAGTTGATTTCGGCGCCATGGCCGCGCCGGACAGCGGTACGCCCCCGTCCGGGTTGCCATCCTCCGGCCGGGCCATCTCGCTGCCTCCCTGATCCAGCCGGAACGGCGGGTATTCATCCCGCATCAGCGCCGTGTACACGATGACCCGGTATATCCAGCGGTTCACCCCGAGGATCAGATCGAACAGCGGACGCAAATACCGGCCGGTGAAGAGCAGGGCCACCAGTGCAATCAGGACCAGCAGGCCGAGCAGTGATACTCCGGTTCCGCGCTGGTAGGTGGTCCCCAGGTCACCATCATCTTCCAGCGACGTCCAGGTGCTTCCCGCCAGCACCGCGACGATGAGCAGGTGCGGGATGGCCAGGAGCCATCCCTTGATGAGGACCAGTCCCCGGGACAGCCGCTGCGGGTAGTCAACCTCGAAATCGGCCGGATAGTTGGTGCGCCGCAGCGTGAAGGGCGGATAAAGGTCCGTTCCGCCGGCGGCGTAGGCGTAGAAGGCCACCCGCCAGCTCCACCTCAAAACGCCAACGTTAAAATCGAACAGCGCCCGCGGATAACGGGCAGTAAACAGGATGGCAAACCAGGCAACGATCGTGGTTGCAAGGAACGCAAACCACAGGAAGACCAACACGATGAAGTGCGGTATGGCCAGGAACCACTTCACCAGCCACATGGCCCTGGACAGGCCCGGGTCAAGCTCGCCGGAAAGGCGGGCCGGGTACGGTGCCCGGTCCGCCGGTTCTGACTGCAGGTTCTGGGCCGGCGGTGTAACTCCCGGCGCCCCGGGGACTCCTGCGTACCCGGGTGGTGACGGGGCAGTGGGTCCCGGTGCGTACCTGGGCAGTGGCGTTGCGGGTCCGCCGGAGGGTGGCCCGGCGTGGCGTCCGAGTCCTATGGCTCCCAGGATCAGCAAAGGAATTCCAACCACGAGCGCAGCGATCCCTCCCACCAGCAGGCCTGTGGCCGCGGGCCGAATCAGGTCCGACCGGAACCCTGCCTGCACCTGGGCGTCGACCCCAGGACTGGCGTCGGCGTTCATCACGACGATCGCCCAACTGCCGGCCGCCAGGTCCCAGGTAATTTCCTGCTCGCCGGGACCAGTTGCCGCCACCCTCCAGAAGGGCTGCTCCGCCGGTGGTGCCGGGGCTGTGGTGCCGGGAACGTCCCGGTATTCTGCCCGGAATGGCCGGCTCTCCACCTCGAGCAGTTCCGAGTGATGCACGCCTGAGAGGTACCGTTCGACGTCGGCCTGGTTGGCGATGCCGATGAAGATGTCCTTGCCTGCCTCCGCCGACGCGGCACGCAGCCTGAGCGTACCGACGTCGAAGGGGAGACGGGGCGGAACGCCCTCGCCGACCGCATCAAGGCGGGGCGTGGTCAGGGCATGTGAACCTACCGAAAAGCGGGCCGTGCCCGAGTTCAGGTAGCCGTCGCCCTGGGCTGTCCCCACAGCTGCGGCCACGGCGCCTCCCGCGACGATCGCCAAACCGAGGAGCGAGATGAGGATCCCAAGGATGAGCATTATTACTGAAGCGGTCTTTTTCATGATGTCCAACCTGGAACGAAGGAATGGGGATAGGTGCAGGACCTGTGACAGGTGGCGGTCAACCTTGGATTCTGAGCTTGCTCTGCTGGATGCGGGTGATGACGGTGGGGCAGGGCAGATGCTTAAGGACTCCGTGTGCGGTGGACCCGAGCAGCAGGCGTTTGATGCCGCCCCTGCCCCGGCTTCCAACCACGAGCATCCGCGCCTGGGCCGCGGCATCCACCAGCGATTCCACCGGGCCCTTGCCGGTGTCCAGCACCTGGTCAACCCGAAGATCGGGGTAGTCCTCCCTGAGGCCGGCCACCACTTCAGAGAGAACCAGGCGTTCCTCTTCCACAACGTGCCCGGCCAGGCTGCCGGGAGTGAGGCCGGCATCCACAACAGGGTCCGGGGCCCTGACGGCATAAAGCACCGTAAGTTGCTCACCTTCCCGGTCGGCTTCCGCAGCCGCGAAGGCGACCGCCTGCGTTGATTCCCTGGAGCCGTCGACGCCGACCACCACTCCGGACCGACCCTCAAGATTCTGGGTACCTACTACGGCAACAGGCACCTCGGAGGAGGCAGCCACCTGAAGCGCCCGGTCGGCAAGCGTGCCGCCGAGATGGAAACCGCCCGACCCGACCACCACCATCGATGCCTTGCCCGAGAACTCCGCCAGTTGACCTCCAACGCTTCCCGTCAGCAGCTGGGTGGAAACAGGTATGGAGAAGGCATCCTGAACACGGAGGGCCGCAGAGTCCAGGAGCTTCCCGCCTGCCTCCTCCAGCACACCAATGAAGGGATAAGGCTCAGCCACCCAGCGGTCATCCACCACGTGGACGATCACCAGCGGCAGTCCTGCCCGTTCGGCACGGCCCGCCGCCCAAAGCACCGCTGCCTGGCTCCGGGCCGAGTCATCGGTGCCAACAGCAATAGGTTTGCGCGTTGTCATGGCCGGACTTCCTGGTTTCGTGCGGCAGGGTCACTTCAAGACTGACGCTGAGCCGGCGGTTGTTGTAGGGCCAAAGGTCACGGCCATGGCCGGCGTGCCGCTGCTTCTTCTTCGCATGCGGTCAGGAGAGTACGCTTAAACCACCGTTTAGAAGTATGCGGCCACCATCGCAAGCTGGGTGTTGACTCCCCGGCATTCCGGAGAAAACCTATGGCCGCCCGGACTCCTCCTGGCTCTCCAGCCGCCGTCGAAGGCGCTTCTTCCTGCAGACATGCTCTGCCGAAACCCGCCACGATCATCTTCCTGCCGGCAAACCCTGCCGGCATATCCCTCTTGACAATTGAAAGGAGTTTCAGTGGATCCTGGAACAGCAATGGCGCTGATCGCGGGATACGTAGCAGCCGCATTTGGTGTGTTCCTTTTATACTCGCCGGTCCTGATTCTTGTGGTGTGGCTGCTGTTGGCCGCAGGGCTGCTGCAGTTACTGGCCTGGCCCTTCATTGTGATGGTCCGGAAACTGCGCCGGAAGCCCGAACCGCCGCAGGACGGATCGTGGCTGCTGCACTGATGCCGTCCGGCCGGCCGTTCCGGTTGCGGGGGAGCGCTAACACATGCCCGCCTCCAACGCCCGTGAAGCCCGAGGTTCACACCGCGCACCATTCGTCAGTATGCTTACTAATATCTGCAGGGCGGCTGACGAGAAAGGCATCATCATGACGGAACAGAACTTGCCGGACGACGGGCTTGAGATTGTTGAAGAAAATGACGTGCTCCTGGACGAGACCCCCGGCGCGGCGTCATCCCTTGAACTGGATCCCGTGACGGCCGGCGAACCGGACAACTACCCCGGAGCCGCGGAGAACAACCCGGACCGCTGGCAGGAGGATCCGCTCCTGCAAGGCGAGGTTTCGGGCGAGGAGGAGGACTTCCTCAGTGACCAGACCCTGCGCGATGACCTGAAAGCGACCCGCGACGGCTCGGGTGAGGAACCGCCGGCGAGTACGCCGACCCTGGGCGAGGCGGTGGCTGACGTCGATTTCGGCGAAGACCCCACCGGCATGGAAGCTGACGCCAGCGACGACCAGGAAAACTTCGGCGGCTCCCCGCTCAGCGAGTTCGACCCCAACGACCTGGAGCGCTAGGCCCCGGACCTGGCGGTGAAGGGGGCCTCGCCCTGGCCCCACCTGGAAACAGGGCTAGAGTAATAAGCAGGCTGATGAACATCGGTTGGCAGGATCAAGACTGAAGGAGTTTCACATGAACTTGGGAAGCATGATCAGGAATGCCGCTTCACGATTCGCAGGCAGGTCCGGCACCAGCGGAACTGTACGCGGCTCCGGACTGAATGCCACAGGCCGGACGCCCCACACAACGGGTGCTCCGGGCGGAAGGGCCGGCGGCATGGCCAACAGAATCATGGGCATGCTGAAGCGGCGCTAAGCTCAAAGACAAACCACCAAGCAGGTCCCGGATCATTCCGGAACCTGCTTTTTGGTCCCTCCAAGAACATGCGTGAACTCATCATTCTCGGCACCGCCTCCCAGGTCCCCACCCGGACCCGCAACCACAACGGCTACCTGCTTCGCTGGGACGGCCAGGGGCTGCTCTTTGACCCCGGCGAGGGAACCCAGCGCCAGATGATCCACGCAGGCGTGTCCGCAACACAAATCACGAGCATTTGCCTCACCCACGTACACGGCGACCACTGCTTCGGCCTGCCCGGTGTGCTGTCGCGCATGGCTCTGGACGGTGTGGCCCACACCGTGCATCTGCACTACCCGGCAGCCGGCGAGGACGTAGTTCGGGCCCTGGTGTCCATCAGCTCGCCCGGGGTGGACCTGAGGCTTCATCCGCACGGCGGCGGCGGAGCCGTGGCAGAAGGTCTGGAAGTCCGGCCACTGAGGCACCGCATCGAGACCTACGGCTACAGGCTCGTTGAACCCGACGGCCGCAGGCTGCTCCCGGACCGCCTCGCGGCGGCGGGAATCAAGGGTGCCGACGTCGGACGCCTGCAGCGCGAGGGCAGCCTGGCCGGAGTCCACCTTCAGGACGTCAGCGTTCCCCGGCCCGGCCAGCGCTTCGCGTTCGTTATGGACACGGCACCCTGTCCAGGGGCAGATGACCTCGCGGACGGCGCCGACCTCCTGGTCGCCGAGTCCACCTTCAGGGACGACGACGCCGGGCTCGCCCGCCAGTACCGGCACCTCACAGCCGGGCAGGCCGGGGAGCTGGCAGCCAATGGTGGGGTGAACACGCTGGTGCTGACCCACTTTTCGGCCAGGTACGACGACGTCAGCGGGTTGGCTGCGCAGGCCGGAGCCCGCGCCGCGGGGGCAACGGTGGTAGCGGCGCAGGACCTGGAACGGGTTGCCGTTCCGAAACGACGGCCGTGGCACCCCAACACCGTGCCGGCCGGCGGGGCGGGGCTGCGGGACTGATTATTGCCAAACCCAACCATGAGGTAGAGAGTGAATTATCCGGTAGGCAGCCCGGGCCCACCCGCCCAACGTGTTGTGAAGGTCGACAATGAGCAAAACTTCCGAAGAAGTCTTCGACGCAACTCCTGAAGGAACGGAACCCGAACTCAAGCGGGTCCTTGGCCCCAAGCTCCTCCTGCTCTTCATCGTGGGCGATATCCTCGGCGCCGGCGTCTATGCGGTCACGGGGACCATGGCCGGAACAGTCGGCGGCATCGTATGGCTCCCGTTCCTGCTGGCCTTTGTGGTGGCCACGCTGACCGCCTTCTCCTACCTGGAACTGGTCACACAGTATCCCCAGGCTGCCGGAGCCGCCCTCTATACGCACAAGGCCTTCGGGATCCACTTCGTCACGTTCCTGGTTGCCTTCGCCGTTGTCTGCTCAGGCATCACCAGCGCTTCCACCTCCGCCAACGTCCTGGCCCAGAACCTGTTCGGCGGTATCGAGATCAACGGCTGGATAGGGATGCCGGAACAAGGCGTCATCACGGCGGTCGCCCTGGCATTTATGCTGCTCCTGGCCATCATCAACCTCCGCGGCGTGGGGGAGAGCGTCAAGTTCAACGTTGTCCTTACCCTGGTGGAGATGATTGCGCTGTGCATCGTGATCGGCGTCGGCTTCTTTGTAATGTCACAGGGCACGGGGAACCCCGGTGAAATCTTTGTCTTCAACGACTACCAGGACAAGGGCATGTTCCTTGCGGTCACGGCAGCGACGTCCATCGCGTTCTTCGCCATGGTGGGCTTCGAAGACTCCGTGAACATGGTGGAGGAAACCAGGAATCCCGAAAAGATCTTCCCCCGCACCATGCTGACCGGCCTGGGCATAGCCGTTCTCCTGTACATGCTGGTCGCAATCTCGGTGGTCAGCGTGCTGTCACCGACAGAGCTGGAAAGCATTCGGGAAGCCGAAGGCGCTGCCCTTCTCGAAGTGGTGCACAAAGGCTCACCCGACTTCCCGATCGACAGGATCTTTCCGTTCCTTGCCGTCTTCGCCGTAGCCAACACAGCACTGATCAACATGCTGATGGCGAGCCGCCTCATTTACGGGATGGCGCGCCAGCACGTTCTCCCGCGCGCCCTCGGGAAAGTCCTGCCTGTCCGCCGCACGCCGTGGGCCGGCATCGTTTTCTCCACCGTCCTGGCACTGGGACTCATCCTGTACGTGACCAGCGACCCGGAAAGCAACATCGTGGCCAACCTTTCCGGGACCACTGCCTTCCTGCTCCTGTGCGTCTTCACGGTGGTCAATATTGCCTGCCTGGTGCTGCGCCGCAAGCGGGACTCCAACCGCAAGGTGTTCTTCACCTCGCCGGGGCAGCTGCCGCTGGTGGCCGCCCTGCTGTGCGCCTTCCTTGCCGGCCCGTGGGTAGGCCGTAATGTCATTCAGTACCAAATTGCCGGCGGGCTGATGGCCATCGGCGTTGTGCTCTGGTTTGTCACCTGGGTGATCAACCGGAGAGCGAACCACGAGGAGAGTCTCAGGAAATGACAGCTGCTGCTGAATCAACGGTCACCTTGGATGGGCGGTTTGCCCGGGAATTGTCGGAGCTGGCTGTTCCCTGGCAGGCGGAGGAGGCGCCCCAGCCGAAACTGCTGGTCCTTAACGAAGAGCTGGCCGGGGAGCTGGGGCTTGATGCGGAATACCTTCGGTCCACGGAGGGCGTCCGGCTCCTCCTGGGCAACCACGTTCCGGAGGGCTCGACGCCGGTGGCCCAGGCCTACGCCGGCCACCAGTTTGGCGGCTACTCGCCCCTGCTCGGGGACGGCCGTGCGCTCCTTCTGGGCGAAGTGACGGGAACGGACGGCCGGTTGCGGGACATCCACCTGAAAGGCTCGGGCCGCACACCCTTTGCCCGCGCCGGGGACGGCCGCGCCGTCGTCGGACCCATGCTGCGGGAGTACCTCGTGAGCGAGGCGATGCACGCACTCGGCATCCCCTCCACGCGATCCCTCGCGGTGGTGGCCACCGGCCGCCCGGTGCGCCGGGACACGATGCTTCCGGGAGCAGTACTGACAAGGGTGGCAAGCAGCCACCTGCGCGTGGGCAGTTTCCAGTACGCTCGGGCCACGGAAAACATGGACCTGCTGCGCCGCCTGGCGGACCACGCTATCAGCCGGCACTACCCCGAAGCCGCCCAGGCCGATAACCCCTACCTGGCGCTCTTCGGACGGGTGGTGGCCACGCAGGCAGAACTGGTGGCCCGTTGGATGCTGGTGGGATTCATCCACGGCGTGATGAACACGGACAATATGACCATCTCCGGAGAAACCATCGACTACGGGCCCTGCGCCTTTATGGACGCCTTTAACCCGGCCGCAGTCTTCAGCTCCATCGACGTCGGCGGCCGGTACGCCTACGCCAACCAGCCGGTCATCGCGGAGTGGAACCTCGCCCGCTTGGCCGAGGCCATGCTGCCGCTCTTCAATGAGGACCAGGAACAGGCCGTGGCCCCCGCCGTGGAAGCACTTGGCATGTTCCGCCGCCAGTACAGTGACGCCTGGTTCGCAGGGATGAAAACCAAACTCGGCTTGACGGAAGCCCCTGCCGGGACCACCGAGGCCGAGGAGGCCTCGGAACTGGTGGACAGTCTGGTGGCCCTGTTGAAGGACGGACCAGTGGACTACACGTTGTTCTTCCGGAATCTTTCGCACGCGGCCAGGGGGAACAACCGTCCTGCACGCGGGATGGTCCTTGACCTGGCCGGCTTCGACGCGTGGGTTGAACGGTGGCATGACCTGAAACCGGACGCCGACCTGATGGACAGGGTCAATCCCGCATACATTCCGCGCAACCACCTGGTGGAGGAAGCACTCGCCGCAGCAACGGAGGGAGACCTTGATCCGTTCACCCGGCTCCTCGAAGTGGTCCGTGCCCCGTTTGATGAGCGGCCGGGACTGGAACGCTACACCGAAGGGGCGTCGGAGGACTTTGGCAGCTACCAGACCTTCTGCGGCACCTAAGCAGGTCAGCTCCTGAGCACGCAAAACAGGGGCGGCAGCCGGGAAAGATCCCGTCTGCCGCCCCTGTTGGGCGTGGTGGAGCTACGCTACGCGGACGAAGGAAGCGCCGCTGAGCCAGGAGATGGAGTGGACTTCGGTCTTGAAGCCGTCCACGCCACCGCTGACAACCTGGCCGTTGCCGGCGAAGACGCCGACGTGACCGGCGGTGATCACCAGGTCACCGGGAGCCGGGGTGCCCACAGTGGTGCCGTACTGGTAGAACTGTCCCGGGGCAAGGTCACCGACGGTCTTGCCAACGGAGCGGAGAGCCTTCTCCACCATGGCGGTGCAGTCCTGCTGGACGCCCACCTGGCCGTAAGCGTTCGCCAGGATGGCTGCACCGGTGCCGGTGCCGGCGGCTGCGGGAGCTGCCGGGGCGGGAGCCGGAGCAGGTGCCGGCGACGTGGAGGCGTAGGACAGGTTCATTCCGGTGTTGGCCGGGGCAGCAGCCTTGACGGGAGCCGCAGCAGCGGCAGGAGCGGCTGCAACAGCGCCGGCGCCGGCGATCTGGATCTGGTCGCCGGGGAAGATGATCGTGTCGATCGACAGCCCATTGGCGGACAGGACATCGTTCAGGGCTACTCCGTTGGCCGCCGCGATGGCTCCCAAAGTGTCGCCGGAAACAACGGTGTGCACGTGGCCCGCAGCCGCTGCGGGGGCAGCCACAGCAGCAGCCGGTGCCGCATATGCCTGGGTGTTAGTGGTCTCGGTGGTGTCCGGGCCGGTTACGCCTGCGTGGGCCGGGGCGCCGACACCGAAGGCAATGCCTGATGCTGCTGCAACGGCGAGCGCCGGGCGGCCAAGCGACTTGGCTGATACAGCCAAGCCCTGGAGCGCGATTGAGCGGGCCGGAGTCGCGCGGTGACGGGCGGTAATGGAATTTTTTGACACGGTTGATCGCCTCTCCCATGCCTGCGGGGTGAGCTGTCGGGTTCGGGTTGGAGATACCCGGCCGGGAGCGAGTCCGAAATGTTCGGCGGCGCTAACGACTTAACCCCAAGGCCTCATGTGAGGCCGCGGAAACTTGGTTCCCCCGTCCCTGCCAGCTGGAAAGCGTTGGTTCCCGGGTCAGTGGCAGGGCTCGGCATACTGAGGGGAATGTCCCGTCTGGGAGGGACACCTGAAGACCATATCCTGATCTTCACCGGATTGTCACATTTGGATAACATACGAGTTGCTTCTCTCGGATTTATCAATCGAGTGGATTCCCCATGCCATGAAGACTTGACCTCGCGAGATAGGCGCGCCGCGGATGCGTGCCGTGTTTTTTATCACAAAGTAATAAAGCTCGGCCGAAAGTGTCGCCTTTACCTTGCTTGGGGACTCGACGGGTAGGAGGATATCCGGACCTGAAGGAGGCCACGTGACCCAGCTTGGCAAGTACGAGAAGTACCTGATCGAAGAGTTCTTTGACGACTACCGTGCCGGGGCTCTAAGCCAGCGCACCTTCACCCGGCGAGTGGCGTTTATCACTGGCAGCATGGCGGCAGCCGCGGGGGCGATGCTGCTGGTGGGCTGCACTCCCAGCGAGGTGCCCCGGAGCACCGACCCCATGCCTACACCGGTACCTTCGACACCGTCCGCCTCCAGCACGGCCGGGGCAGGTTCCGTCCCCGGGGCGAAGAGCCCGCTCTCCGTTCCGGAGGGGGCGGCAGGAATGACGACGGCGACCGTACAGTTCATGTCCGGAGGAACCTCCGTCAGTGCCTACCAGGCCAGGCCGGAGCGGGAGGGGCGCAGCCCTGCCGTGTTGATCTGCCATGAGAACCGCGGATTGACCCCACATATCGAAGATGTAGCGAGGCGCTTTGCGAAGGCGGGCTACGTTGCCCTTGCGCTTGACCTGCTGAGCAGGGAAGGCGGGACGGCGGGCATGGACCGCGACGCTGTTCCCGGCGCCCTCACCCAGGCCGGAGCCCAGCGCCACGTTGCCGACTTCACGGCGGCGCTGGAGTATCTCCGCGTCCAGGACTTTGTGGACGGCGAACGGATTGCCATGACCGGCTACTGCTTCGGCGGCGGCATCACCTGGCAGGCGGCAACCGAGCTTGAGGGGTTGAAGGCCACGGCGGCCTTCTATGGTCCCGCCCCTGACCTGGGCAAGGTGCCCGGCATCAAGGCCGCAGTCTTCGGTGTCTACGCGGAACTCGATCAACGCATCACCGGTGCCATGCCCGCACTCAAGGACGCGCTCGCAGCCACTGAGGTTGTCCACCAGCTCACTGTCTACCCCGGCGTGGACCACGCCTTCCACAACGACACCGGCGACCGCTACAACGAAGCCCAGGCCACGGCCGCGTGGAACGACACGCTCGCGTGGTTCGGCCAGCACGTTTAGGGCCCGGGATCTGACTCGCCCCCACGACAGGCAGGGCTGGTACTGACCCCGCGCTAGGCTTTTGCCATGCCTGACTACGAACGGTTCCGGCTCCTCCTGGAGGAGGAGCGGGAGCGGAAGCTGGCCCTCCTTCCGGCCCTCCGCGCGGATATAGCCTCCGCAAACTCGGCGCGCCAGGACTCGAACGTGGATGACGAACATGACCCCGAGGGCGCCACCATCGCCTTCGAACTGTCCCAGGCGTCGGCCCTGCTGAAGCAGAGCAGTGCCGGGCTTGACCAGGTGGACGCGGCCCTGGCTAAAATCGCGGACGGAACCTACGGGATTTGCGCCGTCTGCGGGGAAGCCATCGCCGAAGGCCGGCTGGAGGCACGCCCGTGGACGCCGTTCTGCATCCGGCACGCCTCGGCAGGCCGTCGATGAGCAGCGGCAGGGAGAAGGTGGCGGCTGCCGCGGAATTTGTTGACCGGACGCTCCGGAACGAAGGCGCCTGGTACCGGGCGGACGACGTCGAAGGCAGGCTGGGAGGACAGCTCGCCTCCTACGGTTCCTCGGTCGGGGCTGTCCGGGGAACCATCCGCGACGCCCTGCGGAAGTACAAGGACCTGGACCACGACGGCGTGGTGCAGCTGGCGTCCTCCCTGTGGGGCATGCCCCGGCCCGGTTCCAGGGCAGTGTATGAACGTCGGCTCGCCGCCGTGGTCCTGCTGCAGTCCAAAGAGGCACTCCTGCGCCACTCGGACCTGACGCGGATCGAGGGTTTCCTGCGGTCTGCCGGGACGCCGGAGCTGACCGGGCCCCTGCTGGCCGACGTCGTTGCGCCGTTCCTGGACCGGCTCCGCGGGCGCGACCGGCAGCGCGCACATGTTGTCCTGGCGCGCTGGCGGACCGACCCGGATGGCCAGTTGCGCGCCGCCGCCTGCTACCTTGAGCAACAGTCCAGACCCGCAGCCCCACCACAAGGAGACACCCATGACCGAACCCTATGACCTGGAACGATTCGTCGCCGCGCAGGACAGCGGCGGAACGTATGACCAGGCGCTCGCAGAACTGCAGATGGGCAGCAAGTCCGGCCACTGGATGTGGTTCATCTTTCCCCAGATCGCCGGCCTGGGCCACAGTGACATGTCACGCCGCTACGCCATCAGCTCCCTCGCTGAAGCCCGGGATTACCTGGACCATGCGGTGCTGGGCCCGCGGCTGCTCGAATGCGCCCTGGCCGTCACCAACCACGCCGGTGGTGCCGCGGAGGACATCCTGGGCAGCATCGATGCCCGCAAGCTGCAGTCATCCATGACACTGTTCCTGCGCGCAGCTCCCGGCGAAACCGTCTTCAAGACCGTCCTGGCCCGGTTTTTCGACGGACAGCCTGACGCCGCCACCGACGACCTTCTGGCCGACCAGGACGGCAAATAAAGGGCTCAGGATAAACGGCCGACGGCGGTTCCTCGCGCACCCTGCGCCAGGAACCGCCGTCGGACTACTTGAGAGAAGCCTGGCGCTACGGCGTGGGGTTGCCGCCGTTAACGTTCAGCGTTTCCCCCACCACATAGCTTGACTCCGGCGATGCCAGGAAGACGTACGCCGGGGCGAGCTCGGCCGGCTGCCCTGCGCGGCCCAGGGGAGTGGACTGGCCGAACTCCGGCAGTTCCTCCTTGGGCTGGCCACTGCTGACCTGCAGCGGCGTCCAGATGGGCCCTGGTGCCACGGCGTTGACGCGGATGCCCTTCGGCGCCAGCTGCTGGGCCAGACCCTTGGTGAAGTTATTGATGCTGGCCTTCGTGGTGGCATAGTCCACCAGCGTGGGGGACGGGTTGTAGGCCTGGATGGAGGTGGTGTTGATGATGGTGGACCCGGCGGGCAGGTGCGGGAGGGCAGCTTTCGTCAGCCAGAACATCGCGTACACATTTGTCTTCAGGGTGTGGTCGAACTGCTCATCGGTGATGTCGGCCAGCGCCTCCTGGGCAACCTGCTTGCCGGCATTGTTGACCAGGATGTCCACCCCACCGAGCACGGCAACGGCGGTGTCGACAACCTCGCGGCAGGCAACAGGGTCCTTCAGGTCCCCAGGTACCTTGACGGCCTTCCGGCCGGCGGCCTCGATGAGTCCGGCGATGCGCGCCGCATCCTCTTCCTCCTCCGGCAGGTAGGACAGGACGACGTCGGCCCCCTCGCGGGCGAAGGCGATGGCGGTAGCCGCACCAATCCCGGAGTCCGCGCCCGTCACGATGGCCTTCCGGCCCTCCAGCCGGCCGGTCCCGCGGTAGGTGTCCTCGCCGAGGTCGGCCTTGGGTTCCAGCTGTGCGTCCAGGCCGGGCTCGGGCTGGTCCTGCTTCGGCGGTGAAATCTTCTCGTAGGCGGTGACCGGATTGCGGAAGGTGTACTGGTCTGTCATGGTGGTCCTCCTGTTGCATCGGGGTGGAACACAAAAAGCTAAGCATGCTTACCGTTCCAGCCTAGGCAATCAGGGCTGCTCCTGCCAACCCGGTTTCACTGCCGGTTCAGCCGGGCTTCATCCCGCCGGAGCTCCACGAGCCTGACCTCGGTGATGGCGCCGGAGTCCACCATCGCCGTCATGTAGGTGCACACCGGCTGGCGGCGCCGGTCCGTGGGCGAGCCGGGATTCAGCAGCCTCAGCCCTCCCGGAGCGGAGGTGTCCCACGGGATGTGGCTGTGTCCGAAGACCAGCACGTCCGCGTCCGGATAAAGCATCCCGCACCGCGCCTCCCGGCCTTTCGCCTGTCCGGTTTCGTGCACCATGGCGAACCGGACACCCTCAAGCGTCACGGTTGCCGTTTCGGGCAGCCGGGCGCGCAGGTCGGGGCCGTCATTGTTGCCGTAAACCCCTATCAGGCGGCGGCTCCGGCGCTCAAGCTGGTCCAGCAGGTCCACTGTCACCCAGTCGCCGGCATGGAACACCACATCGGCCGTTTCGACGGCGGTCCACACCTGCGCGGGAAGCGCCTTGGCACGCTTGGGCACATGGGTATCGGCGAGCAGGAGAAGATTCAGCGGCATGGGGAAATCCTGCCATGGCCGCCTTCGTTCCGGTTGCCCCTTTCCGCTGGCCCTGTTCCCGCATGGCTGACAGTCGTAATCTGGGGGCTGGAGGTGATAGCCATGGAGGCAGCACAGGGCGACAGGATCATCGTTCACGGAAGGACCGTTGGTTCTACGGACCGGCACGGCGTGATTCTCGAAGTCCGCGGCCAGGGCGGAACGCCGCCCTACCTGGTCCGCTTTGACGACGGCCACGAAACCATCATGTATCCCGGCGGTGATTTCGCCGTCGAACGCGGCAACGGGCATTAGCGCCGCGGTGTGATGCGCCGCTCCACCTGTCAGACTGGAGCGATGGATCACTCTCTGGCTTCACCACAGTCCTCCACGCCGCCTGTCCGCACCGGACCCCGGGATCCCGGTGATGCCTGGGTGGAAGGGGAACGCGGCCGGTACTGGGGCAGGTTCGGCGCGGCCGGGGTGCTTGCCTACGACCCCGCCAAGGGCGTGCTCCTGCAGCACCGGGCCGTCTGGAGCCACAACGGCGGAACTTGGGGACTGCCCGGCGGGGCACTCCACGAGGGCGAGGACGCTGTGGTGGGCGCGTTGCGCGAGGCCTTTGAGGAGGCTGCCGTGCCGCCGGAGAGTGTGGACGTGCTCTTCACCTCGGTGCTGGACCTGGGCTACTGGTCCTACACCACGGTGGTGGTGCTGGTAACGGAGCCGTTTGATCCCGTGATCAGCGATCCCGAGAGCATCGAACTGCTGTGGATTCCGCTGGCTGACGTGGACCGCCAGGAGCTGCATCCCGGTTTTGCCGCCGCCTGGCCAGCCCTGCGGGAGCGGCTTGCCGCCGGCGCGTAGCCCGGACGCTGGTCAGTAGTCCGGACCGTATTCGGCAGTGACCATGATGGGCAGGTGGTCCGAATTGCCGCGCGGAAGGGTCTCCACGCTGGTGATGTCCAGCCCCAGCGATGTGGCGAAGTCGAAGTGGCCTTTAAAGACCTTGTAGCGGGTGTACGTGCGCCGGTTGCTCAACGACAGTGCGTAACCGGAATTCTTCATGTGGACGTGCAGGTTCTTGGTGAAGAACGGGTAGTTGAAATCGCCCACCATCAGCGTCATCAATCCCTTACCCATGCTCAGGAGTTCAGCGTGGGCCGCATGGATCTGCTTCCGCCGCAGCGAGTTGGACGCCGTCAGGGGTGCGGCATGGAAGGAGCCGATCACCAGTTCGTGCTGCGTCTCGTTGTCCATCACCCGGGTCCCGATCAGCCGCTCGTGCGCGGGCGCCAGCACCCGGTCATGCATCGACTTCTTCAGCGCGAAGGACTGCGTGTCCAGGGCCGTGAACCGGCTGGTGCGGTAATAGATGGCCAGCCCGAGCCGGTTCGCCTTGGTGGCGTCCGCGAGGTGAAGCGGGCCCAGGGTCTCCGGGAGATCGCTGGCATCCACCTCCTGGAGGCAGAGCGCATCAATGTTGTGATTCCGTGCCAGGGCAAGGAGCTCACCGCTCGCCTTATGCTCGCGGAGGTTGTAACTGATGACGCGCATGGAACACCTCTTCCGAGGGTTGCTGACAGGACCAGTTCCTGAGTCTACCCAGAGGATAGCCGCCGGGGCCCAACATTTCGCCGCGTCGAATGGCAGCCCCTGCCGGCGGCCCCGGGGCAAAACGATAGAGTTATTGCCAATTCACTGAAATCTCCTGGAAGGGCCGCCGTTGTCCGCTGATCTGCCTGAACTGGCCGAAGGAAACTTCTATTACCAGTCCCTGGGTGAGGGCCGTTTCCGTTCCACCATCCATGCCCAGGGCGCCTGGAACGTCCACGAGCAGCACATGGCACCGGCGTCCGGGTTGATGGCCGACAGCCTCGAACGGCACCAGCCGCGGACGGACATGCGGATGGCGAGGCTCAGCTACGAGATCCTGGGCCTGATCCCCGGCGGCGAATTCCACATTAAGACCACCACGCTGCGGCCGGGACGGACCATCGAACTGCTGCAGGCCGAGCTGGTGGCGGCCGGCCGGACGGCCATCCGTGCCACCGCCTGGCGGATGATCACCAGCGACACCGCTGACGTTGCCGCGGTGGAAGACCTTCCCATCCCCGGCCCTGACGAATGCAAGCCCTATGACGGCGCATCAGTGTGGCCGGGCGGCTATATCCGCTCCCTGGAGATGCGGGTGGCGGAAGGACACCGGCCGGGGGCCGGCAAGGTGTGGCTGCGCACCGACCACCCCCTGACCGACGCCGGTGACAGCGGTGACCCCGCCCGGCTGATGGGGCTGGTGGACACGGCCAACGGCATCGCAGCAAGGGTGCCTCCGGGCAAGGACAGCTACGCGTTTCCCAACCTGGACCTGCAGATCCACATGTACCGCCGCCCGGAAGGGGAGTGGTTGGGGCTGGACAACGCGGTCTCCTTCGGCCGGGACGGCATCGGTCTCACGTCAACGGTGCTGCATGACCTCCAAGGTCCCTTCGGGAGGGCAGAGCAGATCCTGACCGTACGCAGGACCTGATCCGGCGCCCGTTGGCTGGCCTGGCCGGATTAAGCCCGGCTTTGGAAAACGAGCCAGCCCGCGAGGGTGGACAGCCCTGTCAGGGCGGCGCCCCACAGCATGTCCACCACGATCAGCTGCAAAGGCCACACCTTGAGGGTGGCGGCGTTGGTGAGGTCATAGGTGGCATACGCAAAGGCGCCCAGCGCCGCACCGTAGCCGAGTGCTGTGAGCCAGCTGCCGCCGTCGAGCGCGGGACGGAGCGCAAAGAACACAATCCCGGCGATGTAAATGAGGTAGAAGGCGACGGCGTACCCTAGGTTTGGCTTGTCCGCCAGCAGGTCGCCGATGTGGCTCCGGTAGAACGGGTTCATCAGCTTGAGCCAGATGGCGTCAATCACCGCGAACGCGGCGGCGACAACGAGGAATTGCAAAATGACCATAGGGGAGCTTAGCAACATGAAGCACGCCGGACCCGAACCCCGCACGCTGACAGTGGTGCGGCAGGAGGTGTCGCTCGGCGCGGCCCGTGACCTGGAGTTTGGCCTGGAGCTGCTCGCCAGGGCAAGGGCAGGCGATATCGGCCCGACCCTGCGGCTGTACCGTCCCGCACCCACCGTCGCGTTCGGCCAGCGGGACACACGGCTGCCGGGTTTCGAAGCGGCCGCACAGGCCTGCCGCGAGAACGGCTTTGAGCCGCTGGTCCGCCGGGCAGGAGGGCGGGCAGCTGCCTACCACCAGGGAACCCTCGTGGTGGACCACATCGAACCGGACGCTGACGCCATCGCAGGATCCAAAAGCAGGTTTGGATACTTCGGGGAGTTGTTCGCCGACACGCTTCGCAGCGTGGGGGTGCAGGCGGCCGTGGGGGAGATCCCCGGTGAGTACTGCCCCGGGGAATACTCAGTGCACGGTTCGGTGCCGGCCGGCGGCCCGCGGGTGAAGCTGGTGGGTACGGCCCAGCGGGTGGTGTCCGGCGGCTGGCTGTTCAGCTCCGTCATTGTAGTGGAGGACTCCGTCTCCATCCGCAGGGTCCTCACGGACAGCTACGCGGCCCTTGGACTGGAGTGGGATCCGGCCACCGCGGGAGCCGTTAACGATCTGGTGCCGGGCGCGGACGTGGCGGCGGTGGAGGACGCGCTGCTGGCCACCTATGCCGCCCATGCCAGCCTGGAGACCGCTGCCTTCAGCACCCTCGGAGCCTGATCAAAAACGCGAGAACGGGACCAGCACTTCGGTGCTGGTCCCGTTCTGTCTGTCATAGACCACTGACGGCTGGCTTGGGCTGACGGGTTTGATGCCCGGCCTGCCCGCTAAGCTGCGAGGCGGGTCTTGACCTCGGCGGCGGAAGGGTTGGTGGCTGCGGTGCCGTCCGGGAACAGGACGGTGGGCACTGTGCGGTTGCCGCCGTTCAGCTGCTCCACGAGTTCGGCGGTTCCTTCCACTTCCTCAATGTTGATTTCGGTGTAGCCGATGCCCTGCGAGTCCAGCTGCTTCTTCAGCCGGTTGCAGTAGCCGCACCAGGTGGTGGAAAACATGGTGATCGTGCCGGATTCGGGAGTGAAGTCCATAAGTTTCTCCTATGTATCGTTCAGGGGTTCCTTACCGTCAACGGTAGCGTGCAGCCGCGTATTCCCAGCTACAGGGGCGCCACTGGCGTCCTTGGATGACAGCTCCTGCCGCCGGTGGCATGCTGGAGCCATGTGTGGACGCTATGTAATGGCACGTGCTGTGGGGGACCTCCTGGCAGAGTTCGACGCCGAGCTCGAGGATGAGGTAAGCATCCCGCCGTCGTGGAATGTTGCGCCGACTGACGAGGTGCCCATCGTCCTGGAGCGGCTGATCGATGAGGGTCCGGAGCCCCGGCAGGTGCGCCAGCTTCACGCGGCGCGGTGGGGCCTGGTTCCGTCCTGGGCCAAGGACCCGGGCATCGGCCCGCGGATGATCAACGCCCGGAGCGAGTCGGTTCTGGAGAAGCCGGCCTTCCGGAAGGCTGTCCAGTCACGCCGCTGCGCCGTCCCGGCGGACGGATACTACGAGTGGAAGCAGGGCTCCGGCAAAACGAAGCAACCCTACTACGTGCATCCGGGAGAGGGCAGAGGCCTGGTTTTCGCCGGGCTTTATGAGTGGTGGAAAGATCCGGCCTGGCCGGCGGGGGAGCCCGGCGGGTGGATGCTTTCCACGTCCATCCTCACAGCGGACACTCCGCCGCCCGGCAGTGAATCGACCGTTTTCGGCAAGCTGACCGCACTGCACGACCGGGTTCCGCTGCCGATGGACAAGGCCACCATGCAGGCCTGGCTCGACCCACAGGCCGATGACGCCGCGGCGCTGGTTGACCTGGTGCGGGCCGGAGTCAAGGACGTGGCATCGGACTGGCATGTTGATTCGGTGGGCAAAGAGGTGGGCAACGTCCGCAACAACGGCCCGGACCTGATCCGCCCGGTGGAAGCCCTCTTCTAAGCCGCAATCAACAGCAGCCGTGCACAGCCGCGCCGAAGGCTAAACGGTGACAGAGCCGGCGTCGTCCACTGTCCAGGTGGGGTTGTACGCCACCTCCCAGCGGAAACCGTCCGGGTCTGCGAAGTAGCCGCTGTAGCCGCCCCAGGGCTGTGTGATGGGCTCGGCGATGATGGTTGCTCCCGCTGCGGCAGCCTCGGCCATGACCCGGTCAACGTCCTCGGTGCCGGGGAGGTTGTGGCTAAGGGTGATGCAGGGGACGGGGCCTGGCTCGCTGACGCCGGCATCCGCCTGCATCTGGCGGACGTCCCACAGGGACAGCACCAGGCCGTGGTTCACCTGGATGAACACCACGTCTCCGGGAAATTCGCGGTGGACGGGCCAACCGAGGCCGTCAACATAGAAGGAGCGGGACGCCGGAACGCTGCGGACGCCCAGGGAAATGAAGTCGACTCTTGGCTGCATGGTTCGATACTGTCAGAGGATGGCAACAATTCAAGGAAACGATCGGGACGCCCTGGCCGACAAGGAACAGCTCGCTGCCGTCCGGGTTGCCGTTGATGAGGTGGATGACCAAATTGTCACCCTCATCGCCCGCCGTGAGCGGCTGATCCGGATCGCCGGAACCCTCAAGGGTGACGACGCCGAGGTCCGTGCCCCCGGCCGCGTGGAGCGGATCATCGAGCACGTCCGCTCCGCGGCCGTGAAGAAGGACATTGACCCGGACATCGTTGAGTCCACCTACCGGGCCATGATCTCAGGCTTCATCGAACTCGAACTTCGGGTCCACAAAGAAAACAGCTGAGCTTCAGCTCAGCTGTTTACAGGTTTTCCTCCACCGGAACACCGGACTGGAAGTCCCGGCCGTCCGCTTCGCTGAAGCCGGTCATCACATGCCCTTTGCCGAGCCCGTTAATGGCCGAGAGGGGGAAGTTGCCGGTGATCGTATTGCCGGAGTGGGTGACGCCTGAAAGATCGTAGTTCTCTTCGGCGCTCTGTTCATGGTTGAACGAGAAGAAGGCGATCGCCTCCCCGTTCATGAATTCAATGCCCAGCCTCCGCTGGGATGAATAGTCCGGGCTGGCAGCCACAAGCCCCACCACATAGGCGCCGGAACCGGGGATGTTGCCGTCTATGTCGAAGGTGGCCACGAGCGTGGAGTTCTGGGCTTTGATGCTGACCTGTTTGAGGAGTGCGTCATGGGTGCTCATGGCACAATCCTGCTCCCTGCCGATCGGTCCGTCCACCCCCGCCTAGGAATTGTGCCCACCCTGGCTTAGACTTGAAGTATTCGAACACATATTCGAATATGTTCGGTTTTCGAGTTCAGTCCGGGAGGTGCCCATGGGGATGTTCAGCGAATCCGTGGACGTTGCCTGCAACCCGGAGGGCCGGCCGGTAAGCCTTCAATGGGCGGGGCGGTCCTACTCAGTGTGCGCCGAGCCGGTCCGGTGGTACGAGCGCCGGCAGTGGTGGGCGGAAGAAAGCCGGGCACCACTGGGGACCGGTCCAGGACTGGTGGACCACGAGATCTGGCGGGTTCAGGTGCTTCCCTCCGTTCCCGGCTCCGGCACGTTCAAGGACCAGCCGGAACCACTCACCTTTGACCTGACCCGCCACATCCGCAGCGGGCGCTGGAGGCTCCTGCGGATCCACGATGCCCTGCGCCCCCGAACAGCATGAGCTTCACGCACCTCCACGTCTCCACCGCCTTCAGCGCCCACTATGGTGTGTCCTGGCCTGAGGAACTGGCGCAGTCTGCTGCTGCCGACGGCGCAACAGCGCTCGCCTGCACCGACCGGGACGGCCTGTACGGAACCATCAAGCACCTGAAGGCGTGCATGGACGCCGGCATTGATCCCCTGGTTGGCGTGGACCTGGCGGTCTATGACGACGACGGCGATCACCGCACCCAACTGGCGGGCCGCGTGGTGGTGCTCGCCCGCGGCAACAACGGCGGCTCCGGGTACCGTGCTCTGTGCCGGCTGGTGTCAGACGCCCATGCCCGCACCTCGGGCAAGTCCGGAGGGACCGTGCCGGTGGCCGTGACCCGGGCGGAGCTTGCCTCCCGCACCCTGGACCCGCATACCCTCAAACCCGTTCTTATGGTCCTGATCGGGCCGGATTCTGACGTCGGCCGTGCCATGGGCGGCCGCCGGTACCTGCGCCCGCGGACACTGTTCAAGCAATGGCTCGACGCCATGCCTGCCGGAACAGTGGTCACCGAGATCGTTTCGCAGCTCAGTGCCCCGGGAGCGCCGTTGAGCACCTCGCACGCCGTCCGTATGCTCAAACTCGCGGAAGAGCACCATGTACCGGCAATCCTCAGCAACGCGGTGAGGTACTGCGCTGAGGACGGGGCAGCCACCGCGGACGTCCTGGACTCAGCCCGGACCCTGAAGTCGCTGCCGGAGCTTGCCCAGGAACCAATGCTGCAACCCAACGGCCAGGGCTGGCTGAAATCCGGTGCCCAGATGCTGCAACTGGGCAAGGAAATCATCTCCGCCGCCGGATATGGCACAGCAGACCTCAAACAGCTCATGGCACAAACCGAGGCGCTCGCCGATCTCTGCAGGATCGACCCCGAAACCGATATGGGCTGGAAGCAGCCCGTGGTGCCGGAGGCTTCCGTCATCGGGATCAGCCAGGATCCCCATAGTGAACTGGTGCAACGTTGCCAGGCGGGTATCGGAAGGCGGTTCCCGGGGATTTCGGGTACCCGGGAAGAAGGAATGCGGCTCCGGCTCGAGCACGAACTGGGAATCATCCAGAACCTGGGTTTCTCTTCCTACTTCCTCACCGTCGCCGAAGTCTCACGCATGATCCAGGACATGGGAGTCAGGGCAGCGGCCCGCGGATCGGGAGCCTCAAGCCTGGTCAATTACCTGATCGACGTCAGCCAGGTTAATCCGCTGCAGCACGACCTGATCTTCGAGCGCTTCCTTTCCCGGGACCGCGCCACCCTGCCGGATATTGACATCGACGTCGAAAGCGCCGAACGGCATAACGTCTACCGGCGGATCTTCGAGCGCTTCGGCGCCGAGCGGGTCACGTTGATGAGCATGCAGAACGGCTACCGGGCAAGGGGCGCAGTGCGCGACGCCGGTATGGCTTTGGGTATGGATGACGGGGACGTGGGGGATATCGCCAAACAGCTGTGGCGGTTCTCAGCGCGCAAATTCAGGGAGGCCTTGCAGGAAAAGCCTGAACTGCGGCAGTTCGCTGGCCGGGTAGAGCAGCGCGATGCCCACGGCAACCAGCAGTTGGACCTGCTGGTGGACCTGACGGAACGCCTTGACCGGTTGCCGCGGCATATTTCGATGCATCCCTGCGGCGTGATCCTGGGCGACGCAACCCTGCTGGACCGCACCCCGGTCCAGCCCAGCGGCCTGGGACTGCCCATGAGCCAGTTCGATAAACACGACATGGACCCCATGGGCATGCTCAAGCTCGATGTTCTGGGGGTCAGGATGCAAAGCGCCATGGCGTTTGCGGTCCGGGAAGTCATCCGCATCCATCCTTCAAAACAGGAAGTGGTGGCCGCCGGGAGACATGCTGCCGGCCAGGACGGGTCAGGCCCGGACTACATCGCCGAAAACGGTCTCATCGACCTCAACGCCATCCCCCTGGATGATGAAGCCACCTTTGAACTCATCCGGAGCACCCACACCCTGGGCTGCTTCCAGATCGAGTCTCCCGGCCAGCGCGAGCTGATCGGCAAAATGGCACCAAGGGAGTTCAATGACCTCATCATCGACATTTCGCTGTTCCGGCCCGGGCCCATGAAATCGGACATGGTGCGGCCCTTCCTGGAACACCGGCACGGTTTCGCACCCGAGGTGTACCCCCACCCGGACCTCAAGCCCGTCCTGGCCGAAACCCACGGGGTGACCGTTTTCCATGAACAGATCCTGAAAACGTTCAACGTGATGACCGGCTGCGGCCTGGCCAGGGCGGACGAATTCCGCCGGGCCCTGGGCAACGAAGTCCTGGAATTGAGTGTTGAGGAGTTCTTCCGCAGGGAAGCCCGGAAGAAGGGCTATTCCCCGGAAGTAGTGGATAACGTCTGGGGGACCCTGAAGGCCTTTGGCAGCTTCGGCTTCTGCAAAGCCCACGGAGCCGCTTTCGCCGTACCCACCTATCAATCTGCCTGGCTGAAGACGCATCACCCCGAAGCCTTCCTGGCCGGCCTGTGGGAACACGATCCCGGCATGTACCCCAAGCGGTTGCTGGTGGCGGAAGCCAGGAGGCTGGGCATCCCCATCCTTCCGTTGGATATCAACCGCAGCAGGGGGGAGTACCGGGTGGAACGCGTCGGGCAGGGTCCCGATGCCGGAAAGCTGGGCATCCGTCTGAGCCTGAACGGAATCTACGGGCTGTCTGCCACGGAACTGAAGAGGATTGTGGCAGGCCAGCCCTATGACTCCCTGGCAGACCTTCGTGCGCGCTCGCGGCTCAGCAAGCCAAGCATCAAACGCCTGGCCCAGCTGGGGGCTTTTGATTCCCTGCACCGCGAGGCCGGCGGGGTGGCCAACCGGGCAGACCTGGTCCAGCACCTGCAGCAGCTTCAAAACGCCGGCAGCGGGCGGAAAGGCATCGAGGTCCTTGAGGGGCAGATGTCCCTGCCCCTGGGGGATGTGGAACTGCGCAACGTGAAGCCCGGGCTCCCGGAACCTACCCTCATCGAGAACGTGCGTGCAGAGCTGGACCTGATGGCTGTGGACGTCAGCAGCCACCTTATGGACAGCCACCGGCCCATGCTGGACCGGCTGGGAGTTATCACCGCGGACAAGCTCCTGGGCCTGCGCAACGGGACGGAAGTGCTGGTGGCCGGAGTGCGGGTAGCCACCCAGACGCCACCCATGCGCGGGGGCAGGAGGGTGGTGTTCATCAGCATCGACGACGGCACCGGCTGCATTGATTCGGTCTTCTTCCACGAGGCCCAGGAAAATGCCGGGTTGCTCCTGTTCGGAACCAGGCTGCTGCTGATCCGCGGCACCACCAGGAGGACAGGGCCCCGGGGAATCAGCCTCAGCGCGAGCATGGCCTGGGACCTCAGCCATCCCGAAACCCTGCCCTTCCCGGATTCGGAGGCCCTGGCTTCGGATGGCCCGCATCCCCTGGACGGAATCAGCAGGAGCCTGGCCATCACTGGGTTCAACGGGTGAGCCTGCCGTGCGCCGCGTTGGTCGGCCTCTCGCGGAACCGATAGCATTGACGATGGCTGGCTGTGGTCCCCGTATGCCGCAAGCTATGAAGCCTGAAACTTTGAATAGGAGACACCCGTGTCAGATGCCCAGCAGATCACCCTCATCGTCGATGGCGAAGAGACCAAGGTGACTACCGGGACAACCGGTGCGGAACTCTTCTTTGAGCGCCGTGATGTTGTTGTAGCCCGTGTCAATGGCGAGCTGAAGGACCTGGACCAGGAACTTCCGGAGGGCGCCGACGTCGAAGGCGTCACCATCGATTCCCCCGACGGCCTGAACGTTCTCCGGCACTCCACCGCCCACGTGATGGCCCAGGCCGTCCAGCAACTGCGCCCGGACGCCAAGCTGGGCATCGGTCCGTACATCACCGACGGCTTCTACTTCGACTTCGACGTCGCTGAGCCGTTCACCCCCGAGGACCTCAAGACCCTCGAAAAGATGATGCTCAAAATCGTCAACCAGAACCAGAAGTTCGTCCGGCGCGTGGTCTCCGAGGACGAGGCCCGCGAAGCGATGAAGAACGAGCCCTACAAGCTCGAACTGCTGGGCAGGAAAAACGACGCCGCCGAAGCCGGTGAAGGCGTCAACGTAGAGGTTGGCGCCGGCGACATCACCATCTACGACAACGTGGAGCGCAAGGAGGGCACCACCGTCTGGTGCGACCTCTGCCGCGGCCCGCACCTGCCCAACACCAAACTCATCTCCAACGCCTTCGCCCTTACCCGGTCATCCTCCGCCTACTGGCTGGGCAACCAGAAGAACCAGCAGCTGCAGCGGATCTACGGCACGGCATGGCCCACCAAGGACGCACTCAAGGCGTACCAGGAACGCCTCGCCGAAGCAGAGCGGCGTGACCACCGCAAGCTCGGCGTCGAATTGGACCTCTTTTCCTTCCCGGATGAACTCGGCTCGGGCCTGCCTGTGTTCCACCCCAAGGGCGGCATCATCCGCAAGGAGATGGAGGACTACTCGCGGCAGCGCCACGTCGACGCCGGCTACGAGTTCGTCTACACCCCGCACATCACCAAGGGCCACCTGTACGAGGTTTCCGGCCACCTGGACTGGTACAAGGACGGCATGTTCCCCGCCATGCGCGTGGATGAGGAACTCAACGCCGACGGCACCATCCGCAAGCCGGCACAGGATTACTACCTGAAGCCGATGAACTGCCCCATGCACAACCTCATTTTCCGGTCCCGCGGACGCTCCTACCGCGAACTGCCCCTGCGGCTGTTCGAGTTCGGTTCGGTCTACCGGTACGAGAAGTCCGGCGTGGTGCACGGCCTCACCCGTGTCCGCGGCATGACACAGGACGACGCCCACATCTACTGCACCCGCGAGCAGATGAAGGAAGAACTCACCAAGACCCTGACGTTTGTGCTGGAGCTCCTGAAGGACTACGGGCTGAACGACTTCTACCTGGAGCTCTCCACCAAGGACCCGGAGAAGTACGTCGGCGAGGACGCAGCCTGGGAGGAAGCCACCCGGACCCTCGCCGAGGTGGCAGAGGAATCCGGCCTTGAGCTGGTCGCGGATCCGGGCGGCGCGGCGTTTTACGGTCCGAAGATCTCCGTTCAGGCCAAGGACGCGCTTGGCCGCACCTGGCAGATGTCCACCATCCAGCTGGACTTCAACCTTCCTGAGCGGTTCGAACTGGAATTCCAGGCCGCGGACGGTACCCGCCAGCGTCCAGTGATGATCCACCGGGCACTGTTCGGCTCGATCGAACGCTTCATGGGCGTCCTCACCGAGCACTACGCCGGCGCCTTCCCCGCCTGGCTCTCTCCTGTCCAGGTGGTGGGCATCCCCGTTGCGGAGACGTTCAACGAGTACATGTTCGACGTCGTCGACCAGCTTAAGGCGGCAGGCATCCGGGCCGAGGTGGACACCACCTCGGACAGGTTCCCCAAGAAAATCCGCACCGCCAGCAAGGACAAGATTCCGTTCGTGCTGATCGCCGGCGGCGACGACGCCGAGGCAGGCGCTGTATCCTTCCGCTTCCGTGACGGTAGCCAGGACAACGGCGTGCCCGTGGCAGAGGCAGTCAAGCGGATCACGGAAGCCGTCCGTAACCGGACCAGCTAGCGGAAACGGAACAGCACCGTGCAGGAGAACACAGGCGCAGGATATCCAGGGGATGCCGGCGTTACCGACGACTTTGACCTCGCCGGTGTCCCGGACGCCTTCCAGCGCCTGTGGACTCCGCACCGCATGGCCTATATCAAAGGCGGCCAGCACCAGTTCAAGAACGAAAACGACTGCCCCTTCTGCATCGGTCCGGGCCGGACCGATGAGGATGCGCTGATCGTGTACCGGGGGAAGACCTGCTACGTTGTGCTGAACCTGTTTCCGTACAACCCGGGGCATCTTCTGGTCTGCCCGTACCGCCACATCCCCGACTACACGGACCTGACCGTCGAGGAGACCGCGGAATTCGCCGAGCTGACCCAGACGGCCATGCGGGTCCTGCGGAAAGTATCAAACCCCGGCGGATTCAACCTCGGCATGAACCAGGGGGTTGTGGGCGGCGCCGGCATCGCCGCGCACCTGCACCAGCACATCGTTCCGCGCTGGGGCGGTGACGGGAACTTTTTCCCCATCATCGCCCAGACCAAGGCGATTACGCAGACCCTTGACGAGGTCCGCCAACAGGTCGCCGACGCCTGGCCCGGGGAAACGGATGCTTAACCGGCACGCCCGCGGGTTCTTCACCGCGCTGTTCACCCCGCTCGCCCGCTGGCTCCTTCGGATCGGGGTCTCACCGGATGCGGTGACCATCATCGGCACGGCCGGTGTGGTGGTGGGAGCCCTTGTCTTCTACCCCCTCGGGCAGCTCTGGTGGGGGACACTGTTCATCACCGCGTTCATCTTTTCCGACGTCCTGGACGGCATCATGGCCAGGATGCAGGCGGTGGGCGGCCGCTGGGGCAACTTCCTTGACTCCACCCTGGACCGGATCGCGGACGGCGCCCTTTTTGCCGGGCTGGCTGTCTGGTTCTTCACCGGCGGTGCCAATACGCCCATCGCCGTGGCCGCCGTCGTCTGCCTGGTCCTGGGCATGGTGGTCTCCTACGCCCGGGCGAAGGCGGAGTCCCTGGGGTTCACCGCCAACATCGGCATAGCAGAACGCGCCGAACGCCTCGTGTCCGTGCTGGTTGTCACCGGATTTACCGGCCTCGGACTGCCGCAGGTGGTACTGCTGGTGACGCTTGTGCTGCTCGCCCTCGCCAGCTTCATCACGGTGGTCCAGCGCGTGGTGTCGGTACGCCGCCAGGCCCTTGCGGAACCCTCCCCGGCCGATTAACACGAATTAAGCCCGCCGGGCGCGGTGAGACTAGTATTAGGACTGCCCGGTCAATGGATCCGGCAACCCGGTGTGTGCACAGATGGCATCTTCCTGCCGCCCTGCACGCCCGGCGAAGGTCATCTATCTACCCATAGGGGTTTTTGTGTCTACACCTGATGTAAGCAGCGAAGCCGGTTCGTCCGCGAACAGCGTCACGGGCAGCAGCCGCGTGAAGCGGGGCATGGCTGAGATGCTCAAGGGCGGCGTCATCATGGACGTCGTCAACGTCGAACAGGCCCGCATCGCCGAAGACGCCGGTGCCGTTGCTGTGATGGCGCTGGAACGCGTTCCGGCCGATATCCGTGCCCAGGGCGGCGTGTCCCGCATGTCCGATCCTGACATGATCGACAAGATCATCGACGCCGTGTCCGTGCCGGTCATGGCCAAGGCCCGGATCGGCCACTTCGTGGAGGCCCAGGTCCTGCAGTCCCTGGGCGTGGACTACATTGACGAGTCCGAGGTCCTGACCCCGGCCGACTACGTCAACCACATCGACAAGTGGAAGTTCAAGGTTCCCTTCGTCTGTGGCGCCACCAACCTTGGTGAGGCGCTGCGCCGCATCAACGAGGGCGCGGCGATGATCCGGTCCAAGGGCGAGGCCGGCACCGGCGACGTCTCCAACGCCACCGGCCACATGCGCCAGATCCGCGCCGAAATCGCCAAGCTCGCTGCCCTGCCCGAGGACGAGCTGTACGTCGCCGCCAAGGAACTGCAGGCACCGTACGAACTGGTCAAGGAAGTTGCCGCTGCCGGCAAGCTTCCCGTGGTGCTGTTCACCGCCGGCGGCATCGCCACCCCGGCCGACGCCGCCATGATGATGCAGCTCGGCGCTGACGGCGTGTTCGTCGGCTCCGGCATCTTCAAGTCCGGCAACCCCGCCCAGCGCGCCGCCGCCGTTGTGAAGGCCACCACCTTCTTTGATGACCCCGACGTCATCGCCAAGGCCTCCCGCGGCCTGGGCGAAGCCATGGTGGGCATCAACGTCGACGAGATCCCCCAGCCGCACCGCCTCGCCGAGCGCGGCTGGTAACTCGCTCTTCGCGGCTTTGGGGCGCCTGGCGGCGCTGATCCTCTGCTTGCTATTCCCCGCGCCCTGCTAAGCCGCTTCGCGGCGAGCCTGGGCGCGGGGCCCCTTTTACGCAAGCTGCCGGATCACCCCCGCCTGTCGCTGCGGGTCGCTTCGCCTGAGTGATGACGACGCCGGTTCCTCACCTGCTTTGGTGGGGACCGGCGTCGTACTTCTTCAATTGGGGGCTGTGCCGCTTTAGTCGAGGCCGCGGCGCTTTAGCAGGGGCTCCAGTTTGGCTTCGCGACCCCGGAGGGTCTTGAAGGACTCGAGGGGGTCGCGGCTGTTTCCCCGGGACAGCAGCTCCTGGCGGAAGCGTTCGCCGTTGGTCCGGTTGAGGCCGCCGTTTTCGGTGAACCAGTCCACCGTCTCGGCGTCCAGGACTTCGCTCCAGATGTAGGAGTAGTACCCGGCTGCGTAGCCGGCCCCGGCGAAGACGTGCTGGAAGTAGCCGGTGCGGTAGCGCGGCGGTATCAGGGCATGGGCGATCCCCGCAGCAGCCAGGGACTTGTCCTCGAAAGCCAGGGCGTCCTCCGGGACCTCGCTGCTGCCCAGGACATGCCAGGCCAGGTCCAGCAGCGCTGCCCCCAGGTACTCAGTGGTGGCAAACCCCTCACCCCAGAGCCGGGATTCATTCAGCTTGTCCACGATGTCCTGCGGGAGCGGTTCACCGGTGGCGTGGTGGTTCGCGTAATTGGCCAGCACTTCCGGCCACATGATCCACATCTCGTTGACCTGGGACGGGTACTCCACAAAGTCCCGGGGAACCGAAGTGCCCGAAAACCGCGGATAGGTGACGTTGGAAAACAGCCCGTGCAGGGCATGTCCGAACTCGTGGAAAGTGGTGCGCAGTTCATCCAGGGTCAGCAGCGTGGGTTCGCCCGCGGGCGGCTTGGAAATGTTGAGGTTGTTGATGACCACAGGCTTGGTTCCCAGCAACGCGGACTGATCCACGAGGGAGTTCATCCAGGCACCGCCCCGCTTCGTCTCGCGTGTGTAGTAGTCACCGAGGAACAACCCCAGAGCGTTGCCATCCTCATTCCGGACCTCCCAGACGCGCACATCCGGGTGGTAGCCGGTCAGGTCCCCCCGCTCATGGAAAGTGATGCCGAAGAGGGATGTGGCGGCGAAGAAGACCCCGTCAGTGAGGACCCGGTCCAATTCGAAGTAGGGCCGGAGCGCCTGCTCGTCCACTTCGTATTTTTCGCGCCGGACCTTGGCGGAATAGAACGCCCAGTCCCACGGCTCCAGGGGGTGCCCGGCAGCCTCGGCAAGAGCCGCGGCTTCACGGTCGGCGTTGCGGACCGCCGCGGGTGCCATCCGGTTCAGCATCGACTGGACCGACTCGAAGTCCGGCGCCGTTTGGCGGTCCACCACGAGCTCGGCGTAGTTGGCAAAACCCAGCAGGGCAGCTTTTTCGGCGCGCAGGCCGGCCATTGACCGGGCCAGTTCGAGTACGTCGAGGTTCCCGCCGCTGCTGCCGCGCGCAACGGATGCCTCAAACAGCCGACGCCGAATGTTCCGGTTTTCGAGGGCGGCGAGGGCTGGCTGGTTGCTGGGCTGGATCAGCGTCAGGAGGAATTTTCCCTCATGCCCGGCGGCGCGGGCGGCTGCAGCGGCGCCGGCAACGTCGTCGGCCGGCAACCCGGCCAGGTCTGCGGGGTCCTCGAGCAGGAGGGCGGCGGACTTCATGCCCTCTTTGACCCGCTGGCCGAATTCAGTTCCCAGCCGGGAGAGTTCCGCGTTGAGCTCCCGAAGCCGCCCCTGCCCGGGCCCACCAAGTTGGATGCCGGACTGCCGGAACTCCTTCAGGTACTCCTCCACCAGCCGTTCCGACTCCGGATCCAGGCCGGCCACCTCGATCGCGGCGAAGCGTTCGTAGAGTGCCCTGTTGAGGAACACTTCGTCGTCGTGGGCCGAAAAGCGCGGCGAAAGCTGGGTTTCCAGGGCCTGGATCTCCTCCGGGGCGTCGGCGGAAACGAGCGTGAAGAACGCCGCAGCTGCTCTTTGGAGCAACTGGCCGGAGCGCTCCATCGCCACAGCCGTGTTGTCGAAGGTGGCGGGATCAGGGTTCTCCGTGATGGCCTGGACTTCTGCCAGATGCTCCGTGAATCCTGCCTCTGCCGCCTCTGCGTAGTGGGAAGGCTTAATGTCCGCGAACGGTGTCAGGGCGAACGGTAGCGTGCTGGGAGTGAGCAGGGGGTTTGTCATGACGCAAATCTTCCATAGAGGCCACGCCTTCTCAACGACCCCCAAATACTCGTGGCGGCCCGGGACTTTACCTACAATGACGGCTATGGGGATTAGTAGGGGCGGTGCTGCCCCGCGCGCCGGGGCCACTCTCTGGGCCTTGCTCGCAGCTGTGGTGCTGGCCGGCTGCGGCCTGGTTGCTGAGCAGGACGGCCAGGCACCGCGGTCCGCCGGGTCTGCTTCGCAAAGCCCTGGCTCCGGCCCCGCGTCAGCCCCAGCCACCGCGCGTGCCGCGAGTCCCACACCCACGCCCGGCAAGGGTCCAGGCTGCCCGGCTGTCCGGTGCACCACGGTCCTGGTCACCGGGGACATGCTTGTCCATGACGAACTGTGGCAGCAGGCCCAGCAGGACGCCGCAGTATCAGGCGCACCGGGCATGGACTTCGGGCCCCTCCTGGAGGGCCAACGCCGGTACATCAACAACAGCGACCTTGCCATCTGCCACCAGGAGACGCCGGTGGCCGGCCCGGATGGCCCCTTCTCTTCGTACCCGTCGTTCAACGTCCCGCCCCAGATCATTCCCGCAACCAAGCAAGTGGGCTACCAGGCATGCACCACGGGCAGCAACCACACCATCGACCGCGGCACGGACGGGCTGCTGCGCACCCTCGACGCCCTCGATGCGGCAGGCCTGAAGCACACCGGCTCCTACCGCACCGAGAATGAGTCCCACGGCATCCTCATGATGCAGACACCTGCAGCGAAAATTGCCGTCATCCAGGCCACCTACGGGCTCAACGGCCTTCTCCCCGAATATCCCTGGCAGGTGGACATGCTGGACGCCCCAGCCATGATTGCCAAAGCCGAAAAGGCGCGGGCAGCGGGGGCGGACATCGTCCTGGCCGCGATGCACGCCGGGGATGAATATGCCAGCGAGCCGAACGCCCAGCAGCAGGAGGTGGCGCGGGCCTTGGTGGACAGTGGGCAGTTCAACCTGGTCTACGGGCACCACACCCACTCAGTGCAGCCCATCGAAAACTACAAAGGCACCTGGATTGTGTACAGCCTGGGAAACAGCGTCACCGAACTGTCTCCCTGGTATGTGGTCAACAACGAGGGACTGCTGGTGAGGGTGCAATTCGGCCAGGACCCTTCCGGAAAATGGTCCGCGACCGATCTTGCCTGGGCGCCGTCGGTCATTGTCCGCGATCCTTACCGCTGGTGTTCGGTAGGCGCCGACGCCCCGCAGGGGCAGTGTGCCGGGCCGGATGCGGACGCAGCCACCAGGCAGCGGACCCGCACCGTGGTTGAATCGCGGGGTGCGGGCGCGGCAGGTGCCCGCGAGTTACTGATCACCCGCGAACCGTAAGTCCGCACTGAAGGGGGAGTGCCGCCGTCGGCTGCTGGACCCTGTGCCGGTCAGCGCGGGCGGCGGGCCGCGTGTTCCCTGGCGAGTTCGGCGAACCGGTCGTTCGGCTGGCCGGGGTCGAAGGACCCAAACTTACGCTCAGCAGCCGTCCGGATCAGGAAGTCGGCTATGGCCGGATTCTTCGGCAGCAGTGATCCGTGCAGGTAGCTCGCCACGATGTTGCGGTAGCGGGCACCTTCGTGGCCGTCGCTGCTGTTGTTTCCGGTGCCCTTGGCCACGGTGCCCAGGGGGCGGACGCCGCTGCCGAGGGTGGTCTGGCCGCTGTGGTTCTCGTAGCCCAGGACTTCGCCGAACTCGGGCGTGGCCACCTTGACGTTGCCGATCAGGCGCTCGTCAGTGCCTTGGGTTTCGACATCAAGGACGCCGATCCCGGGAATCACCGCTCCGGTGCGCGTTTTGAAGAACCGGCCGAAAAGCTGATACAGCCCGCAGATCAGCAGCATCGGGGCGCCGTCCTCGGCCAAATCCTTCAACACTCCTGCGCGGGCCTGCAGGTCATCCTGGATCACCAGCTGTCCGCTGTCCTGGCCACCACCGCCCACGATAATGTCCACGTCTTCGGGGAAGGGATCGCCCACGTTGTATTCGAGCAGCTCCGGAGTGTAGCCGTGCCACCGGATGCGCTGCTGAATGACCAGGGCGTTGCCCCAGTCGCCGTAGATGTTCATGTCGCGCGGGTAAAGCTGCACCACCCGGATGGTGCCCTTGCTTTCCTGCGCGGAATCCACGCCTGCCTGGCTCAAGAGACGACCTCCACGGTGGTGATTTTGGACAGCTCGCGGCGAATCGCCAGCATGGCGGTGTACGTGCAGAAGATGCGTTTTGGCTTCCCCTGGGCTTCCCGGATGAAGGCGGCAAGGGCGGGCGCAATGTCGGTCTCAACCCCACCGATCCGCACGTCGTCGTACTGCAGGCGCAAGGCCATGTCGTAGGCACGGGAGCCGGTCAACTGGTCCACTCCGCCTTCGCGAAGGGAGTCGAATTCGACATCCCACAGCCAGGACATGTCGCGGCCGTCGGCGTAGTTGTCATTGATGGCGATCATGGTGGCGTAGCCGCCGGCCGGGAAGGACTTCAGGCCGAGCCGGAACCCGCTGGGGTTTTTGACCAGGACGAGGTCCAGCGGTTGCCCGTCCACGGTAAGGCTTTCACCGCGTCCGAAGGCCGGCGCAACCTGCGCGAGTGCTGCCAGCAGTGTGTTGTGGTCAGCAGTGGCGGCACCGCCGCCGCAGATGCTCCGGGCGAGGGTCAGCGCCGCGGCAGCATTGAAGATGTTGTAGACGCCGCGCAGCTTCATCCCGGTGGCGACCGTGACGCCGTCGTACTCAAATTCGGCGCTGTCCGCGCCTACTTTGCGGAGCACGACGTCGGCAGCGGGCTTCTCCGTCAGGGCCGCCGGGGCGGGACTTCCGGGGGCGGCGCGCATGTCGTCGTCGTTGGGGAAGGTGTCCAGCAGTGAATCGTCCAGGCCAAAGTACTGGACGTCCTGCCCGGTGAGGGTGCCTGCGATCCGGGCAACCCTCGGGTCCTCCCGGTTCAGCACCACAGTCCCGGTGGTTTTGGCGGCGATGTGCTGGAGCAGCTGTGCCGTCTTGTCGATCTCGCCGAACCGGTCCAGCTGGTCCCTGAGGACGTTCAGGAGCAGGCAGTAGCGGGGAGGGACGCTGTTCACGAAGTGCACGGCGTGGGCCTCGTCCAGTTCCAGGACAGCGACGTCCGCATCGAGCCGGCCACGCCAGTCCACTTCGCCCAGCAGCGCCGCGGCAACGCCCCGGGTGAAATTGCTGCCTGTGCGGTTGGTAAATACTTTCAGCCCCTGGCTCTCGAGCAGCTCCACCACCATTTTGGTGGTGGTGGTTTTGCCGTTGGTGCCACTGACCACGGCAACGCCGTGGGGGAGCGTGGTGAGCGTCCGCCGCATAAAGCCGGGATCAATTTTTTCGACCACCAGCCCGGGCAGGGCGGAACCGCCGCCCCGTAGCCGGGACACCCGGCGGACCAGCTTGCCGAGCGGAACACTGATATAGAGCATTATTCGAATATATCCCAGCCAAGGCATGGACCTGCCGCCGGCGGGGGCTGCCCGGCGGCCGGGGAATGCCGCGCCCCGTATGCTGGACGGATGACAAAATCCCCTTCAGCTCCTTCGGCGCGCCTTGGCTCCGGCCTGCGGATCGGCGTCCTGGCGCTTCAAGGTGACTTCCGCGAGCACCTGCGCGCCATTGAGGAAACCGGAGCCGAGAGCGCAGGGATCCGCCGTCCGAAGGAACTGGACGGTCTGGACGGGCTGATCATTCCCGGCGGCGAATCCACCGCGATCGACAAGCTCGCACGGGCTTTCGAACTGGCGGAGCCCCTCAGGGAACGCATCGCCGCGGGCATGCCGGTATATGGCTCCTGCGCCGGCATGATTCTGCTCGCCGCGGACATCGCCGACCCCGCTACCGACCTCTCCGGAGCGCCGCAGCAGACCTTCGGCGGGCTGGACATCACTGTGCGCCGCAACGCCTTCGGCCGGCAGCGCGAGTCCTTCGAAACGGACCTGGACTTCAAGGGACTGGATTTCAGCGCCACCGAATCCGGCGTAGCTCCTGTCCACGCGGTCTTTATTCGGGGCCCTTGGGTGGAGCGCGTAGGCCCGGACGTGGAGATCCTGGCCCAGGTGGAACCGGCGGATCCGGAGCACGCGTCCCACGCGGTCCCGCTGCCGGGGACGGCTAGAATTGTTGCAGTGCGTTCCGGCCACCTGCTGGCCACCTCCTTCCACCCGGAAGTGACTGGGGAAAAACGCGTACACGAACTTTTTATCCGCATGATCAGAGGAGAAGCGTAAAGCATGTCAGGCCACTCCAAATGGGCAACGACCAAGCACAAGAAGGCCATTCTCGATAGCCGCCGTGCCAAGTCATTCGCCAAACTGATCAAGAACATCGAAGTCGCCGCCCGCATGGGTGGCCCGGACCTCTCCGGCAACCCGGGCCTCGAGCTCGCCGTGACCAAGGCCAAGAAGACCTCCGTTCCGGCTGACAACATCGACCGCGCCATCAAGCGCGGCGCCGGGCTGACCGGTGAAGTGGTTGACTACACCGAGATCATGTACGAATGCCGCGGCCCGCAGGGCTCTGCGCTGCTGATCGAGTGCCTGACCGACAACAAGAACCGCGCAGCCTCGGAAGTCCGCCTGGCGATCTCCCGCAACGGCGGCACCATCGCCGACCCCGGTTCGGTGAGCTACCTCTTCAGCCGCAAGGGTGTGGTTACTTTGCCGAAGAAGGACCTCACCGAGGATGACGTGCTGATGGCCGTCCTCGATGCCGGCGCCGAGGAAGTGAAGGACAACGGCGAGGCGTTCGAAATCCACTCGGATCCGAAAGACCTCCAGGCTGTCCGCGATGCCCTTAAGGATGCAGGGATCGAGTACGACACCGACGAGGCCGAGTTCGTCCCGTCCATGGAAGTGCCCCTGGACCTGGATGCCGCCAGGAAGTTCATGAAGCTCGTGGACGCACTGGAGGATCTCGACGACGTCCAGAACGTCTACAGCAACGCCGACCTCAGCGACGAAGTCCAGGCCGCCCTGGAATCCGAGTGACGCCCGGCCTTGCCTGCTGAACCCGGCTTGCCCGCCGAACTCCGGGTGCCCACTGAAACGAGGGCGCCCGTGACGCTGCGCGTACTCGGGGTTGACCCCGGGTTGACCCGCTGCGGCATCGGGGTGGTGGACGTCGAACGGAACAGGCGCGCCACCATGGTGGCCGTCGGCGTCGTGGGGACCTCCCCGGAGGAAACGCTGGACCAGCGCCTCCTGGTGATCGCGTTGGCCATCGACGAGTGGCTCGAACGCTACGAGCCCCAGGTCCTCGCCGTCGAGCGGGTCTTTTCCCAGCTCAACGTCAGCACGGTGATGGGTGTTGCCCAGGCGTCCGGCGTGGTGATTGCCGCCGCCGCCCGCCGGGGGATTCCGGTGGCGCTGCACACGCCGTCGGAAGTCAAAGCCGCCGTCACCGGCAGCGGCAACTCCAACAAGGAAGCGGTGACCAAGCTGGTCACCAAGATCCTTCGGCTGGACGCGCCGCCCCGCCCGGCCGACGCGGCGGATGCCTTGGCGCTGGCCATCACGCATGCCTGGCGGGCAGGCAGCGGAGCAGCCGTTGCCACCACCGGGCCGGGGAGTTCTTCGCTGACTCCGGCCCAGAGGGCGTGGGCTGAGGCCGAAGCGAAGGTGCGGCGCGCACGCTGATTGTCCTGGCTGCTTGCTAGGGTATTCGTAGATATGTTCGGATAGCCGGTCCGGCCCTCTTTACAGGTGCAGTCCGGCGGTACACCAGGAGCCAGGCCCTTGATCAGTTTCCTTCGCGGAACCGTAGCGCACGTTGGGCTGTCCACGGCCGTCATTGATCTGAACGGCGCGGGAATGAGCGTCAACGCCACGCCGCAGACCCTCAGCCGGCTCCGCACGGGAGAGGAGGGCCAGCTGTTCACGTCCCTGATCGTCCGCGAGGACTCGCTCACCCTCTTCGGCTTTGCGTCCGACGACGAACGCGAAGTTTTCGATGTCCTGCTCAGTGTCAGCGGGGTGGGTCCGCGTCTGGCCCTGGCGGTGCTCGCCGTGCATGATCCGGAGGCCATCCGGGTGGCGGCGCACACAGAGGACAGCAAAACCTTCACTAAAGTGCCGGGCATCGGCCCCAAGGTGGCTGGCCGGATCGTCCTGGAGCTCGCCGGGAAGCTGGTTCCGCATGGCACCGCCGGTTCAGCCGGCGCGCCTACCGCCGCCGAGGCTGCCTGGAAGCCTCAGGTAGTTGCCGCCATGACCAGCCTCGGCTGGTCCGAGAAGGACGCTTCGGCAAGTATTGACAAGGCATTGGCTGACGAGCCCGAAGTTTCCTTCCGCGGCAACGTGCCGGAGATCCTGCGGACCACCCTTCGCTGGCTGGGCCAGGACGGGGCACGCGCCGGTAACCGCGTAGGCACCCGTGGCTGAACCGTCCGTGGTGGCCGCGGGGGAGGAACCGGAGGAACGGGCCATCGAGGCAGCGCTCCGGCCCAAGAACCTGCATGACTTCGTGGGCCAGCACCGGGTCCGCAAGCAGCTGTCCCTGGTGCTGCAGGCTTCCCGGATGCGCGGACGGAGCGCGGACCACGTGCTCTTTTCCGGTCCGCCGGGCCTGGGCAAGACCACACTGGCCATGATTGTTGCCTCCGAGATGAACGCTCCGCTGCGGATCAGCAGCGGCCCCGCCATCCAGCACGCCGGAGACCTGGCCGCCATCCTGTCCTCCCTGTCGGAGGGCGAGGTCCTGTTCCTGGACGAAATCCACCGCATGTCACGGCCTGCAGAAGAAATGCTCTACATGGCCATGGAGGATTTCCGTGTGGACATCGTGGTGGGCAAGGGAGCAGGTGCCACGGCAATTCCGCTGGAGCTTCCGCCGTTCACCCTGGTGGGGGCCACTACCCGGGCAGGCCTGCTCCCGGGCCCGCTGCGCGACCGGTTCGGCTTCACCGGGCACCTGGAGTTCTATTCCGTTGCCGAGCTTGAGCTTGTCCTGCGCCGCTCCGCGGGGTTGCTGGACCTCAAGGTCAACTCCGCCGGGTTCAGCGAAATCGCCGGACGTTCACGGGGCACACCCCGCATCGCCAACCGCCTGCTGCGGCGGGTTCGCGACTGGGCACTGGTCCACGGCATCGAACAGATCGACGCGCGGGCGGCGTCCGCTGCGCTGGACATGTATGAAGTGGACAAAAGGGGACTGGACCGGCTGGACCGGTCGGTCCTGGAGGCGCTGATCACCAAGTTCGGCGGCGGCCCTGTGGGGCTCTCCACCCTGGCGATCGCCGTCGGGGAAGAAACCGAAACCGTGGAAACCGTTGCCGAGCCCTTCCTGGTCCGGGAGGGGCTCCTGGGCCGCACTCCGCGGGGCCGGATCGCCATGGCTCCGGCGTGGACCCACCTTGGCTACGCCATCCCCGCCGGCGTCTTCGCGCAGGAGCCCCTGGACCTCTTCGAACCTGCCGGCGGGGAAACCGATGGTACTGAAGACTGGGCTCCGCAAAGCCAATAACAGGCTCCCTTCAGTTTTTCCCTTTAGACTGGTATGACGCTCGGCACGTTCGGGTCTTTGTTCCCGCAGGCAGCATCACCAGCAGCCCGTGGACGGATGGCGCAAGTTCGCGCCAGGCCACACGTTCAAAGCGGACGGCGCTGTCAATCAGCTCTACGCATGTACAGAATGGAACTTCCCCGTGTTCGGACATATCACTGCCCAGACCACCACTACGCAGCCCGGCGGCGGCATTGACATCATGTCGATCCTGCTGTTCGTTATGCTCGGCGTCTTCATTTTTATGATGTTTCGGCGTAACAAGAAGACCCAGCAGCAGCAGGCGACCCTCCAGTCCCAGTTCGCCCCGGGGGTTGAGGTGATGACCAGCTTTGGCCTGTTCGGCCGGATCGTCGCCATCGACGATGAGGAGAACAAGGTCACCCTGGAACTCTCACCGGGGAACCTGGCCACCGTGCACCGCCAGTCCGTCACCAAGATCGTAGAGCCGGCAGCAGCGCCGGAAGCCGTTTCCCCCGCAGTGCCGGATGACGCTTCGTCCCTCACCGCCCAGGAAACCGGCAGCTCCGCCACCACGGCAGAGACGCCGGACGAGACCCTGAAGCGCCTCAATGACGAGGGCAAGAAGGACAACTAGTCCCGCTGGTTCCTTACAACACCTCTACGGCTGCGGAACGCCGCCGGTGCCGGCACCAAGCATGCACCGGCGGTTCCTCCGTGAATAAGAGAAAGATCAACAATGGCACGAACTGGTTCTAAGAAACCAGGCCTCAGGGTCCTGGTCTGGCTGGGCGTAATCCTCGCCGTGCTGACTGCTGTCCTGGCGGGCGGCACCATGGCCGGCCAAGCGAGCTGGGCGCCCAAGCTGGCGCTGGACCTCGAAGGCGGCACCCAGATGATCCTGGCGCCCAAGGTGGAGGGCGGTTCGGACATCAATGAAGAACAGCTCAACCAGGCTGTGGCGATCATCCGCCAGCGCGTCGATGGTTCCGGCGTCGCTGAAGCTGAAATCAGCACCCAGTCCGGGCGCAACGTGGTGGTCAGCCTTCCCGGCACCCCGTCAACACAGACGCGCGACCTGATCCAAGCTTCCGCCGACATGAATTTCCGTCCGGTCCTCCTCAACGGAGCAGGCGCACCCGTACCGGAGGAGTCGCGGGCTCCAGAGGACCAGCTGCCCAAACCGACGGCGGAACCCACCAACGGCAGCGACACGAACTGGATCACGCCTGACGTCTACCGGCAGTTCGAAGCCCTTGACTGTGACAACCCGTCCCAGGATGAGCAGGAACGGTCGGATCCGGCCAAGCCACTGGTGACCTGTGAGCCTGCAACGGAAACCAACCCTGCCATCAAATACATCCTGGGACCGGTGGAGGTAAAGGGCAGCAACATCGTTACGTCCTCCTTCCAGCTCCAGCAGGGCGCGCAGGGCGCCGTCACGAACGAGTGGGCAGTCAACATCCAGTTCGACGACGAAGGCACAGCCAAGTTCAAAGAGGTCACCGAACGCCTGAACCAGTTCTACGTGGCGGCCGGCGGTGACGCTGGCAACGACCCCAAGGCCCAGTTCGCCATTGTGCTGGACGACCAGGTCATCTCCGCACCCCGCTCGCTTGCCGTCATTACGGACGGCCGGCCCCAGATCACGGGCGGCTTCACGGAACAGAGCGCCAAAGCCCTGTCTGATCAGCTCCGGTTCGGCGCATTGCCCATCAGCTTCGAGATCCAGAGCGAACAGCAGATCTCTGCCACCCTCGGTGGCGAACAGCTGCGGATGGGCCTTCTTGCAGGCGTCATCGGTTTGCTGCTGGTGGTGGTGTACTCCCTCTTCCAATACCGGGTCCTCGGATTCGTGACCATCGCCTCGCTGGTGGTGGCCGGCATCCTGACCTATCTCGCCATCGCCATCCTGGGCTGGACCGAAAACTACCGGTTGTCCCTGGCCGGCGTGGCTGGCATCATCGTCGCCATCGGTCAGACAGCAGACTCCTTCATCGTCTACTTCGAACGCATCCGCGATGAGCTCCGGGAGGGACGCGGCCTGGTGTCCGCCGTCGAAAACGGCTGGAAGCGGGCCAAGCGGACGGTCCTGGCCTCCAAGGCCGTCAACCTGCTTGCTGCCCTGGTCCTGTACTTCGTGGCCGTGGGCAACGTTCGTGGCTTCGCCTTCACGCTTGGTCTCACGGCCCTGGCCGACCTCATCGTGGTGTTTATGTTCACGCATCCGACGTTGCAGCTGTTGGCGCGTACGAAGTTCTTTGGTGAGGGCCACCGGTTCTCCGGCCTTGATCCCAAGCGCCTGGGCGCGGTACCGCTGTACCGGGGCGCCGGCCGCATCCGTACTCCCGAAGAAAAGCCTGCCGCCGTGGTCCGGGCCAAGAACGCCGGAGCCGCAGCCGAGGCAGAACGCCGGATGACCATTGCCGAACGCCGTATGGCGCAGAAACAGGAGCAGCTTGCAGGCTCCTCGAAGTCTGCAGCGAAGGAGAACAAGTAATGCCTAGCTTCGCGAATTTCGGCAATGAGCTCTACACGGGCAAACGCTCTTACAACTTTGTGGGCGCCAAGAAGATCTGGTTCATTGTTGCGGCGGTTGCCGTGGCCCTTTCCATCCTGATTCCGCTGGCCAAGGGCGGGTTCAACCTCGGGATCGAGTTCCGCGGCGGATCCGAGTTTACGGTCTCGAACGTGAAGACCACTGATGCAGCCCTGGGTGAAAAGGCCGTCACCGACGTGGTGGAGGGCAGCGTTCCGCGCGTAGCCAACGTGGCTGGAACCACCATGCGGATCCAGACCGACAAGCTCACCGATGATGAGACCCTCCGGATCAAGGAGGGCCTCACGTCGGCCTATGGCGTCACGGACAACGAGGTGACGTCGACATTTGTGGGTCCAACCTGGGGTGCAGATGTTACCAAGCAGGCACTGATTGGCCTGGTGATCTTTGTGCTTCTGGCCGCGGTTCTGATGGCCGTGTACTTCCGCACCTGGAAGATGTCGCTCTCGGCTATTGCCGGTATGGCCGTCACGATGTTCGTCACCGCCGGGGTCTATGCCCTCAGCGACTTCGAGGTCACCCCGTCCGCCATCATCGGGTTCCTCACCGTCCTGAGCTACTCGCTGTACGACACAGTGGTGGTCTTCGACAAGATCCGCGAAAACACCGCTGACCTGGACGCATCAACCCGGCGAACGTTCGCTGAGGAAGTCAACCTGGCAGTGAACCAGACCCTGGTCCGCTCGATCAACACCATGATGGTTGCAATCCTCCCCGTAGGCGCCATCCTGTTCATTGGCGCGGGCCTGTTGGGTGCGGGAACACTGCGCGACCTCTCGCTGGCGCTCTTCGTGGGCATCCTCATCGGAACTGCAGCCACGATCTTCGTCGCAGCTCCCATGTACGCCTGGTTGCGCCAGAACGAACCCGACCTGGTCAGGCAGGCCAAGCGCGTGGAGCACCGCCGGGCGGAGGCTTCACCGAGGTCCGGATCATCGATTGTGGAGCCGGCCCAACCCTGAGCCGCCGCCGAGGGGGCCGGGCAGTGTCAAAACCTTGACGCTGCCCGGCCCGTTCTCTTTAATCGCCGGTTTAAGAAGTCCGAGGGCTGGGGAATAGACTGAAGTAATTAAACGGTGGTGAGGGGTGCTTCATTGGAAGAACGTTCGGCGTCTGCGCCAACGGCACAGGGAGATCAAAGTCCTGCCGGTCTGCAGACCGGCGCGGCCGCTTCCGCGCGATCAGGTTCGCTGGTCCCCGTGGACAGCTCGGGTTCCCGCCCCACATTCCCCGGCCGACGGGAACGCACCCGCTCCAGGCTCGCCCGTCTGACCGGGCGCGGCGCGGCAAGTTATTCGCCCATCCTCGAGCCGCTGCTGAGAACGGTCAGGGCCAACAATCCCAAAGAGGATTTCGACCTGATCCAGCGTGCTTTCGATGTCGCGGAACAAAGCCACCGGGGGCAAAAGCGCAAAAGCGGCGATCCCTACATCACCCACCCGGTGGCCGTGGCCACCATCCTCGCCGAACTTGGTCTGAGCGGGACAACCCTGGCGGCGGCCCTCCTGCACGACACCGTGGAAGACACCCCCTATACACTCGCAGACCTGAAGCGGGACTTTGGTCCTGAAGTGGCCATGCTTGTAGACGGCGTGACCAAACTGGACAAGGTCAGTTTCGGGGAAGCCGCCCAATCAGAGACAGTACGCAAGATGGTTGTGGCCATGGCCAAAGACATCCGCGTGCTGATGATCAAACTGGCGGACAGGCTTCACAACGCCCGCACGTGGCGCTTTGTCTCAGCAGAGTCTTCGGCCCGCAAGGCCAGGGAAACGCTGGAAATCTTCGCCCCGCTGGCCCACCGCCTGGGTATGAACACCATTAAGTGGGAACTCGAGGACCTCTCCTTCGCGGCCCTCTACCCGAAGGTGTACGAAGAGATTGTCCGCATGGTGGGGGACCGGACGCCCGAGCGGGAGAAGAGCCTCAGCGTCATCCGTGACCAGATCACGGAGGATCTCCGCACCGCCAGGATCAAGGCAACCATCACGGGCCGGCCCAAGCACTACTACTCGATCTACCAGAAGATGGTCGTCCGCGACAAGGACTTCGACGACATCAATGACCTCATGGGCGTCCGTGTCCTGGTGGACTCCGTCCGGGACTGTTACGCGGCACTCGGAACCATGCACTCGCGCTGGAACCCGCTGCCCGGCAGGTTCAAGGACTACATCGCGATGCCCAAATTCAACATGTACCAGTCGCTGCACACCACGGTGATCGGACCCGGCGGCAAGCCGGTGGAAATCCAGATCCGGACCCACGAGATGCACCGCCGCGCCGAGTACGGCGTCGCAGCACACTGGAAGTACAAGGACCAGCCCAACCGCACCGCTGTTGGACCCGGCAGCCCCCGCGACGGCGACATGGGGTGGCTGCGGTCCCTGGTGGACTGGCAGCAGGAAACTTCCGATCCCGGAGAGTTCCTTGACTCGCTGCGGTTCGAGATCAATGCCCGCGAGGTATTCGTGTTCACCCCCAAGGGTGAGGTCATGGCCCTTCCGGCCGGTTCCACCCCCGTGGACTTCGCCTATGCCGTGCACACCGAGGTGGGACACCGGACCATCGGTGCCCGGGTCAACGGGAAACTGGTGCCGCTGAACAGCGAGCTGAACCACGGCGACTGGGTGGAAATCTTCACCTCCAAGGCCGAGGGCGCCGGGCCAAGCCAGGACTGGCAGCACTTCGTTAAGAGCGCCAGGGCCCGCAACAAGATCCGGCAGTGGTTCAGCAAGGAACGCCGCGAAGAGGCGATCGACCGCGGCAAGGAACTCCTGACCCGCGCCATGCGCAAGCAGAATCTTCCCTTGCAGCGCCTGATGACGCACGAGGCCCTCGCCGCAGTGGCCGAGGACTTCAAGTACGTTGACATCTCCGGCCTCTACGCCGGCGTGGGGGACGGACATACCTCGGCACAGTCGGTGATGGAGAAGCTCGTCGAAAGCCTCGGCGGGAATGAAAGCACCGACGACGACATCACCGAAGTCAGCGTCCCCACCCAGGTCACGAAGGCACGGTTCTCCGATTCCGGTGTTGTGGTCCGGGGCGTCGGTGACGTATGGGTAAAGCTTGCCCGCTGCTGTACTCCGGTGCCGCCGGATCCCATCCTGGGATTCGTGACCAGGGGCTCAGGGGTATCGGTACACCGCACCGACTGCACCAACATCTCGGACCTGAAGGACCAGCCGGACAGAATCGTCGATGTGGACTGGGCCCCCACCCAGTCCAGCGTGTTCCTGGTGGAAATCCAGGTGGAAGCGCTGGACCGCAAATCGCTGCTCTCGGACGTCACACGCGTGCTGTCTGAAAACCACGTCAACATCCTGGCGGCCAGCGTCCATACGTCCACTGACAGGGTGGCCATCTCAAAGTTCGCTTTCGAGATGGGGGACCCCAAGTACCTCCACCACGTCCTCAGCGCCGTCCGCCGCATCGATGGTGTTTTCGACGTCTACCGCACCACCGGGAACAAGCGCCGGAGCTAGCCTGGCCAACTTCTCCAGCGCCGCTTTCTTGTGCGGAACACGGGGGGTGGCCTCGATGGCAAGAACCAGTAAACGCAGGCGCACATCATTCTGGGGGCGGTCGAGCAGCCGCTCCAGCGTGGGGATGGCGCGTTCGGCCTCCACGTGCAGGGCGACATCGAGCGCGGTCCTTAGGGGACTGGACACCATCAGGCCGCCGAGGCTGACGACGTCGAAGGGTCCGAGCTTCACCTCGTGCAGGCTGCAGCCCCTGGTGTTCCGGAGACTCGAAACACGCCGTTTGGTGTCGACCAGGAGTGCCAGCCGGTCCGGTTCAGCGGCGCAGCCGTAGATCCACGCAGCCGTCATACGGCCGGCAACGACGCGCTGGCGGACAGCCGCAGGTACGACCGCCGCTGCTGCGCGCGCACGCAGCTGTGGTGAAGCCGTGCCCCCCGGGACCATATAGCCGTGCTGATGAAAACGTTCCAGCAGGCCATCCGAAGCCAGGGCCTGTAGCTCGGGCGAGGCAAAAGGCATGCCCGGGGCATACAGCTCCGGAAAACGAGGTGCTGCTTCTCCGCCCTGGATAGGGTCCTTGCCGTGGACGGCGGAGGAAGGAGGTGAGGGAATCGCCATCCACCCATCCTGCCGCCCCTGCCGTTAACAGGCACAGGCCCGGTTCCGGATATGTGGATAACCGGAACCGGGCCTGCGATGGTCGGCGGCCTGGACATGCCAGGCGGTAGAGCTAGGACAGCTCGCTGGCCGAGCGCTGGATCTGGTCGAGCCATGCCTGGCGTGCTTCCAAGGCTTCCCGGGCAGCGTTGATCTTGAGCTGGTCGCCTGTCTTCTCGGCCGTAGCGAGGTCGTCCTGCAGGCCTGCAATGGCGGATTCGAGCTGGGAGAGGGCACTGTTCGTGCGTGCCTTCCGCTCGGGGTTGGAGCGCTGCCACTGTTCTTCTTCAGCGTGGCGGACTGCATCCTCAACCTTCCGCAGTCCGGCCTCGATGCGTCCCATGTCACCGCGGGGGACCTTGCCGGCCTCTTCCCAGCGGTCACGAACGGACTGCAGGGCCTTCTTGGCAGCTGCCAGGTCCTTGACGGGAAGGATCGCGTTGGCCTCGATCAGGAGGGTTTCCTTGACCGTGAGGTTAGCCGCGTATTCCTGGTCGATCTCGTCATTGGCGGCCTGTCGGTTGGTGAAGAAGACATCCTGGGCCGCGCGGAACCGTGCCCACAGGGCGTCGTCGTCCTTGCGGCTGGCACGCGGGGAGGCCTTCCACTGGTCCATCAGGCGGCGGTACTCGCCGGCGGCGAAACCCCAGTCCGTGGAGCTGGACAGTGCTTCCGCTTCGGAGATCAGCTTCTCTTTGACGGACTTGGCAGCAGAGTTGTTGCTGTCCAACTGCGAGAAGTAGGCACGGCGGTGGCGATCGAAGACGGTGCGGGCGGCGCGGAAGCGCTTCCACAGGGCGTCTTCGTTGCTGCGGCCCAAGCGGACTCCGCTCTTCTGGGCAGCCTTCCAGCTCTCGAAGAGTTCGTTCATCCGGGAGCTGGAAGTCTTCCACTGCGTCTGGGCCGGATCCTGGCCGGAAATCTGCTCGGCTTCGGCTACGATCGCCTCGCGTGCGGCGAGCTCGGATGCGCGGACGGCGTCGTGCTCAGCCTTTTCCGTTTTTTCCAGTTCAGCGATCTGGGTGGAAAGCTCGTCGAGGCGCGCCTCGGCCGACCTCAGGTCGCCCACCATGTTCCGTTCAGCGAGCTGCTCGCGGAGGTGCGTAACGGTCTTCTGCATGTCGGTGCTGGGAGCCTTGGAGCTGACGCGTTGCTCCAGCAGCACAATCTGGGCCACTACGTCGTCGTACTTCCGGGCAAAGTACGCCAGGGCTTCGTCACCGCTGACGTCCGGGTACTGGCCCACTGGGTGCTCGCCGCCGTCGATGGTCAGGAAGACGTGCCCGTCGCCTTCAACGCGTCCCCACTTTGAGGCTTCCGCAAGGGAGGTGGAGGGGACTGCGGCGACCGGTGCCGCCGCTGGTGCGGCAGCAGGCTTGGGACGGGAGGCAAAAGCGGCCGGGGAGGGTGCCGGGCGGGGCGCCGGGGCGGGTGCGCTACGTTCTGAGGTGTTCTCCGCGGGGGCTTCGGCTGCCGGAGTGCTGTCTTCCGGGGCGTTGTCCGCGGGAGCTTCGGCTGCCGGGGTGGTAGCTGCAACAGAGACTTCCTCGCCGGCGGCGGGTGCCGCCGTCTCGGTCAGGTCTGTTGCTGTTTCGTCGGATTTCTGACTGTCTGTCACCGCTAAAAGTCTTTCGCTTGGAGGGAAATACTCAGGTCCTGCGCCGCAGCTCCGGGGCCGGGCTTCCTACTTCAGAGAAAACGAGTCTATCGTGACTGGTTCCACAGGTGCGCCGTCCGTGTCGCTGCTGCCCGGCGTAATTCCGGCAGCAGCCATATTCGACACCACTTCGAGGCCGGATGTCACCCTTCCAACCACCGTGTAACCGCCGGCGGTGTCGGACGGGATGGCCGTGTCCTTGTAGACGATGAAGAATTGTGTCCCGTTGCCAAACGCGTTGTTGCCCGTTCGGGCGACGGCGACAGTTCCCGCCGGATAAGTATTGTCAGCCGGGGTGTTCTCGAGGGGTCCCCACGTGTAGTCAGGATCGCCCTGGCCCTCAGGGCCCGACGCGCCGCACTGCAACAGCCCGAAAGTCTCGCCTGTAGTGAGGCGGTGGCACGACTTTCCGTTGTAGAAGCCCTCGTCACTGAGGGACTTGAAAACCGCGGCGGCTTGCGGGGCCTTGGTCCCGTCAAGCTCCACAGCGAGGGCGGCCCCGTTGAGGACCAGTTCACCGGTGAAGGTCTTGCCGGCGGCGGTATCTGCAGCCGGAATATTCGGGCCGTTGGTTGGCTGGGAAGTCGGGCTTGCAGATGCTGAAGCCGAAGGGCTGATCAGCCCGGCCTCGGCGGCGGCGAACTCCTCCTCGGTCGGGTTCCCGGCGAAGGCGGTCAACTGGAGTACGACGGCGAGCACCACGGCGGCGGTTCCCGCACCGGCGGCGACGACGTTGTCACGCCTGCGCCGCTTCTCCTGGTCCCGCCGCAGCTCGCGTTTGGCTTCCATCTGCTGGATGCGACGCTTTGCTTCGCGGGCGCTGCGTGAACTGGCCGCCAAGGCTCCTCCTTATTGTCGGGCTGCTGCACGGCGTGGCGTGAAGCCCCGGGCGTGTTGTCTGACGGCCGAGCCCTGCCGGTCCGCCGCATTAGAGATGCCGGCGGATGACGCATAAACTGACTGCCGCACATAGTTTATGCATGACTGGCTGGACTGCCGCGGTTCCTGGCCCGTTTCGGGATTCCGGGCAAGTCCCAAGCACTTCACCCAAGAGGAGAAAATCCACCATGGCACGCACCGCCTCCCTGTCCGGATTCCCCGAGTGGCTTCCCGAGGAACGGCTGGTGGAGCTTCATGTGCTGGACACGCTGCGCCGGATATTCGAGCTGCACGGTTTCGGTTCCATCGAGACCCGGGCCGTGGAAACAGTCGGGCAGTTGCTGCGCAAGGGTGAAATCGACAAGGAAGTTTACGGTCTTAGCCGGCTGCAGGAGGACGACAGCGAAAACCCTGTCAAGGGAGGGAAAGCCGATCCGCACGCACTTGCCCTGCACTTTGACCTCACCGTCCCGTTCGCCCGGTACGTGGTGGAGAACGCCGGCTACCTCGCCTTCCCGTTCCGCCGCTACCAGATCCAGAAGGTGTGGCGCGGTGAGCGTCCCCAGGAGGGCCGCGCCCGCGAGTTCACCCAGGCGGACATTGACGTGGTGGGGGACGGCGACCTGCCTTTCCGGTATGACGTCGAGATCGCGCTGGTGATTGCCGAGGCCCTGAGTGCCCTTCCCATACCGGACTTCCGCCTGCGGATCAACAACCGCAAACTCGCGGAAGGCTTTTACCGTGGTATCGGCCTGGAGGATACGGCCGGTGTGCTGCGGAGCATCGACAAACTTGAAAAGATCGGCCCGGATAAGGTGGCTGAGCTGCTGAAAGCGGAGCTGGGGGCCACCGATGAGCAGGCGCAAAAAGCGCTGCAGTTGGCTGCGATTCGCACGGAGGACACTTCCTTTGTGGCACAGGTTCGGGCGCTGGGGGTCAGCAATGAATTGCTGGACGAAGGCCTGAACGAGCTGGAACAGGTCATCGAAGCAGCCGTCCAGCGCGCCCCGGGCAAGGTGGTCGCTGACCTCAGCATCGCCCGCGGCCTGGACTACTACACGGGTACCGTGGTGGAAACCGTCCTGGTGGGCCACGAGCAGCTCGGGTCCATCTGCTCCGGAGGCCGTTATGACGCACTGGCCTCGAAGGGCAACCGGAAATTCCCGGGTGTGGGCCTTTCCATCGGCGTCACCCGACTGGTGTCCCGTATCCTCAGCCAGGACCTGGCCAAGGCGTCGCGCTCCGTCCCGACTGCCGTCCTGATTGCCCTCACACACGATGACAGCTGGAGTGCGGCACAGGATGTGGCCGCGCAGCTTCGGAGCCGCGGGATTCCCACGGAAGTGGCGGCGAAAGCGGAAAAGTTCGGCAAGCAGATCAAGTTTGCCGACCGCCGCGGCATCCCGTTCGTCTGGTTCACCGACGACGACGGCACCCACCAGGTCAAGGACATCCGCACCGGCGAGCAGGTCGTGGCATTCCCGGAAACCTGGACTCCGTCGCTGGAGGACCTCTCAGTGCAGGTGGCCGCGTCCGGCCAAGTGGCAACGGTCGCTTCATAGGGCGCGCACTTGGCCTGGTGCGGGGTTGCATCTGCTGATTACGTCACGACTGGTCGTTTGAAGCGGGCACGTTAAGTGCTTTGGTACGGTCCCGGTTCTGACGACGACGGCTGCGTACGGCGTCGGCTTCATCGGCCGGGACACCGGCGGCGGCTTGTTTCCAACACGGCAAGGAAGGACACGGACCCCCAGCCCTATGTGGATAAACCGCTCCGAGGCGCACGGCAAACCGCCCGGATTGGCGACGCGTCCGTTGGAAGCCAGCCAGCCGCCGTCGTACCAACGCCCGGGTTAGCGCCGCAAAGGAACAGTCGCCAGCACGCGGTACTAGTGGCGGAAGCGCAGCACCAGCCACCGCCCCGCCACCCCGGCGGCCAGCACTGCCGTCATGGTCAGTACAGAGGCCGGCGGCAGCGTGAAGGCCAGCAGCAGGCAGGCAACGAAGCCCGCAGCGTTCAGCCACTTGGGGGCATACCCCGGGTGCCGCACCAAAGTGTACGCGGAGGCGTTCGACACGGCGTAGTAGACCAACACGCCAAAACTTGAGAAGCCCACTACGGTCATCACATCGGTGGTCAGCAGGAGCAGGATGACGACGGCGGCCACGGCCAGTTCTGCAACGTACGGAACCGTTTGCTTGCCGCCGATCCTGGCCAGCGGGTGCGGAAGGTCTCGTTCCCGGGCCATTGCCAGAGTGGTCCGGCCAACGCCCGTGATGAGGGCAAGGAGCGCCCCCAGGCACGCCGCAGCAGCACCTGCCTGGACCAGCGGCGCGCCTGCCGCCAACCGGGACTGGAGCACAGCCTCGAGCAGCGGGGTCTCTGCGGCCGCCAGCTGTCCGCCGGGAAGGTGGTTGAGGAGCAACAGCGCAAGCGCCAGGTAGATGGCGAAGGCGGAGGCCAGTGCGGCAAGGATCGCCCGGGGGATGGAGCGGGACGGGTTTTTCACTTCCTCGCCCAGGGTGGCGATCCTGGCGTAGCCGGCGAACGCGAAAAACATCAGGCCGGCGGCGGGCAGCACGCCTGCCGGTCCACCCTGGGACGCCGCACCCGGGCCGGTGCCCGCGTGCGGCCCAATAATGGCCGCGGCGGCGACAAACACCAGGGTGGCCAGTACAACGCACAGCAGGACCCGGGTCAGCAGGGCCGTCCGGGTGATGCCCAGCAGGTTAACGACGGTCAATGCCACCACCGCTGCGATGGCCACCGGGACCGCAAAGTCACCGGCTGCATAAGTGCCGAACGTCAACGCCATCGCCGCGCACGAAGCCGTTTTGCCGGTAACAAAGCCCCAGCCGGCCAGGAACCCCGGCCATTCTCCGAGCTGTTTGCGGCCATAAACGTAAGTTCCTCCGCTGGTGGGATATTTCGCGGCGAGGGCCGCAGACGCCACGGCATTGCAGTATGCGACGAGCCCCGCCAGAACCACCGAAAGTACCAGCAAGTTCCCGGCCAGTGCGGCCGCCGGCGCGAAGACCACGAACACGCCGGCGCCCAGCATGGAGCCGAGGCCGATAACGGTGGCATCGAAGGTGCCTAGCCTTCGTTGCAGTTGCTGGTGCGCGCTCATGCGGTGACAGTCCCTTTGCAGCGGGTAAACTCGAACGGAATCGTTTCCCGAACGATCCTATTTAACTTCGCTGTTATCTTCCCGCTGTTACCCCGCAGAAAGGCGTGCTGTGCTGCGCACACATGACCTCGGATCCCTTCGTTCCGAGCACATTGGACAAACCGTAACCCTCGCTGGCTGGGTGGGCCGCCGACGTGACCACGGTGGCGTCGCCTTCGTTGACCTGCGCGACGCTTCGGGCGTGGCACAGGTTGTGGTCCGCGAGGAGGAAGTCTTCCACGGCCTGCGCAATGAGTATGTCCTGCAGATCACCGGCACCGTCTCCAAGCGGCCGGAGGGCAATGAGAACCCCGCCCTCGGCACCGGCGAGATCGAGGTCATGGCGGACAAGGTGGTCATCCTCAACACGTCCGAGGCGCTTCCGTTCCAGATTGACGAGCACGTAGAAGTGGGCGAGGAAGCACGCCTGAAGCACCGCTACCTGGACCTGCGCAGGCCCGGCCCGGCCCGCAACCTTCGCCTTCGCTCGGAGGCAAACCGCGTGGCCCGCGAGCTGCTGCACCAGGATGGCTTCGTGGAGGTGGAAACCCCCACGCTGACGCGTTCGACGCCGGAAGGCGCCCGTGACTTTGTGGTCCCCGCCCGCCTGGCCCCGGGTTCCTGGTACGCGCTGCCGCAGTCCCCCCAGCTTTTCAAGCAGCTTCTGCAGGTGGGCGGCTTCGAGAAGTATTACCAGATCGCGCGCTGCTACCGCGATGAGGACTTCCGCGCCGACCGCCAACCGGAATTCACCCAGCTGGACATTGAGGCCAGCTTCGTGGACCAGGACGACATTATTTCGCTCGGCGAAAGCATCGTGCAGGCACTGTGGAAGCTGATCGACGTCGAAATCCCCACGCCCATCCAGCGCATTACCTACGCGGACGCCATGGCGCGGTACGGCTCGGACAAGCCCGATCTGCGCTTTGGCGTGGAGCTGACTGAGCTCACCGAGTTCTTCAAGGACACCAATTTCGGCGTTTTCAAGGCTCCGTATGTCGGTGCTGTGGTGATGCCGGGCGGTGCCTCCCAGCCCCGCCGCACCCTGGACGGCTGGCAGGAATTCGCCAAGCAGCGCGGGCACAAGGGCCTTGCGTATGTCCTGTTCAAGGAAGACGGCGAGCTCGCCGGTCCGGTTGCCAAGAACCTGACGGACACGGAGCGCGCAGGCCTGGCGGATGCCGTAGGCGCCAAGCCGGGTGACTGCATATTCTTCGCTGCAGGCGAGAAGTCCGCTGCCCGCGCCCTCCTCGGTGCTGCCCGCGTCGAAATCGGCCACCGCACCGGCCTGATCGACCCCAGCGACTGGGCCTTCTGCTGGGTAGTGGACGCACCAATGTTCGAGCCGGCAGCCGCAGCGGTGGCATCCGGGGATGTGGCCGTCGGTGCCGGCAAGTGGACGGCTGTCCACCACGCGTTCACCTCGCCCAAGCCCGAGTTCCTGGACACGTTCGACCAGGACCCTGAGTCGGCCCTGTCCTACGCCTACGACATCGTCTGCAACGGCAATGAAATCGGTGGCGGTTCCATCCGTATCCACGAGCGCGATGTCCAGGAGCGGGTCTTCGAACTGATGGGCCTCGACCGGGCGGACGCCCAGACCAAGTTCGGCTTCCTGCTCGAAGGCTTCAAGTACGGCGCCCCTCCGCACGGCGGCATCGCCTTCGGCTGGGACCGTGTGGTGGCACTGCTGGCTGGTGTTGAGTCGATCCGCGACGTCATCGCCTTCCCGAAGACCGGCAACGGTTATGATCCCCTGACTGCGGCCCCGGCCCCCATCACGCCGCAGCAGCGCAAGGAAGCCGGCGTTGACTTCAAGCCGGAAGCCAAGCCCGCACAAGGCAAGTAGGGCCCACCCATTTGTCCTGAAGGCTCTCCCGCCAGGGAGGGCCTTCAGGTTTTTCCGCAGACAGGAGACCCCCTGGTGCACAGGCTTCCGGATTCGCAGGGCTGCGCCTACGAAACGCTGATGGACGAGGCCTGGCCCGCCGTCGAGCGTCATGACACGGGGGAGTGGGTCCTTCGTGCCGCCGGAGGTGTCACCCAGCGGGCAAACTCGGTGTGGCCCCGGGGTACGGCAGCGGACCCCCTGGACTCACTGCGCGGGGCTGTCCAGTGGTACCGGCAGCGGCGGTTGCCGCTGATCTTCCAGATCACGGACACGCCCGCCAACTCCGGCCTGAACGCCTTCCTGGACGAACAGGGCTTCGGCCGCCAGTCGGAGACGCTGATCATGGCACGGCCGGCGGGGCTGGAACGGGTGCCCCCCGTGGCTGCCAAGGTTGAAATCCTGGACAGCCCGGGCGACGACTGGCTGGACCTGTGGTGGAGCGTCGAGGGCCGGGGCGGCGCGGCAGAACGGGAGACTGCACGCAGCATCCTGGCCGGGTGCCCTTCGCTCTATGCCCTGGTGAGGGACGACGACGGCGGGCCGGCCGCCGTCGGGCGCCTCGCCATGGTGGACGGAACCGGCGGAATCTACTGCATGGCCACGTCTCCGTCCCACCGCCGGCGTGGTCACGCTTCGCTGGTGCTGCAGGCGCTCCTGTCCGAGGGAACAGCCCGCGGCCTGGACAGCTTCTGGTTGCTGGTTACCGCAGCCAACCACGCCGCGTTCGGGTTGTACGCCCAGGCCGGGTTCACGGAGTCGGGCCGCTACCTCTACCGCCAGCAGCGGCCGCGGCGTGCGCTGACTGGCTGCTGATCGCGAACCCCTTGGGCCGTTTCGACGGTTCCGTGCCCACTCGACGTTGCGCAACACCGTACCCGCAGGGAATCGTCGAATCGGGCTGACGGCGGCACGAAATTTGAGTTAGGACGGCGCATCCGTCACCTGGATCCGCACTGAGCACGCGTCCGCGGCCGCCTTTTTCACCACCGCTGCTTTGGGGTCCGGAACGTCGAGGTATGCCAGCCGCGGCAGGGCGCCGTAGTCCTTCAGGGCCGGGTGCTCAAGGACAAAGCCCGCCAGCGCCCTGTCCCCGCCGGGAACCACGTATTCAAAGGACCCGCCGCTGAACACCCGAAGCGCCTGCTCCGCCACGGTTTCCACCAATGCGTCCGCCTGGTTGGACCGCCGCCGGGCAAACCGCTGCTGGGACTGGCCGCCCGCTGCCGTCCGGGACTGCACATAGGTGGTGCCGACTTTCGACGCCAGCACCACTCCTTCACTGACCACCGCCACGCCATAACCTCCACGCCGGACCAGCAAAAGGCCGAGCCGGCGCGGCTGCGACGCGAGGGAGGCGAGCCGTTCCAGCGCGTCCGCACCGCGGCCCGGCCGGCCATCGCTGGGCCAGGGCGCCTGCAGGAGTGCCTCGGCGCCGTCGTCCGCCAGAAGGTGCAGGCCGTCGTCGCCATCCCGCACCTGGAAACCGCCGTGCCCCGCGCCGAACCTCTCCGCCCAGCCGCCCAGGCGGCTGCCCGGGACGAAGGCGGTGCGGACGGAGGAGGGTTGCTGCCCGCCGGCGGCGGTACGTGCGGACATGCGGGATCCTTCGCTGAACGGCGGCAGCCTCCGTGCGGAAGCCGGCAGGTGAACTGGAAGTAGCCTATCTATGTGGAAGATCTCTTCGGGCATGGGCCCGGCAATGATGACGACGACGACGGTCCCGTTGCCGTAAGCAGCGCCCCCTCCACCGGGGGTGCGAAGCAGCGGAGCCCGCTGGCGGTCCGGATGCGGCCGCGCACCCTCGACGAGGTGGTGGGGCAGCAGCACCTGCTCGGCCAGGGCTCACCATTGCGCCAACTGGCAGCGGGGGTGGACGCTGCCGGACCCGCCGGGCCCAGTTCGCTGATCCTTTGGGGCCCTCCCGGCACAGGGAAGACCACCCTGGCGCACGTTATCGCCCGGGGGCCGGGCCGGAAATTCGTGGAACTCTCCGCCATCACCGCCGGGGTCAAGGATGTGCGGCGGGTGATGGATGATGCCCTGACTGCACGCGACCTCTATAAAACCACCACCGTCCTGTTCCTGGACGAGATCCATCGCTTCAATAAGGCGCAGCAGGACGCCCTCCTGCCGGGCGTCGAGAACCGGTGGGTGGTCCTGGTGGCTGCCACCACCGAGAACCCGTCGTTCTCCGTGGTCTCGCCGCTGCTGTCCCGTTCCCTGCTGCTGACCCTCAGGCCCCTGACCGACGCCGACGTCGAGGGGCTGCTGCTGCGGGCGGTGGCGGACTCCCGCGGGCTCGGCGGCAAGGTGGAGCTCGACGACGAATCCCTGGCGCACCTTGTCCGGCTCTCCGGCGGTGACGCCCGGCGGGCCCTGACGGCGCTGGAGGCCGCTGCCGGCGTAGCGTTCGGGGATGCGGACGACGCCGGCGACGGCCTGGTGAAGGTGGAGCTGAAGCACACCGAGCGGGCCCTTGACGTGGCCGCGGTCCGTTACGACCGCGCCGGAGACCAGCACTATGACGTGGCCAGCGCCTTCATCAAGTCCATCCGCGGATCCGACGTGGACGCCGCCCTCCATTACCTGGCGCGGATGCTCGAAGCGGGGGAGGACCCGCGTTTCGTCGCCCGCCGGATCGTGATCTCGGCGGCCGAGGATGTGGGAATGGCTGATCCCACCGCCCTGCAGACGGCCGTGGCGGCAGCCCAGGCCGTGCAGCTTATAGGGATGCCCGAGGGGCGGATTATCCTGGCCGAGGCTGTGGTGCACCTGGCCACGGCGCCGAAATCCAACGCCGCCTACATGGGCATCAACAAGGCCATCGCCGATGTCCGCGCAGGGCTGGGGAACGGTATTCCCGCCCACCTGCGGGACGCGCACTATCCGGGTTCGAAGCAGCTGGGCCACGGCCTCGGCTACAAGTACGCGCACGACGCTCCCCACGGCGTGGCAGCCCAGCAGTACCCGCCGGACGACCTGGTGGGGAAGGACTATTACCAGCCCACCGGCAACGGCGCGGAGCGGGACATCGCGGTGCGGTTGGAGCGGCTGCGGAAGATCGTCCGGGGCAAGTAAGCCCCGTGCTAGGATTGATGTTTGTCTGGCAAGGTCCGGGCGCCCAATCACTGGAGTTTATCCGCTTGGTTGTGCCCTGAACCCAGTAGCAAAAGGCAGCGGTTGGCCGATGCTCTCCATGATGGAGGCCAGTAACACTGACACACCGCAGATATTGGAAGGACACAAGTGGCTAACAACACTCGTGCTCGCCGTCAGGCCCGCCTCTCGCGGTCCCTCGGCATCGCTCTGACCCCCAAGGCCGCCAAGTACATGGAGCGCCGCCCGTACGGCCCCGGTGAGCATGGCCGTGCCCGCAAGAAGCAGGACTCCGACTACGCCGTACGTCTGCGCGAAAAGCAGCGCCTGCGCGCCCAGTACGGCATCCGCGAAGCACAGATGACCCGCGCCTTCGAAGAGGCCCGCCGCACCAAGGGCCTGACCGGTGAAAACCTCATCGAACTGCTCGAAATGCGCCTTGACGCCCTGGTCCTGCGCGCCGGCTTCGCCCGCACCATCGCCCAGGCCCGCCAGCTTGTTGTGCACCGCCACATCATGGTTGACGGAGTCCGCGTTGACCGCCCGTCGTTCCGCGTCGGCGAGGGCCAGCTGGTCCACGTCCACACCCGCAGCGAAACCATGGTTCCGCTCCAGGTTGCAGCAGCCGGCGCCCACCGCGACGTCCTGCCCACCGTTCCGGCATACCTGGACGTCAAGCTGGAGGCCCTCCAGGCACGCCTGGTCCGCCGCCCCAAGCGCTCCGAGGTCCCCGTGACCTGCGAAGAGCAGCTCGTCGTCGAATTCTACGCACGCTAGATTTCAGCAGCGTATCCAAAGAAGCCCGTGGCAAGCGCCGCGGGCTTCTTTGTATGTAAGGTACTTGGGGGACATCCGCGGAATGCGCTTCACACAGCATCCGCAGGGTGGCACGAACCACAGAATTTCTAGGAGATGAACGTCTATGTCTGGTGGCGATATTGCCGGCCTGATCGCTGCCGGAGTATTTGCGCTCTTGGTGCTGCTGCTTGCGGTGCCCATCCTGAAGCTGGGCAAAGTCCTTGACGAAGTCCGCACCTCCATCAGGTCCATCAGCGACGGCGCCACGCCCCTCATGGATGAGGTCACCGCCACGGTGTCCACCACCAACCAGCAGCTGAAGAAGGTGGACGGCATCTCTTCGAACGTCTCGGACGCGTCCGCGAACCTGTCCGCGCTGTCCTCGCTGGTTGCCGCCACCGTTGGTTCCCCGCTCATCAAGGTGGCCGCGTTCAGCTACGGCGTTCGCACCGCACTGGCCAACCGCAAAAAACCCGCTGCCGGCCGCCGCAGCCGCTGAACCCCCGGAGAACCTAGAATGAAACGACTTGTCTGGATGGGAATCGGCGTGGCGATCGGAGTCATCGCCTTCCGCAAGGTCACCGAAGCGCAGGCCAGCATGCAGTCCACGCTTGGCCCCCAGGGACTCAACCGGGCCGTAGGCCGGCTCGCTGACGGTGTGTATGACTTCGCCGACGCCATCAGGGACGGAATGCGGGAACGGGAAACGGATCTCCGCGCCGCCCTCGGGGTGGAGTCCGGAGAACTGGACCGCCGCTGACCGGCACCAGCCAAGGCCGCACTCCGGCCTGGCAGCACGTCAGAACCAAACCGGCAGCAACCGTGCCTGCGGAACTGCCAAGCGAACGAACTTCCACGCATTCGCGTGGACCAAGAAGGGTAAGTAAACAGCTCATGAAGTCGCAGGAGATCACTAAGCGCTGGGTTGACTTTTTTGTCAGCAAGGGCCACACCGCGGTTCCCTCCGCATCGCTGGTCTCCAGCGACCCCTCGCTGCTGTTCACGGTTGCCGGCATGGTTCCGTTCATTCCCTACCTCACCGCGCGCGAGGAAGCACCCTACTCCCGCGCCACCAGCGTGCAGAAATGCATCCGCACCGGTGACATCGAGGAAGTGGGCAAAACTGCCCGGCATGGCACCTTCTTCCAGATGTGCGGAAACTTTTCCTTTGGCGACTACTTCAAGGAAGACGCCATCAAGTTCGCCTGGGAACTGCTGACCAAGAGCGTGGACGACGGCGGCTACGGCCTCGCGCCTGAACTGCTGTGGGTGACGGTTTACGAAGAGGACGACGAAGCCAAGGAACTCTGGCTCAAGAACACCGGTGTTCCGGCCGGGCGCATCCAGAAAATGGGCAAGTCGGACAACTACTGGCACACCGGCCAGCCCGGACCCGCCGGTCCCTGCTCGGAGATCTACTACGACCGCGGCCCTGCCTACGGCATCGAGGGCGGCCCGCTGGCTGACGAGACCCGGTACATCGAAATCTGGAACCTCGTTTTTATGCAGTACCAGATCGAGAACGTCCGTTCCAAGGAAGACTTCGACGTTGTGGGCGAGCTGCCCAAGCGCAACATCGACACCGGCCTCGGCATGGAGCGCCTGGCCATGATCCTGCAGGGCGTCGAAAACATGTACGAGACCGACCAGGTCCGTCCCGTCATCGACAAGGCCGCCGCGCTCTCGGGGAAGGAATACACGTCAGCTGAAACGCCGGACGATCCGCACCACACCGACGACGTGCGCATGCGTGTGGTGGGCGACCACATCCGCTCGGCACTGATGCTGATTTCCGACGGCGTGACTCCCTCCAACGAGGGCCGCGGCTACGTCCTTCGCCGGCTCATCCGCCGTGCGGTGCGTTCCATGCGCCTCCTGGGCGTGGAGCAGGCCTGCCTGCCGGAGCTGCTGCCCGCCTCACGGGACGCCATGAAGGGCGTTTACCCGGTGGTGGACACCGACTTTGCCCGCATCAGCCGCATTGCCTACGCCGAAGAGAAGGCGTTCCTGCGCACCATCGCCTCCGGCACAGCCCGGCTGGAGGACGCCGTGAAGGAGTCCAAGGCCGCCAACAAGCCGCTCTCCGGGGCCGACGCCTTCGCGCTGCACGACACTTACGGCTTCCCCATTGACCTCACGCTGGAAATGGCCGAGGAGGCCGGGCTCCAGGTGGATGAGGCAGCGTTCCGCAGCCTCATGCAGGAGCAGCGCAAGCGTGCCCAGGCCGACGCGAAGGGCAAAAAGGGCGGCCACGCCGATCTGAGCGCTTTCCAGGAGATCCTCGCCCAGGGTGAGACCGTCTTCACCGGCTACACAGAGCTCGACGGCGAAGCGCGCGTCCGCGGCATCCTCACCGGAGGACTGCCGGTACACCAGGCGTCCACGGGCGACGAGATCGAGCTCGTGCTCTCCGAGACCCCGTTCTACGCAGAGGCAGGCGGACAGGCGGCCGACACCGGCCTGATCACCGGCGACGGGTTCGTCGTCGAGGTCCTCGATGTCCAGCGTCCGCTGAAGGGTCTGAGCGTCCACAAGGCGATCGTCCGGGAGGGCGAAATCGGCGCCGACTCACTGGTGCGCGCCGCCGTCGACCGCGAACGCCGCCACGCCGCCGAGCAGGCCCACACCGGCACGCACATTGTGCACGCCGCACTGCATCAAATCCTCGGGCCGGAGGCCACCCAGCGCGGGTCCTACAACAAGGCCGGCTACCTGCGCTTCGACTTCGCCTGGGGCGAGGGCTTGAGCACCGCCACCCGTTCGGAAATTGAGGAAGTATCCAACCTCGCCATCCGAAACAATTTCTCCGTGCAAACCAAGGTGATGGGGCTGGCCGAGGCCAAGGCCCTGGGCGCCATGGCCCTCTTCGGCGAGAACTACGGCAGTGAAGTCCGCGTTGTGGAGATCGACGGCGCCTGGTCGCGTGAGCTGTGCGGTGGAACTCACGTGGCCAACACCTCGCTGATCGGCAGCCTCTCGCTGCTCGGCGAACAGTCGGTGGGCTCAGGAAACAGGCGCGTTGAGGCCTTCGTGGGCATGGACGCCTTCCGTCACCTGGCCGCCGAGCGCGCCCTGGTGACCGAACTGACAGACCTGCTCAAGGTCCCGTCCGGACAGCTGGCCGACAGGATCGCAAGCACCCTCGCCAAGCTCAAAGCCACGGAAAAGGAGCTCGACAGGCTCCGCAAGGAACAGCTGGCCGCTTCCGCCGCCCAGCTCCTGGGCAGTGCCAGGGATGCCGCCGGGGTCAGTGTGATCGCCCACGACGCCGGCCAAGTCAGCGGTGCGGACGACCTCCGCGGCCTGGCACTGGACCTGCGGAACCGCCTGGGCTCGGCAGCCGCCACGGTGGCAGTTGCCGGCGTTGCCAACGAGCGCCCCGTGATCCTGGTGGCCACGAATGAAGCCGCGCGGGAAGCGGGCGTCAAAGCCGGCGCCCTGGTGCGGGTCGCCGCAGGGATCCTCGGGGGCGGCGGTGGCGGCAAGGACGATGTTGCCCAAGGCGGTGGAACGGACGCCGGCAAGGTGGCCCCGGCCCTGGCCGCTGTTGTGGACGCCATTTCCGGGCGATAAACCTTCCATGACCAATCCATCTGCAGCCGGCGCCAGCCCCCAGGGCATTAAACTGGGGGTCGACGTCGGCACTGTCCGGGTAGGCGTGGCCATCTGCGACCGCGACTCGATCCTGGCCACGCCGTACAAGACCCTGGACCGCAACGCCAGGAAAAACTCGGACGTCCGGGTCATTGCAAACCTGGTGCAGGAACTGGGGGCGGTGCAGGTTTTTGTGGGCCTGCCCCGGACCATGAGGGGCGAAGAGCACGCGTCCGCGAGGATGGCCACGGAGTACGCGGAGCTGCTCGCTGCAGAGCTGTCGGCACGGTCTTTGGCCGTGCCGGTGAACCTGGTGGATGAGCGCCTCAGCAGCGTTACAGCCCACCGCAACCTGCATGAAGCTGGCATGAGCAGCCGGAATCACCGTAAAGTAGTTGATCAGGTCGCCGCCGCAGGCATCCTTCAGCACGCCCTCGACATGCAGAAAGCCAGGGGAGCGGATGTGGGCCGACGCGTGACCGCGCCCTCCCCTTCCGTGGAACCGGGGTTCAGCGAAGTGGAAGAAACCGTCCACGCCACCCCGGACACGGACCAATCTTCAAATGATGGAAGGCAACAGTGAGTCCTGCCAATATTGACGACGCCTCCGGCCCCTTGGACGCCGGGGCAGCGAGGCCGCCGCTGACCCGCAAGGAAATCCGGGCCCGCGAAAAGACCTCCGACACCGGACTCCAGGGCGCCGTGCCCGAGCAGGCCTACGAAACGGGACACGACGTTCCGCCGCCGCCCTCCGCGCCGCCAACCGCCGCATCGCCTGTTCCGCCGGTGCCGGAAGAGCAGGTTGTTCCGGCCGCCCCGCAGGGTCCGCCGTCCATCCAGCACGTTCACGAGCCGCAGTCCACAGGGCAGCAGCCGGAAAACGAGGCGTACACCGACGTGCAGCACGTTGACGTGCATCATGAGGATGAGCGCCGTCCCGATGTGCAGCATGCCGGGATTCACCATGACGGCGTTCACCACGGGGACGCTGAGGATTCCCACCCCGGGCCCGCCCTCGCCGGGCACCCCCACGCCGCCTATGTGAACTACGACGACGATGCCCGCTACACCGAGGGGCACCACTACCAGGAGGACGTGCACGACGACGCCCTCCATCACGGGGAACACTATGACCAGGGGCATTACGAGGATGAGCACGACGACGCCGGGCACCACGGGTTCCTGCCTGCTGCGGCAACGCCCGTAGTGGCCAAACCGTCCAAGAAGGTCCGCAGGCGCCGGAGGTTGCTGGCGTTGTCCCTCACCCTTGCCGTTTTTGTTACTGCTGTCGCCGTCGGTGCGCAGTTCCTGAAGCCGTTGCTTGGCAACGACAAGCCCAGCGACTACCCGGGCCCGGGTTCGGGCGAGGTTCTGGTAACGGTCGAGAACGGGGAAGGAACCCGTTCTGTGGCCAGCAAGCTGGAGGGCGAACGCGTAGTAGCGAACTCCGACACCTTCCTCCAGGAGTTCACCGCGTCCGGCGGGGTACTGGCCCCGGGCGACTACACCTTCAAGACGGAAATGAAGAACTCCGACGCCGTCAACGTCCTGCTCGGCAAGGACCAGGCGAAGGTCATCTACTTCGCACTCAGCGCCGGCCTCCGCATTGGTGAGTCCCTGCAGGCGATTTCCGAAGGCTCCGGCGTGTCCATCCAGGACCTGCAGGCCCTCAGCAACCAGCCGGCCCAGTTCGGCCTTCCCGAAACGGCCAAGAACCTGGAAGGCTACCTCGCCCCGGGTGAACACCGTTACCCGCTGGGGACACCGGCAAAAGACATCCTCCAATCGCTGGTCACCACCACCGTTGACGAACTTGAGTCCCAGGGGATTACGGACCCGGCCAAGCAGTATGAGGCCGTCATTGTTGCCAGCATCGTGCAGGCCGAAGGGGGCCAGGCCGAGTACGGTGACGTGGCCGGGGCAATCTACAACCGGCTTAAGCCCAATGACCAGACCGGGGGCTTCCTGCAGGTGGACTCGGCTGTCACCTACGGCCTGGGAACCAAGAGCTACAACTTCACTGACGAACAGCGCCAGGACAAGTCGAACCCGTACAACACCTATGCGAATCCGGGCCTGCCCCCCGGGCCGATCGGTTCTCCGGGTAAGACAGCCATCGATGCTGCCGCCAAGCCCAAGTCCAACGACTTCCTTTACTGGGTGACCATCAACCTGGACACCAAGGAAACGAAGTTCTCCCGGACCCTGGCGGAACACAACAGCTACGTTGACCAGTACAACGCCTGGTGCATGGCAAACGTCGGCCGCTGCACATGAGCCTGCGGGCAGCCGTCCTGGGCCACCCCATCAGCCACTCGAAGTCGCCGGCACTGCATCACGCGGCGTACAGCCAGCTGGGCATCGGCATCAGCTACACGGCCATCGACGTCACCGAAGAATTGCTGCCCTCACTGATGCGGCAGCTCCGGGACCAGCCGGGCTGGCGCGGCCTCTCGGTCACCATGCCCCTCAAGACCGCCATGGTCAGGGAAGTGGACGAAGTCCGCGGCGTGGCCCGGACCCTGGGGGTAGTGAACACCGTGGCCTTTGAGGAGCACGGGAACGGCTTTCGGGCCATCGGATTCAACACAGACGTCAGGGGAATCGTCAACGCGGTACGCCATGCGGGGGGACGGACGCCCGCGGCGCCCGTTATCCTCGGTGGTGGCGGGACGGCGGGGGCTGCCGTTGCAGCCCTGGCAGAACTCGGGGCCGGTTCCGCTCTGCTCTTCGTCCGCGACACCTCCCGTACCGACGAAGTCCGGGCCGCGGCAGAACGCCTTGGCTTCTCCCTGGACATCCGGCCCATGGTGGAGGCCGCGGCGCCAACTGCCGCTGCCGACGTCGTGATCTCGACCCTGCCACCACGCGCTGCGGACGGGCTGGCTGCCGACATCGCCGCGCTCAAAGCTTCAACGCCCGGCGTTCTGCTGGACGTGGCCTACGATCCCTGGCCCAGCCTGATCGCCTCTGTATGGCAGTCCGGCGGCGGCGCGGTGGTTCCCGGCCTTGAAATGCTGCTGTACCAGGCCGTGGAACAGGTGCGCCTGTTCAGCCGGCTCGAAAAGGAAGTTAACGCATCCGTCATAGATGTGATGTGTGACGCAGTCGGCCTTCCCCGACGGGCGTTGTAACCGCCATACGTGGCAGGATGGAAAATATGTTGCGTTGGTTGACTGCCGGTGAATCCCATGGTCCGGCCCTGATGGGAATTATTGAAGGCGTCCCCGCCGGTGTCGAAATCACCAGCGGGCACATCGCCGATTCACTGGCCCGCCGCCGCCTGGGCTATGGCCGCGGCGCACGCATGAAGTTCGAACAGGATGTCGTGTCCATCCTCGGCGGAGTCCGGCACGGACTCACCCAGGGCGGTCCCGTGGCCATCCAGGTGGGTAATACTGAATGGCCCAAATGGGAGCAGATCATGTCTGCCGATCCCGTTGACGCCGAACTGCTTGCCGACCAGGCCCGCAATGCACCCCTGACGCGTCCGCGCCCCGGCCATGCCGATTTCACCGGCATGCAGAAGTACGGCTTCGACGAAGCCCGCCCCGTTCTTGAACGCGCCAGTGCCCGCGAGACTGCCACAAGGGTGGCCATGGGCACCGTCGCCGCGCAGTTCCTGAAGCACCTGGGCATCGAACTGGTCAGCCACACGGTCTCCATCGCAACCGTCACGGTGCCCGAAGGGCGCCCGCTGCCTGTTCCCACAGACGTGCTGGCCTTGGACTCTGATCCGTTGCGCTGCTTTGACCGGGAAACCTCGAACGCCATGGTGGCCGAAGTGGATGCCGCGCACAAGGAAGGCGAGACCCTCGGAGGCGTGGTTGAAGTACTTGCCTACGGGCTCCCGCCGGGACTCGGCAGCTACGTCCACTGGGACCGCCGGCTGGACTCCCGGCTCGCCGCGGCCCTGATGGGCATCCAGGCGATCAAGGGCGTGGAGGTGGGCGACGGCTTCCTCACTGCCGCACGCCGCGGCTCGGCCGCCCATGACGAAATCGTCAGGGACGCCGACGGCCGCATTGTCCGCACCAGCAACCGGGCCGGCGGCATTGAAGGGGGCATGAGCATCGGTGACGTCCTGCGCGTCCGCGCGGCCATGAAGCCCATAGCCACGGTGCCCCGCGCGCTGAAGACTATCGACGTCAGCACCGGAGAAGCCGCGAAGGCACACCACCAGCGGTCCGACGTCTGTGCCGTCCCGGCCGCCGGCGTGGTGGCAGAAGCCATGGTGGCCCTGGTCCTGGCCGAAGCGGTAACCGAAAAGTTCGGCGGTGATTCCGTGGCGGAGACCGCACGAAACATCAAGGGTTACCTGGACAGCATCCCGGCTTCCCTGGACTCGATCGGCCAGTAAGTGCCCCACAGCAACAAAACCCCGCCCATGGGCTGTCCGGTGGTTCTCATCGGGCCCATGGCCGTAGGCAAATCCGCAATCGGGCTGCAGTTGGCCCACCAGCTCGGTGCCCCGTTCGTGGACACCGACGCCGTCATTGTGGCAGCCCACGGATCCATCTCGGACATCTTCGCCGGCCGCGGCGAACACGCATTCCGTGAAATAGAGGCGCGGACGGTGGCGGACGTGGTCGAGGCAGCGGAAGGCACGGCCACAGTCATCTCCCTGGGCGGCGGTGCAGTTCTTGATTCCGGAACCCAGCAGCTCATCAGCCGGTGCACCGTGGTGTACCTGGAATGCGACGCCAGCACCGTTGCGGGCCGCATTGCCCGGAATTCGGGGCGGCCGCTGCTGGCGGGAGACGCGATGGGCCGCTGGACGGCCATGTTCGCCACCCGCAAGCCCGTCTATGAACGGCTGGCAGACATAACCCTGGACGTGCGCCACGGCTCGGTTTCCGAGCTGGGACGCCGGCTGGAAGCAGCACTGCGGGACTACGCAGCTGCCAAACAGGAAGTTGAAAAGTGAGCGCCGAATCAACAGTCATCAAGGTCACGGGCGAATCCGCCGGTAACAACTACGACGTCGTGGTGGGACGGGGGCTGCTGGGGGACCTTCCCGGCCTGCTCGGTGAGCGCGTCCGGCGGGTCCTGGTAATCCACCCGCGTGCCCTGCGGCTCACCGGCGACACCGTCCGCGACGAGCTCGCGGCAGCAGGTTTCACCTCCCTCACTGCCGAAATTCCCGACGCCGAAGAAGGCAAGCACATCCAGGTGGCAGCCTTCTGCTGGCAGGTCCTCGGGCAGAACGACTTCACCCGCTCGGACGCCATTGTGGCCGTCGGGGGAGGCGCCGTCACCGACCTCGCCGGTTTCGTCGCCGCCACCTGGCTGCGCGGCATCAAGGTCATCCACATGCCCACCAGCCTTCTGGGCATGGTGGACGCCTCAGTGGGCGGCAAGACCGGCATCAACACCGCCGAAGGCAAGAACCTGGTGGGCGCGTTCCATCCGCCCGCGGCCGTGCTGGCGGACCTGGACACGCTGAACACCCTGCCAAGAAACGAGATCATCTCCGGAATGGCAGAGGTCATCAAGTGCGGCTTCATCGCAGATCCCGCCATCCTCGACCTCATCGAGAAGGACCCGGAAGGGGTAGTGGACCCGCAGTCCGCCGTCCTCCGGGAACTCATTGAACGTGCCATCGCGGTCAAGGCAAGGGTTGTCTCCGAAGACCTCAAGGAATCCGGGCTCCGCGAAATCCTGAACTACGGACATACGCTTGGCCACGCCATCGAATTGGTGGAACGCTACTCCTGGCGCCACGGCGCGGCCGTGTCCGTGGGCATGATGTTTGCCGCCGAACTCGCCCGGAGCGTTGGCAGGCTCAGCGACGCAGACGCCGACCGTCACCGCACCATCCTCGATGGACTGGGACTCCCCGTTACCTACCGCAGGGACCGGTGGCAGGGCCTGCTGGACGGCATGCGCCGCGATAAAAAATCCCGTGGCGACCTGCTGCGCTTTGTTGTCCTCGACGGAGTGGCCAAGCCCGGAATCCTTGACGTCCCGGACACCTCGCTGCTGTTCGCCGCCTACCAGGAAATCGCCTCCTGATGCAGGGCGACATGGAAGGCACAGCTGACTGGCCGGAGGCCGGGTTCCCCGGAATCCGCATCAACCCCGAAACCCTGCTCCCGCAAATCGTGAACGAGGACGCCTGCAGGGAAGCGCTGGCGGTCTCCGCCGACCCCGCAGACCACATTTTTGTCCTCCTGGTTGAAGGGCATGCCGCCGAAGCGGCTGAGCTGCTGGCCGAAGCGCGGTTCAGGGATCCGGAATCCTTTAGGCTGCGCGCGTTCGAGGCTGAAGTCCTCCGGGTCTCCAACCGCTCGGACCGTGCCGTGGAGCTGTTCCGCCAGCTGCTCGCTGAAGTGCAGGGGACGCCCCGCGAGGCGCTGGTGCTGCAGTTCCTGGGAAAGACCCAGTACGCCGCCGGGCAGACTTCGGCGGCAGTGGAATCCTTCGCCCGGGCCCTGGATCTTCGGGTTGCAGAGTCAGCTGACGCGTCGCTGATCTACTCATCAACGGTGGCCCTGCAGCGGGCGCGGGACGTCCTGGACCTGGCCTGCTGACGCCGTCCTCCGGGACCGGACAGAGGGCCATGCCGATTTACCGGTAGAATGGTTCTTGGATTTTTGACAAACACGCGCAGGCAGGCCGTTTCGGCAGGCCGGCCCGGCATACAACGTCTGACAACGCGACCAGACAAAGAAACCAGAGGAAACCAGTGGCAACCACTAACGACATCAAGAACGGAACGGTCCTGAAGCTCGAGGGCCAGCTCTGGAACATCATCGAATTCCAGCACGTCAAGCCGGGCAAGGGCGGCGCCTTCGTGCGTACGAAGATGCGCAACGTGATGTCCGGAAAGGTCGTGGACAAGACGTTCAACGCCGGCCTGAAGATCGAGACTGCTACCGTTGACCGCCGCGACTACCAGTACCTGTACCAGGACGGCGCGGACTTCGTGTTCATGGACACTTCGGACTACGACCAGATCACGGTTTCCGGGGCAACCGTTGGCGACGCCACCAACTTCATGCTTGAGAACCAGATGGTCAACATCGCCATCCACGAGGGCAACCCGCTGTACATTGAACTGCCGCCGAGCGTGGTCCTTGAGATCACCTACACCGAGCCGGGCCTGCAGGGCGACCGCTCGTCCGCCGGCACCAAGCCCGCAACCCTGGAAACCGGCTACGAGATCCAGGTTCCGCTGTTCATCGAGAACAACACCAAGGTCAAGGTTGACACCCGTGACGGCAGCTACCTCGGCCGGGTCACCGAGTAGTGAGCGCACGCGGTAAAGCCCGTAACAGGGCGCTGGATGTTCTTTTTGAAGCCGAGCAGCGCTCGGTTTCAGCGTTCGATGTACTCCGGGCACGCCGGGAGAAGACGGACCAGATCGTCAATCCCTACACCCTGGAAATCGTTGAGGGTGTGCTGTCCCAGCAGGCCGCCATCGATGAATTCCTCGAAACGTACTCACAGGGCTGGACCCTTGAGCGGATGCCCTCGGTGGACCGCATCATCCTGAGGATCGGCACCTGGGAGCTCCTGTACAACGACGACGTCCCGGACGGGGTGGCGGTGAGCGAAGCAGTGGCGCTGGCCAAGACGCTCTCCACCGACGAGTCGCCGCAGTTCATCAACGGCCTCCTAGGCCGGCTGCAGCAGTTGAAGCCTTCCCTGCTCGCTTAGCTGGCAGAAACGCAAAAAGGGCTGGCCTCCACCACGGTGGAGGCCAGCCCTTTCGCAGTTAAGCAGCCTGGTCAGCCGGCGACGGTGGCCCGCAGGGCCAGCACCCGCTGCAGCTGCCGGCGCTCCTCAGCCTGGTGCAGTTGCACGTCGCGGCCACTGAGGATGCGCTGCCGGGTGTTGGCCAGCTGCGTCGCCGCTTTCAGGAACTCCTTCATCTGCCGCTTTTTGCCGTAGCTGCCCGCCCAGTTCAGCGCGGTCCGGCGGCCGCCCAACGTGGCGAGGAGCTCCACCTCGGCAGGGGTAAACCAGCCGGCGGCGGAGTATTCGAGCAGGCGCTGTCGTGTCAGCCGCTTCTCCGCCACGCGCAGGAGGATGATGCCCGCTACGGCCAGGACGAAGATGGGAACCTGTACCAGGATGTAATCCAGCAGGAAGCCCTGGCCCATGCTGTTCCAGCGGTTGTGCAGGAACATGGCCGGGAGCAGCCCCACAAAGAAAGCGGCTACCGACGCCCCCGCGTGCCAGCGCCTGGCGGCGAAGCCCATTATCAGTCCGGTGGTGCCCGTGAAGATCGCATGGGCGAATGGGGACATCACGCCGCGGAGGAAAAACACCTGGGCGAAGTCGCCGGCCGGGTCCGCCGATTCCGCGATTGCCCGGCCGAAGTACAGGATGTTTTCGGTGAAGGCGAAGCCGCCAGCGATGGTGAACGCAAAGACCACCCCGTCCACGGGCCCGTCGAAGTGCTTCCGGGCCAGCAGGAGCAGCAGCAGCAGCCCCAGCGACTTGGCGAACTCCTCAACAATCGGTGCCTGCACCGTGGCCATGTAGGTCTGCAGGTCGGCTCCGTCGGATAACTGGAAGCCCAGCACAAAAAGCGGCTGGATGAGCAGGGTGACGGCGATGGACACCGCAGCGCCCCAAGTGAACGCGAAGTAGAGGAGCCGCTTTGGCTCGGGCTCCCACTTGTCGATGACGTACACCGCCAGGAGCACCACCGACAGGGGAATGAGCGAGGCCAGGAATCCCACCAGGAACCCGGCCGGGCCCGTGTTCGAGAGCAGGAACGGGACCACCAGGAAAAGGCTGAGGAAAGCCAGGGCACTGCCGCCGATGGTTAGTCCCAGCAACCCGCCGCTGCGGGTCCGGCCCGCCTTGACCACCGTCCCCTGCAACTGCGGCGGCACCACGGTAGCCACGGGGCGGCCCTGGTGCCCGGGCGCAGAACGGTAGTTCTCCGGCTGTACGTGCCCCATCCAGCTCGGGTTGGCATCGCGGGGGAGCGGTGTGCCCGCTCCACGAAGCGGATCTTCGGGTGGTCCGGACGCAGGGTAGCGGGGATGCATCGACATACCCGAAAGCCTAGGTGGCTCCCGCCACACGTCCAATTAGTCCCCGCACGAGCCTCGGCGGTGTGACCATCAACGCGTCTTCCCGGCACGGGTCCCGCCGGGCCCGTGTGGTAATTTTGGAGCGCACATAATCCTTTTTTAATTCCGTCCTGTGAGGCGGGGAAAGGGGAGACGAGCGTTGACTTCTGTCACCAGCGCACCGGTTCCAGCCAGGGTAGTCCTTAGCCAGGCGGACATAGACCGGGCCCTCACTCGTATCGCCCATGAGATCCTCGAAGCCAACAAAGGTTCCCGGGACCTCGTCCTGCTCGGCATTCCCCGCCGCGGCTATCCCCTGGCCGTCAGGCTTGCCGGGAAGATTGCCGCCGCAGATCCCACCGTGGACGCCGCGGCGATTGTCGGCCAGCTGGACGTCACTATGTTCAGGGACGACCTTTCGCACCAGGGCACGCGCCCGCCATACCCCACCAAGCTCCCGCGCACGGGCATCGATAACAAGGTGGTTGTCCTCATTGATGACGTCCTGTACTCGGGACGCACCATCCGTGCCGCCCTCGACGCCCTTGTGGACCTGGGCCGGCCCCGTATCGTCCGGCTCGCCGTGCTGATCGACCGCGGCCACCGTGAGTTGCCCATCCGCGCAGACCACGTAGGCAAGAACCTGCCCACGTCATCTGCCGAGAAGGTTCGGGTCCGGCTCGAGGAAACCGACACCGCCCCCGGCGGCACCCCCGTCAACGAAGTTGTGATCGAGGGCCGCTCGTGAAGCACCTGCTCTCCACTGAAGACCTCAGCCTGGCCAACGCCATCCGCATCCTCGACACCGCCGAGGAAATGGCTGCCGTGGGGGACCGCGAGGTCAAGAAGCTGCCCGCCCTCCGCGGGCGCACCGTGGTCAACCTCTTCTTCGAGGATTCCACCCGCACCCGCATCTCCTTTGAAGCTGCCGCCAAACGCCTGTCCGCGGACGTCATCAACTTCGCCGCCAAGGGCTCCTCAGTCTCCAAGGGGGAGTCCCTCAAAGACACCGCCCAGACGCTGTCCGCGATGGGAGCGGACGCCGTGGTGATCCGGCACTGGGCCTCAGGTGCACCGCACCGGCTGGCTGCCACGGACTGGATCGACGCCGCCGTCATCAACGCCGGTGACGGCACCCACGAACACCCCACGCAGGCACTGCTGGACGCGTTCACCATGCGCCGGCACTGGGCACGCCTGTCCGGAACCGGCTCCGAGGGCGCAGACCTCAAAGGAATGCGCGTGGCCATCGCCGGCGACGTCCTCCATTCACGCGTCGCCCGCTCCAACGTCTGGCTGCTGCGTACGCTCGGTGCCGACGTCACCCTCGTGGCGCCGCCCACCCTGCTGCCCATCGGCGTCGAAAAGTGGCCCTGCAAGGTCAGCTACAACATGGACGAGACCATCGCGCAGGGCGTTGACGCCGTGATGATGCTCCGCGTCCAGGGCGAACGCATGAACGCCTCCTTCTTCCCCAGCACCCGGGAATACTCCCGAAGGTGGGGCTTCGACGACAACCGGCTGCGGGCGCTGGACACCCTGGGCATGAAGGACACCATCATCATGCACCCGGGCCCCATGAACCGGGGCCTGGAAATTTCCGCTGCCGCCGCCGATTCCCCCCGCTCCACCGTCCTGGCCCAGGTGCGCAACGGCGTGTCCGTGCGCATGGCCGCCCTTTACCTGCTGCTCTCCGGGGACACCCGCGAACCAGCCGCCACCCCCGCCCTGGCGTACACCGGCACCCAATCCACCAAGGAGAGCAACTGATGTCAGCCAACACCGGAACCTATCTGATCCGCGGGGCCTCGATCCTGGGCGGCGGACCGGCCGACCTGCTGATCCGCGACGGAGTCATCGCCGAAACCGGAACCGGCCTTACCGCCGAAGGTTCAGCTGAAGGCGCCATCGTCATCGACGCCGCCGGCCTGGTGGCGCTGCCCGGCATGGTGGACGTGCACACGCACCTCCGCGAGCCCGGCCGCGAGGACGCGGAAACAGTTGAAACCGGGACGCGCGCCGCTGCCTTGGGCGGGTACACCGCCGTCCACGCCATGGCCAACAGCACGCCGGTTGCCGATACCGCCGGAGTGGTGGAGCAGGTGTACAGCCTGGGCCGGAAGGCCGGCTGGGTGGACGTGCGCCCCGTAGGTGCTGTGACAGTGGGGCTGGCCGGCGAGCAGCTCGCGGAGCTCGGCGCCATGGCGGACTCCCGGGCGAGGGTGCGGATGTTCTCCGACGACGGCATCTGCGTCCACGATCCCGTCCTCATGCGAAGGGCGCTGGAATACGTCAAGGCGTTCGACGGCGTGGTGGCCCAGCACGCGCAGGAACCCCGGCTGACCGCCGGCGCCCAGATGAACGAGGGCGAAGTCTCAGCCGTGCTTGGACTCGCAGGGTGGCCCGCCGTGGCCGAGGAAAGCATCATCGCCCGCGACGTGCTGCTGGCCCAGCACGTCGGTTCCCGCCTGCACGTCTGCCACGTCTCCACGGCAGGCTCGGTGGAGATCATCCGCTGGGCCAAGGAGCGCGGCATCAACGTCACCGCAGAGGTCACCCCGCACCACCTGCTGCTCACCGATGACCTCGTCCGCAGCTACGATCCCGTGTACAAGGTCAACCCGCCGCTGCGTACCGACGCTGATGTCCAGGCCCTGCGTGCGGGCCTCGCGGACGGCACCATCGACGTCGTAGGTACTGACCATGCGCCGCACCCCAGCGAACACAAGGAATGCGAGTGGGCGCAGGCGGCCATGGGCATGACCGGACTGGAAACTGCGCTGTCCGTGGTGCAGCACACCATGATCGAAACCGGCCTGTTCACCTGGGCAGACTTTGCACGCGTGACCTCCGCGGCCGCCGCCAGGATCGGCCGCCTCGAAGACCAGGGCCGTCCGCTGGAGGCAGGGGAGCCCGCCAACGTCATCCTGGTGGACCCGGCCGCGCGCTGGACAGTCGAGCCTTCGAAGATGGCAACGATGGGCCGGAACTCCCCGTTCAAGGGCATGGAACTGCCCGGCAAGGTTGTGGCTACGTTCTTCAAGGGACACCCCACTGTCCTCGACGGTGAACTCAACACCCCGTACCCGCACGCCGCTTCGGTGGGCGCAGCCTGATGGATACCCAGCTGCTTTCGCTGGTCATTACGCTGGCGCTCATCGCCGCAGCGTTCGGCCTCATCTGGGTTGGCTGGCGGAACCGCCTAAAGCGCCAGGCCGACGTCGAGCAGCTTCCTGTGGTGCCCGCGGCGCCGGGGGAGCCGCTCACCACCGCCGAGGGGCAGTACGTCGCGTCCACCACCGGCGGTGACTGGCTGGACCGGATCGCGGTGCACGGGCTCGGAATCCGGACCAATGCCACGCTGGCGGCGTACCCGCACGGTGTCCTCATTGACCGCGCCGGAGCGCCGGCGCTGTACGTTCCCGCCGCGTCCCTCACCGGGGTGCGTCTGGACAGCGGCATGGCCGGCAAATTTGTAGAGAAGGACGGCCTGCTGGTGCTGTCGTGGACGCACGGCAGCCACGAGCTGGACACCGGTTTCCGGACCCGCCGCGCAGAGGACAGGAACGTCCTGTTCGCAGCACTTCAGGAATTGATTTCTTCGGCCCCCGCGGCTGACGCCAATAGTGGAAAGTAAGACAGTGACAACAAATACAGCAGTAACAGCCCCAGTTTCCGCTCCGGTATCAGTTCCCGCTGCGCTGGTCCTCGAAGACGGCCGCATCTTCCGCGGAAGCAGCTACGGAGCCACCGGAACCGCATTGGGCGAGGCAGTCTTTGCCACCGGCATGACCGGCTACCAGGAAACCATCACGGACCCTTCCTACGCCCGCCAGCTGGTGGTGCAGACCGCCCCCCACATCGGCAACACCGGCGTAAACAATGACGACGCCGAGTCGCGCCGCATCTGGGTGGCCGGCTACGTAGTCCGCGACGCCGCCCGCCGCCCGTCCAACTGGCGCTCCGAGCGTTCGCTGGACGAGGAACTGGTGGAGCACGGCATCGTAGGCATCCAGGGTGTGGACACCCGCGCGATCACCCGCCACCTGCGCGAACACAAGACCATGCGCGCCGGTATCTTCTCCGGTGACGCCGCGCAGGCCACGGACAAGGAACTGGTGGACACCGTGTTGGCCAGCGCCCCGATGGAAGGTGCACGGCTGGCCGAGGAAGTCAGCGTTGACGAGGCATACGTCGTTGAACCCGGAGACCACGGCTGGGACGGCGAACCGCGCTTCAGCATCGCCGCCGTCGACCTCGGCATCAAAGCCATGACCCCCGTCCGGTTTGCCGAGCGCGGCGTCCGCGTCCACGTGCTCCCGGCCACCGCCACCCTGGAGGACGTTAAGGCCGTCAACCCTGACGGCTTCTTTATGTCCAACGGCCCCGGTGACCCCGCCACGGCCGACGCCCAGGTCACGCTGCTCCGCTCCGTGCTGGACGAGAAACTGCCCTACTTTGGTATCTGCTTCGGCAACCAGATCCTGGGACGCGCGCTTGGCTTCGGCACGTACAAACTGCGCTACGGCCACCGCGGCATCAACCAGCCCGTGATGGACCGCCGCACCGGCAAGGTGGAGATCACCTCCCAGAACCACGGCTTCGCGGTGGATGCTCCGCTCGACGGCGCCACCCAGGCCCCCGAGGAACGGTACGGCCGCGTCGAGGTCAGCCACGTCAGCCTGAACGATGACGTGGTGGAAGGCCTCGCCTGCCTGGACATCCCCGCCTTCTCCGTGCAGTACCACCCCGAGGCAGCAGCCGGCCCGCACGACGCCGCCTATCTGTTCGACCGCTTCATCGACCTGATGGAAGGGACCCGGGACGGCAGGACCGCCAACCTGTCAAAGGACCCGGTGGACTCTGCGCATCCCGCGAACGCGGAGAACGCAGTCGCGGACCACAAAAACGACAACAAGACTGAGGACAAGAAGTAATGCCGAAACGTACAGATCTCAAGAGCGTCCTCGTCATTGGTTCGGGCCCGATCGTCATCGGCCAGGCCGCCGAATTCGACTACTCCGGCACCCAGGCGCTGCGTGTCCTCAAGGAGGAGGGCCTGCGGGTCATCCTGGTCAACTCCAACCCGGCCACCATCATGACCGACCCCGAGTTTGCCGATGCCACCTACATCGAACCCATCACCCCGGAGGTGGTGGAGAAGATCATCGCCAAGGAACGCCCGGACGCCGTGCTGCCCACCCTGGGCGGTCAGACCGCGCTGAACACGGCCATCGCGCTGGACAAGAACGGTGTGCTCGAGAAGTACAACGTAGAGCTCATCGGCGCCAACATCGCCGCGATCGAACTCGGCGAGGACCGCGAAAAGTTCAAGGGCGTGGTGGAGCGCTGCGGCGCCGAATCCGCGCGCAGCCACATCATCCACAGCATGGACGAAGCACTGAAGGCCGCGGACGACCTGGGCTACCCCATGGTGGTCCGGCCCTCCTTCACCATGGGCGGCCTGGGCTCGGGCCTTGCCTACAACGAGGATGACCTCCGCCGCATCGTGGGCCAGGGCCTGCAGTACAGCCCCACCAGCGAGGTGCTCCTCGAAGAGAGCATCCTCGGCTGGAAGGAATACGAGCTCGAGATGATGCGGGACAAGAACGACAACGTCGTTGTGGTCTGCTCCATCGAAAACTTCGACCCCGTAGGCGTCCACACCGGTGACTCCATCACAGTGGCACCGGCCCTCACCCTGACGGACCGCGAATACCAGCGGCTGCGCGACATCTCCATCGCCGTGATCCGCGAAGTGGGCGTGGACACCGGCGGCTGCAACATCCAGTTCGCCATCGACCCGGCCACCGGCCGCGTGGTGGTCATCGAGATGAACCCCCGTGTGTCCCGCTCCTCGGCGCTGGCCTCCAAGGCCACCGGCTTCGCCATCGCCAAGATCGCCACCAAGCTCTCCCTGGGCTACACGCTGGACGAGATCCCCAACGACATCACCCAGAAGACCCCCGCGTCCTTCGAACCGACGCTGGACTACGTTGTGGTGAAGGTACCGCGCTTCGCCTTCGAGAAGTTCCCGGCAGCGGACAACACCCTAACCACCACCATGAAGTCGGTGGGCGAGGCCATGGCCATGGGCCGCAACTTCACCGAGGCGCTGCAGAAGGCGCTGCGGTCGCTCGAGCAGAAGGGCTCCCAGCTGGACTTCAGCTCCGTCCCGGAATGGGAAGTCGCTGAGCTCATCGAAAAGGCAAAGCGCCCCACGACGGACCGGCTGCACCAGGTCCAGCGCGCCCTGCTGGGCGGCGCCAGCGTGGAGGACCTCTTCGAGGCCACCAAGATCGACCCCTGGTTCCTGGACCAGCTCCAGCTGCTTAACGAGATCTCCCGCGAAATCCGCCAGGCCGGGGCATTGACGGCGGACATGCTGCAGCGCGCCAAGCGGCACGGTTTCTCCGACGAGCAGATCGGAGCGCTCACGCACAACTCCGAAGCAGTGGTCCGCGGTGTCCGCCAGGCGCTGGGCATCCGTCCCGTCTACAAAACCGTGGACACCTGCGCCGCGGAATTTGCCGCCTACACCCCGTACCACTACTCGGCCTACGACGAGGAGGACGAGGTTGCGCTGCACTCCAAGCCGTCCATCCTGATCCTCGGCTCCGGGCCCAACCGCATCGGCCAGGGCATCGAGTTCGACTACTCCTGCGTCCACGCCTCCATGGCGCTGCGCAAGGCCGGCTACGAGACGGTGATGGTCAACTGCAACCCGGAAACGGTGTCCACGGACTACGACGTCTCCACCCGCCTGTACTTTGAGCCGCTGACGCTCGAGGACGTGCTGGAGGTCATCGCGGCCGAGGAACGCACCGGCGGAGTGATGGGCGTCTTCGTCCAGCTCGGCGGCCAGACCCCCCTCAAGCTTGCCCAGCAGCTGGCGGACGCGGGCGTGCCCATCCTTGGCACCTCCCCGGAAGCCATTGACCTCGCCGAGCACCGCGGTGCGTTCTCGCGGGTCCTGGACAAAGCCGGCCTGATCTCCCCGAAGAACGGCACCGCCGTGTCCTTCGAGGACGCCAAGAAGATCGCCGACGAGATCGGCTACCCCGTCCTGGTCCGGCCGTCCTACGTGCTCGGCGGCCGCGGCATGGAGATCGTCTACGACGAGCCCAACCTGTCCCGCTACATCGCCAACGCCACGGAAATCACCCCGGACCACCCGGTGCTGATCGACCGCTTCCTGGAGGACGCCGTCGAAATCGACGTCGACGCCCTCTTCGACGGCACGGACATGTACCTCGGTGGCATCATGGAGCACATCGAGGAAGCCGGCATCCACTCCGGCGACTCGGCGTGCGTCCTGCCGCCCATCACCCTGGGCACCAACGTCCTGGAGCGGGTGCGGACGGCAACCCGGGCCATCGCCGAAGGCGTGGGTGTCCGCGGCCTGATCAACATCCAGTTCGCCTTGGCCTCGGACGTGCTGTACGTCCTCGAAGCGAACCCGCGCGCCTCCCGCACCGTACCGTTCGTGTCCAAGGCCACCGGCGTGCAGATGGCCAAGGCTGCGGCCCTGATCGGCACTGGCGTCACCATCAACCAGTTGCGCAGCGCCTACAAGATGCTGCCCGAGGTGGGCGACGGCTCAACACTTCCCCTGGACGCCCCGGTGTCCGTCAAGGAGGCTGTCCTGCCGTTCAGCCGCTTCCGCACCGTGGAGGGCAAGGTGGTTGACTCCCTGCTCGGACCGGAAATGCGCTCCACCGGCGAAGTCATGGGCATTGACAAGCACTTCGACACCGCGTTTGCCAAAAGCCAGGCAGCGGCCAACAACGCGCTGCCCACCGAAGGCAAGATCTTCGTCTCCGTGGCAAACCGCGACAAGCGTTCTGTGATCATGGGCGTCAAGCGGCTCTCCGACCTCGGCTTTGAAATCGTCTCCACCGGCGGCACCGCCGATGTCCTGCGCCGCAACGGCATCCAGGCCACCCCGGTCCGCAAGGTGGCGGAAGGCAGCAGCGCCGAAGGTGAAGGCACCATCGCCGACCTCGTGATCGCAGGGGAGATCGATATGGTCTTCAATACCCCCTCGGGCGGCGAAGCCCGCAGCGACGGCTACGAACTCCGTGCCGCAGCCACGTCCATCGGCATCCCCTGCATCACCACGGTGGCCGAGTTCAACGCCGCCGTCCAGGCGATCGAGGCCATGCGCACCTACGAATGGTCCGTCACCAGCCTGCAGGAGCACGCCGCAGCCCTTGCCGAGTCCCAGAAGGCGGCCCTGCAGCATGCCTGAGCAGGTAGCAGGCGCCGGCCGGGAGTCCTTTGGCTCCCGGCTCGGCGCCGCCATGGCCGCCCGCGGCCCCTTGTGCGTGGGCATTGACCCGCATCCGTCCCTGCTGGCCGGCTGGGGGTTGAACGACGACGTCGAGGGCCTGCGCGCGTTCTCCCTGACAGTCCTCGAGGCAGTCGCCTCCCTCGCTGCCGCGGTGAAGCCGCAGGTGGCGCTTTACGAGCGCCACGGCTCCGCCGGGATGGCTGTGCTGGAGGAACTTCTTGCCGTAGCCCGTGACGAGGGCGTGCTCACCATTGCCGATGCGAAGCGCGGGGACATCGGCTCCACCATGGCGGCCTACGCCGACGCCTGGCTCCGTGACGGTTCGCCGCTGGCCGCTGACTCGGTGACGCTGAGCCCCTACCTTGGCTTCGAGTCGCTGCGTCCGGCCCTTGACCTGGCAGCCGACACGGGACGTGGCGTCTTTGTCCTTGCCCTGACGTCCAATCCCGAAGGACCCTCGGTACAGCACGTCGGGGGAGCGGACTCGGTGGCGCGCCGGATCGCCCTGGCAGCCGGAGGGGAAAACCGCCGCTACCCGGGGGAACTCGGCTCAGTGGGCCTCGTGGTGGGTGCAACCGTGGGCTCCGCCCTCTCGGACCTCGATATGGACCTCGCCGCCATGCGCGGGCCGATCCTGGCGCCGGGCCTGGGAGCGCAGGGTGCCACGCCGGCCCACCTGCGTGCCACTTTCGGTGGCGCCTATCCGCAGGTGCTGGGAACGTCCAGCCGGGACATCCTTTCTGCAGGCCCGCAGCCGCGGGCTTTGCGGGAGGCCGCCCAGCGGACGCTTGACGGGTTGCGGGGCGAATAGCTGCCGTTTCGCTCCGATGCATTGATTCGGGCAGCACAGAAGGGTAGTTTCAGGACATGTCCAACGGCGGCCGCCCTTGGACGTAACCACCCAGATCCGGGGGTGTCCCACGATGGTGCTGAAACCCTTATCCGCGTCGGAACGAACTGAGGCCTTGAACAAGGCGGCAGCAGCCAGGGCAACCCGGGCGGCTGCCAAGGAAAGCCTCAAGAACGGCGCCAAATCCGCGGCCGACATCATCAAATCGGCCACGGAGGATGAAGCCATGGCGCGGATGAAGGTTTCGGAGCTGCTGGAGGCGCTGCCGGGCGTTGGCAAAGTACGGGCCGCCGCCATCATGAAGCAACTGGGCATTGCGGCCTCCCGCAGGCTCCGCGGCCTGGGCGTCCACCAGCGCCGGGCGCTGGTAGATTTTATAGACGAAAACTAGCGCGGATACCTCCCCGCTATCCCCGAACTCCGGCACAAAGGAATACGTGACTAAAAAACCTGGACTGACAGTCCTCGCTGGTCCGACGGCTGTTGGCAAAGGCACCGTGTCCACCTTCATCCGGGACAACTACCCCGAGGTTTGGCTTTCCGTATCAGCCACTACCCGGGCACCCCGGCCGGGCGAAGTTGACGGTGTCCACTACTTTTTCAAGGCCAAGGAGGACTTCGAGCGGCTTGTCGCCGAAGGTGAGTTCCTCGAGTGGGCAGTCGTGCACGGCCAGAACACCTACGGAACGCTGAAGAGCACCGTGAACCAGGCCATCGCCGAAGGCCGGTCGGTGTTGCTGGAGATCGACCTGCAGGGTGCGCGCCAGGTCAAGGCTGCTGTTCCTGACGCCCAGTTTGTCTTCCTCGCGCCGCCGAGCTGGGACGAAATGGTCCGCCGCCTCGTGGGCCGGGGCACGGAAACGCCCGAGGAACAGCAGCGCCGGCTGGAAACCGCTAAACTGGAGCTTGCTGCTGAACCGGAGTTCGACCATACCGTCATCAACGACGACGTTCGCCGGGCAGCGGACGAGCTTGTTTCACTCATGGGGCTGACCCCGCATCCGCACGGGACGCCGGAACGGTCAGCCCGCTAGAATTTTGGAGAATTCGTGTCCACGAACCTTGAAGGCATCATCAACCCGCCGATCGATTCGCTGCTCGAGGCAGCAGATTCCAAGTACGGCCTGGTGATCTTCGGTGCCAAGCGTGCTCGGCAGATCAACGCTTACTACGCCCAGCTGCACGAGGGCCTCTTCGAATACGTCGGCCCGCTGGTAGACACCAAGCTAAACGAAAAGTCGCTCTCGATCGCACTGCGCGAGATCAACGAAGGCAAACTGGTTTCCACGCCGATCGAAGCTGCAGAGTAATACCTGCCGCCTGACGTGCTGTTGACGGAGGTCACGTGCGCATAGTCCTCGGAGTCGGGGGAGGGATAGCCGCTTACAAAGTGGCATCGCTCCTCCGGCTTTTTACTGAAGCCGGCCATCACGTCACGGTGATTCCCACGGAGGCGGCAACCCGCTTTGTTGGCACTGCCACCTGGGAGGCGCTGTCCGGAAATCCGGTCAGCAACAGCATTTTCGACGACGTCCACCAAGTCAACCACGTCCGCCTCGGCCACGAAGCCGACCTTGTGGTCGTCGCCCCGGCTACGGCGGACCTGCTGGCCAAGGCAGCCACCGGCCAGGCCGGGGACCTCCTCACCAACACCCTGCTGATGGCTCACGGCCCGGTGCTGTTCGCCCCGGCCATGCACACCGAGATGTGGCAGCATGCCGCCACCCAGGCCAATGTGGAAACGCTGCGGGGCCGCGGGGTGGCCGTCCTTGAGCCGGCCACCGGCCGGCTGACCGGATCTGATTCCGGTCCGGGGAGGCTGCCTGAGCCTGAGGTGATTTTCGACGCCGCCATGGCCCTGGTCCAGGGCGGGTCCGACTACCAGCTGCCGCTGGCCGGACGGACCGTCACCATCAGCGCCGGCGGAACCCGCGAACCCCTGGACCCGGTGCGGTTCCTGGGGAACCGCTCCTCGGGCAAGCAGGGAGTCGCCCTTGCCGTCGCCGCACGGAATGCCGGGGCGACGGTCCGCCTGCTCGCAGCGCACATGGAAGTCCCCGCGCCGGCGGGCGTCGAAGTGGTGCCCGTGGAGACCGCCCTGCAGCTCAGGGAGGCCGCGCTGGCAGCCGCGGCCGATTCCGACGTCGTGATTATGTCCGCGGCGGTGGCTGACTTCCGCCCCGCGGAGGTCTCCGACACCAAGATCAAAAAGCGCGATGACAGCGCAGACCCCGTCATCACGCTGGTCCGCAACCCGGACATCCTGCACGAACTGGTGGAACTCCGGAACGGCGCCGGCCACGGGAAGCGGCAGCAGCTGATCGTTGGCTTCGCTGCTGAAACCGGCGACAGCCACGGCGACGTCCTGGCCTACGCCGAAGCAAAGCTGGAGCGCAAAGGGTGCGATCTGCTGGTGGTCAACCACGTGGGCGCGGACAAGGTCTTCGGCCAGGACACCAACTCCGTGGTCATCCTCTCCCGGAACGGTTCCGAGCCACAGGAGGCGGCCGGAACCAAAACGGACGTTTCGACGGCCATCATCAGCCGGATCGGCTTTGAACTGAATCACGTTTCGCCACGAGCCTGAAGTGTTCCCGGCCACGTTTGCTTAGCACGGGGACATCTCGCGGCGGGCAGACAGATCCCAACCAGTAAGGTAGTTGAGTGACTTTACCGCTGCACCTTCCCCAGTCCCACGCGGCCACGCCCTCCGCGCTCCGGCTCTTCACCTCCGAGTCGGTCACCGAAGGCCACCCGGACAAGATCTGCGACCAGATCAGTGACGCCATCCTTGACGCCCTGCTGGACAAGGACCCGGAATCCCGCGTCGCTGTGGAGACCATGGCCACCACCGGCCTGGTCCACGTGGCCGGTGAGGTCACCACAGACGCCTACGTCGAAATCCCGCAGATCGTGCGCGAGACCATCCTGGGCATCGGCTACGACTCCTCAGCCAACGGATTCGACGGCGCCCGCTGCGGCGTTTCTGTGTCCATCGGCCAGCAGTCCAACGACATCGCCGGAGGAGTCTTCAACTCCCTTGAGGCCCGTGAAGGACGCCAGGAGGACGACTACGACCTCCAGGGCGCCGGGGATCAGGGCCTGATGTTCGGCTACGCCAGTGACGAGACTCCCTCCTACATGCCAACGCCGATCTGGCTGGCGCACCGCCTTTCCGAGCGCCTCACCGAAGTCCGGAAGTCAGGGGAGCTGTCATACCTTCGCCCTGACGGCAAGACCCAGGTGACCGTTGGTTATGACAAGGACCGGCCGGTCTCTGTCGAGACCGTGGTCATCTCCAGCCAGCATGCCGAAGGCGCAAGCCTGGAACAGCTCCGCGCGGACCTCGCCGCCGTCGTCATCGAGCCGGTGCTGGCTGCCGCCAACCTGGACATCTCCCGTGCTGCGAACATCCTGAACCCGGCCGGTGAATTTGTTATCGGCGGCCCTGTCGGAGATGCAGGCCTCACCGGGCGGAAAATCATTGTTGATACTTACGGCGGCATGGCACGCCACGGGGGTGGCGCCTTCTCCGGCAAGGACCCGTCCAAGGTGGACCGCTCCGCCGCCTACGCAATGCGCTGGGTTGCCAAGAACGTTGTTGCCGCCGGCTTGGCCAAGCGTGCAGAAATCCAGATCGCCTACGCCATCGGCCAGGCACGGCCCGTGGGCACCTACGTTGAGACGTTCGGAACTGAAACCGTTGACCCGGCCAGGATCAGCGCTGCCATCGCCGAAATCTTTGACCTGCGTCCCCGCGCCATCATCGACGCCCTGGACCTGAAGCGGCCCATCTACGCCAAGACCGCCGCGCACGGCCACTTCGGCCGCGACGATCCGGACTTCACCTGGGAGCGCCTGGACCGCGTGGATGACCTGAAGGCGTTCTTCAACGCCTGACCGGCCGGCACCCGGCTCCGGCGGAAATGCCGGTACGGCTGGAATGTCGGTGCCGGGTGGTTTACTGGCCAGGTTCACCCGGTGATGCTGAATGGAGGTAGCCAACGTGGTTGCTGACAATTCCGCACAGCCGTTTCTGGATCTGCCGGCGCCGGTGCAGCCGTCCCTGTTGCAGGGCTTTCCTTCCCGGAAGCAGCACACCGGCCCGCAGTTCGCTGCCCACCTCCCGGTGGCCAGGGTGCTCGTGGAATCCTCGCTGCCCCACCTGGACCGGCCATTCGACTACGGTGTGCCCGCCGCCCTCGATGAAGATGCCCGGCCCGGCGTCAGGGTGAAGGTCAAGTTCAACGGCCAGGACCTCAGCGGGTTCATCATGGAACGGGTGGCGGAGTCCGACGCCGGTCACACGCTGTTGCCCCTCGCGAAAATTGTTTCCCCGGTTGCCGTCCTGACGCCGGAGATCCGCGACCTGGTCACCGCTGTCGCGGCCCGGTACGCGGGAACCGTCAGCGACGTCCTTCGGGTTGCGGTTCCCCCGCGGGTTGCCCGGCTGGAGAAGACCTACCCTGATTCCGGGGAATCGCCGGCGGATGGGACGGGAGAACCCGCTGGAGCCGTGACGGGGCCTTGGGGGGACAGCGCCTGGACCATCTACCGGACAGGCCCCGCGTTCCTGCGCCATTTGAACGAAGGGGCCTCGCCACGGGCGGTGTTGAGTCCCCTTCAGGGTCATGGCTCCGCCGGTTGGCCGCAACTTTTGGCCGAGGCCATAGCCGCTGCTTACGCTTCCGGCCGGGGAACCGTTGTGGTGGTGCCGGACAACCGGGACCTGGACCGGCTTGAAGAGGCGGTGGGGGCTTTGGTTCCGGACCACGCCGTAGCCCGCCTCACGGCGGATGACGGGCCCACACCGCGCTACCGGAATTTCCTGCGGCTCCTGGCCGGAACAGCACGCGTGGCCATTGGTACCCGGTCCGCTGCCTACGCGCCCGTTGCGGACCTGGGCCTCGTGGTCTGCTGGGACGACGGCGACGACCTCCATATCGAGCAGCGTGCGCCTTATGCCCACGCCCGCGAAGTCCTGCTCCTGCGCGCGGAACAGGCAGGGGCTGCCTGCCTTCTGGCCGGGCACGCCCGCAGTACCGAAGTCCAGCGGCTTGTCGAGACGGGCTGGGCCCTGCCTGTCGACGCCGATCGCACGCTGGTCCGCCGCACCGTCCCGCGCGTGGTGAATACGGCGGACAGCTTCGAGCAGGAGCGTGATCCGCTGGCCGGCATCGCCCGCCTTCCGGGAGCCGCGTGGCGGGCGGCCAAAGAGGGCCTTGAGCGGGGGCCGGTTTTAGTACAGGTGGCCCGGGCCGGCTACGCGCCGTCACTGGTGTGTGACACCTGCCGCGAGCCGGCACGGTGTGGTGCCTGCCAGGGTCCTTTGGCGGTAGCAGGGGCCAGCGGCGCGTCCGCCCTTCCCCAATGCCGGTGGTGCTCCACTCCTGCCCCGGACTGGCACTGCACGCACTGCAGCAGCCGGAAGCTCCGCAGGGGCGCAACGGGCGTGATCCGGACTGCCGAGGAGCTGGGCCGGGCGTTTCCCGGTAAGACCGTTATCATGTCCTCGGGCGACCAGGTCAAGGCCCGCGTCACGGGCGGCAAGGCCCTGGTGGTGGCCACCGTGGGAGCGGAGCCAGTAGCAGAAGGGGGATATGCCGCCGCCTTGCTGCTGGACGGTGATTCCCTGCTGCGTCGGGAGACGCTGCGGGCGGGCGAGGACACGGTGCGGCGCTGGTTCAACGCCGCGTCCCTGGTCCGGCCTGCCGCTGAGGGAGGCCTCGTGGTGATTACCGCAGCGGACACCGTCGCGGTGGGTGCGCTGCTGAGATGGGATCCTGCAGGTTATGCCCAGCGTGAGCTTTCGTTGCGTGCGGAGCTGCAGCTTCCGCCTGCGGTGCGCGTTGCCTCGGTCACCGGCCCCCGGGCCGCCGTCGAGCATTTCTCAGGTGCAGTGGCAGCGCAGCTGGAGCAATCCGGGGTCCGCCTCCGTACGGCGGGCCCTGCGCCTGTCATCCTCAGCGGCCCGCCGTCCACCCGCCGGTCGGCAGAAGATGTGCGGACCCTCCTGTTTTTCCCCTACGCCCAGGCCGCCGCGGCCACCCGCGTCCTCCGCGCAACGCGGGCGGCGACCGCCGCCAAACGAAGTGCTGAACCGGTCCAGCTGCGGCTGGACGGCGTGGACGTGCTGTAGCGGATCCTGCCTGCTGCCGGGATGCATCCAGTCGGCGCGCAACTGCCGCTACCGGCCGCGGCGCGGGTTCGATTCCCCGCGGCGCGCGGCGACGATGTCATGGGCCACCTCCACCAGCTGGCGGGCCGACTCATCCCAGGTGAACTCCCCGGCGCGGGCAACAGAGCGCCGCGAGGTTTCCTCCCATCGGTCCGGGTCCTGCAGCTTCTTTACTGCGTCCGCAAACTGCCCGGGCGACGCCGGATCAACGTAACTGGCCGCGTCGCCGCCCACTTCCCGGAAAATGGGGATGTCGCTGGCGATGACCGGCGTGCCCAGCGCCATGGCCTCCACCAGTGGCAGGCCGTACCCTTCCGCCCGCGAGAGGCTCACCAGCGCGGTGGCTGATTTCAGGAACGTGGCGTACTCGTCGTCGGTGACGCCGTTATGGAAGACCACACAAGCCCCGGGCGGGATGAGCTGCTCCAGTTCGGCGCGCCGCTGTGGGGTAATGCGGCTGAGCAGGTGAAGCGTGAAGCCGGGCAGCCCAGCCATGCCCGCCACCATGGTTTCAACATTTTTGTAGGGCATAAACGAGCCCATGTACACGAGGGAAGGCTCGGCACCGCCAGCCGCCACGCGGGGCTGCTGGGCCGGCTGCGGTGCGTTGCTGATGATCCGGACGGGCCGGCGCGTGAGCCGGTACTTGGCCATCAGGGCCTCCGTGGTCCGGCTGATGGTGGCCACGACGTCGGCCCTGTTGAGGAGGAGGCGCTGCGGCCAGTATGCCTTGTGGTAAAGCCGCCAGAGCAGCCGCACGGGGGCGGGCAGGAATCCCGGAGGTGCGGGGTGCTCGTAATAGATCAAATCGTGCAGGGTCAGGACCAGCCCGTACTTGCGGCCCCAGGTGCCCATGGTCTGCATCGGGCAAACCACCACATCCGCGCCCAGCGGATTGATTTTGCGGGCAACGAACAGTTCCGCGGGGGACAGGGGGCTGTTGATCAGCGTGTACGGCACGTCCGGCAGCAGGGCGAGCTGGCGGAGGTCGGAGATCAGCATGGAAACGTCGGCGATCCCGGAGGCCGCCGCGATCAGGCTGGCTCCATAGCGGCTGATGCCGTCGTGGTGGTCCGTCCTGGTGAAACGGGCGTCGATGACAATTTTCACGCGGGGTGGTCCTTCAGGAAGCTGCGGATGTATCGGGCGGCCGGCTCCGGCGTCTCGTAATGGATCAAATGGCCGACGCCCGGAATGACCTGGAGTTCGCCGTCGGGCAGCAGCGCGGCGAGCCGGTGCTGGTCCGGCAGCATGGCGATTTCGTCCTTCTCGCCGGCGATCAGCAGGACCGGAAGGGCCAGGCGGCCTGCCACCTCGGCCACGTGGCTGCTGACGGAGGCGGTGAACGACTCGAGGAGGCTGTCCCGGCTGGCGAACGCACTGAAGTACGCGTGATGCTGGCCGTGGATGAAGCGCCGGAGGTTTTGGTCGCCCGTCTTGGCCATGGTTTCGCTCATCACCCGGACAATCGCCGGGCTGCGCAGCAGGGCCAGCCCCAGCGGCCGGGGCAGGCGGGCGGCCAGCCGGTAGTACAGCACCGCCAGCCTGGTCATCACGCCTTTGGGACCTTCCAAGGCAGGCGCGGGGATGGGATTGATGAGGATCAGGGGATTCACGGCGCCGGGATGGACGGCCACGAAATGGGCGGCAATGATGGACCCGAACGAGTGGCCCAGCAGGACGGTATCAGGGCCCAGGTTGAGGGCCGCCATGAACTCCGTGATGAACGTTCCGTAGCCAGGAACGGTGTGCCCACCGGGCCCGAAAGCGTCTGAGCTGCCGAAGCCGGGGAGGTCCGGCATGATGATGCGCATCTCCGGAAGGTGGTCGGCCACCCGAAGGAGGCCGTGGTGGTCTCCACGGAACCCGTGGATCACCAGGATGGTCCGGGTTTCCGGGGTTGCCTGCACGGGCTCGTAGGTCCAGAATGCCACCTTCCCCCCGGCGAGCTGTATCGAAGAGGCCCGGGTGCGTCCCGCGAGGTCCGGGCTGAAGAAGGCAGGCGCGGGGGTCTGCCCCTGGGAGGTGGTTTTCATGAGGTCCTAGTTGACGTTGTCCGGGTGGGAACCGGTGCGTTGTCCCCGGTCCAGTCCGGCGAGCGCATCCATGTCCCTGGCGGAGAGCTCAAAGCTGAAAATGTCCAGGTTCTCGCGGATGCGCGCCTCGGAGCTTGCCTTGGGGATGGCAATGTTACCCAGTTGTATGTGCCAGCGGAGAATGATCTGCGCCGGCGTCCTGCCGTGTTCGGCGGCGCATGCCTGCACCACGGGGTCGGTCAGCACGCGTCCGCGGCCCAGTGGGCTCCACGCTTCGGTCCTGATCCCGAGGTCATCGTGGATCTTCCGCAGCTCGTGCTGCTGGAGCCACGGGTGGAGCTCGATCTGGTTGACGGCCGGGGTCACTTCAGCTGTCTGCAGCAGACGGTCAAGGTGTGCTGGCTGGAAGTTGCTGACGCCGATGGCGCGCACCTTTCCCTCCCGGTAGAGCGTCTCCATGGCCCGGTAGGTTTCGGGGAACAGTCCGCGCCGTGGGCAGGGCCAATGGATGAGGTACATGTCCACGTAGTCCAGGCCCAGGTTGACCATGGAGGTATCGAATGCACGCAGGGTGGCGTCGTAGCCGTGGTCATCGTTCCATACCTTGGTGGTGACGAAGATGTCCTCCCGTGCGGGTGCCGGGAAGTGTTCACCGGAACCGCCGTTGCCCGTCCGGGCGCCGAGCTGGGAACTGAGGCCCCGCGCAACCCCCGACTCGTTGCCGTACATGGCAGCGGTATCGAAGTGTCGGTACCCGGAACCGAGGGCCATCGCAACGAGTCCGGCCGCATCGGATGACGGCACCTTGTACAGGCCGTAGCCCAGCTGGTCGATCAGCACGCCGTTGTTCAGGCCCAGCCGCGGTGAGATCCTCATAGCAATGACTCTACCTACTTGCCATAGCGAGGCCCTCCAGGCCTACCAGACGGCGCGCGGTGGCCTCATCGAGGATCAGGTCCGTAGCCAGGCGCGCCGCGAGCGCCCCCTTCAGCCCGTTGATCTTCGACACCCCGGAAACCACGCAGATCCTGCGCCGGACCTGCCGAAGTTCGCTGAGGGCGGGGCCGGTGGACCGTTCATTGAGGACGATCCCGTCCGAGGAACCGTCAGCACGGAAGAAAACGGTGGCAACGTCGCCCACGACGTCGGACGTCGCCAGGATGTTGAGGTCGCCCTCGTCCAGGTATCCGCCGGCGTAGACGTGGCTGGGGTAATCGGCATCCACCGATCCGACACCAAAGATCGCGATGCTCATCTTTTCCTGGAGTTCAAGGATGCGCTGCACACTGCGTTCATTCCACATGGCAGTCTTGGTGGCGGCGTGGTCGAAAAAGGCGGGAACCGGGAATTGTTCCACCCGTGCACCATAGGCGCCGCCGAAGCGGCGCATGATGTCGCTCGCATAGGTAATACCCGTCGTGTGCATGTTGCCGGCACCGTTCAGCTGCACCACCACGCTGTCGTGCGTTATCTTCCTCGTCAGGTGCCGGCTGACGGCACTGAGCGTGGAACCCCAGGCCACGCCGATGATCGCATTGGAATCCACCAGTGGCCCGATGGTGCGGGCGGCCTGCATCGCCACCCGGTCCAGGGTTTCAGCCTCATTAAGGGTTTCCATCACCGGCACAACATGGGCGTCAACCCCGTACCGGCGCCGGATCAAACCTTCCAGCTCCGGTCCGGTGTCCAGGGGGTTGCGGATCTGGACCTGCACCAGGCCCGAATCCCGGGCGGAGGACAACAGCCGCGACACCGTCGAACGGGATGTCCGGAGCTCGCGGGCGATGGCGTCCATGGTGAGGTCCTGCAAATAATACATTTGTGCAGCTCGAAGGGCGTGTGCGTGCCGGGACGGGTCCACGGGTGCTCCGTTCTGCACGTTTGTGCATATTGCTTGACTCCATTTTCCATTACTCCAAACAATAGATGAGAACGGCGGATCACTTAGCTGTACCCGCGACACATAAAGCCCAAGGGAGTCGTTTTGGGACCGAAGGATTCACCCGCCCGCACCGCAGCACCACAGCAGGAAACCGAGCGCGCATCGGTGCACAACCTGCGGCTCCGCCCGCATGCGAAAGTGCTGGTGGTGGGTGGCGGGATCAATGGCGTCGGAACATTCCGGGACCTGGCCCTGCAGGGAGTGGACGTTGCGCTCGTGGAACGCGGCGACTACTGCCAGGGGGCCAGCGGCGCGTCCTCGCATATGATCCACGGCGGCATCCGGTATCTCGAAAACGGTGAGTTCCGGCTCGTCCGGGAGTCGGTGGTGGAGCGCAACCGGCTGCTGCGCATCGCACCGCACTACGTCAAGCCCCTGCAGACCACCATCCCCATCTTCAGTACCTTCTCGGGAGTGCTTGCCGCCCCGCTGCGCTTCCTCACGCATAAGCGGCAGGGCAGGCCCAGGGAGCGCGGCGCGTTCCTCATCAAGCTGGGCCTCAGCCTGTATGACTCGTTTTCCCGCGATGGCGGCACAGTGCCGCGCCACAAGTTCCTGGGCCGTGAGCGCGCCCTCGCTGAACTGCCCGACCTTCGCCCGGACGTCAAGTTCGCGGCCACCTACTTTGACGCCTCCGTGCACAACCCCGAGCGGCTCACGCTTGATGTCCTGCAGGACGGCGAAAAGGCGGGCGACACCTCCGGCTCCAGCCAGGGCAACACAGCACGCGCCAGCAACTACCTGTCACTGACATCCATGACCGGCGTACCCAACCGAGGCACCGGCAAAGGCGGCACGGTCCGGCTGCGCGATGAGTTGACCGGCGAGGAGTTCGACTTCACGGCAGACGTCATCGTCAACACCACCGGCGCTTGGGTGGACCTCACCAATGAGTCCATGGGAACACCCTCAGCCTTTATGGGCGGCACAAAGGGCTCGCACATCGTGCTCGACCACCCGGAACTCCTTGCCGCCTGCCGAGGACGCGAAATCTTCTTTGAGCACACCGACGGCCGGATCGTCCTCATCTATCCAATGGGGGACCGGGTCCTCGTCGGGACCACGGACGTGGACGCCGATATTGCGAAGGACGCCGTCTGCACCGACGAGGAAATCGAGTACTTCTTCGACCTCATCGGCCACGTCTTCCCGGACATTGCCGTCACGCGCGAACAAATTGTCTACACCTTCTCGGGCGTCCGGCCGCTGCCCCGTCACGACGCCACCCAGCCCGGATTTGTCTCCCGGGATTACCGGATTGAGCGCCGGCAGCCCGGGAGCAACGATGGTGGGGCGGGCGCCGTCGTACTCAGCCTGGTGGGCGGCAAATGGACCACGTTCCGGGCACTGGCCGAACACCTCACCAATGACGTCCTCGCGGAACTGGGCATACAGCGGAAAGTCTCGACGGCGCAGCTCGCCATCGGCGGCGGCGCCGGCTTCCCCGCCGATGAAGCGGGAGTGCAGAAGTGGATCAAGCAGCACATGACCCCAGGCCGCGACGCCGACCGGACCGCCGGGCTCCTGACCCGGTACGGAACCCGGGCGGAGGCCGTCATTGCATACCTCGACGGCGGGCCGGACCGCCTGTTGCACTCCACCCGCGAACTGAGTGTCCGTGAATTGGAGTTCATGGCCGCCCATGAGCAGGTTGGGCACCTCGTGGACGTCCTCATCCGCCGGACTTCTTTGGCGTTCCGCGGCCTGGTGACGGGAGAGCTGCTCAACGAGGTTGCGGACATACTCGCCGTTCCCCTGGGATGGGACTTCGCGGCGCGGGCTGCCGAGATCCAACACGCCCAGGACGTGTTGCAGCGGTTCCACCGCGTAGAAACGCACAGCCTGGTCGCATAGGACAGGCTGGCTGCCGGGGCGCTCCACCCGCCCCGGCCCCACGATCCTTCAACCCGCGAAGGACCGACAACAGAAAATAAAAGGAGTCAAAGATGTCTCTTGGAATTGTTTTCCTTTCCGAAGTCTTCGGAACGGCGATGCTGACCCTGCTGGGTTGCGGCGTCGTCGCCAACGTCGCCCTGCGTGGGACCAAAGGCAACAGCGGCGGGTTCCTGATGGTGACCTGGGGGTGGGGTATCGCCGTTTTCGCGGGTGTCTTTGTGGCCGCAAAGTCCGGGGCGCACCTGAACCCTGCCGTAACCCTTGGCCTCCTGGTTAACGGAAGTCCCGAATACGCCCCGGGTGTTGCCGTGGATTTCGCTTCCACTCTGACCTACCTTGGCGGCGAACTGCTGGGTGCCTTCCTCGGCGCCGTTGTTTGCTGGCTCGCCTACAAGCAGCACTTCGACGCCGAAGAGGAGGTCGCCAGTAAACTCGGCGTCTTCTCCACCGGCCCGGCCATCCGGTCCACCTCCTGGAACCTGGTCACCGAGATCATCGGTACTTTCGTCCTGGTGTTCGTGATCCTTACGCTCGGCGGAACCCCGTCCGGCCTTGGCCCCCTGGCAGTCGCACTCCTCGTCGTGGGCATCGGCGTCTCCCTCGGCGGCCCCACCGGCTACGCGATCAACCCCGCCCGTGACCTCGGCCCGCGCATTGCCCACGCCCTGCTGCCGATCAAGGGCAAGGGCTCCAGCGACTGGGGCTATTCGTGGATTCCCGTCGTTGGCCCGCTCGTGGGCGGAGCCCTTGGCGGCCTCGTCGCCCGCTGGGTCCCGATTATCGTGACAGCAACCTCCTGACCCCTCACCCAAGCCACTGCCCACACAAACCGCTAAAGACAAGGACGTCATCATGAGCCAGTTCGTCATCGCTATCGACCAGGGAACCACCAGCACCCGTGCCATCATTTTTGACCACAGCGGCAGCATCGTCTCCTCCGGGCAGATGGAGCACGAACAGATCTTTCCCAAGGCCGGGTGGGTGGAGCACAAACCTGCCGAGATCTGGAACAACACCCGCGAGGTCATCGGTTCGGCCCTCTCGAAGGCGAACCTGACCCGGCACGACATCGCCGCCGTCGGCATCACCAACCAGCGCGAAACTGCCGTGGTCTGGGACAAAACAACCGGCGAAGCCATCTACAACGCCATCGTGTGGCAGGACACCCGGACCCAGGACATCGTGGACGAACTCGCCAGGGACGGGGGAGCCGACCGCTTCAAGCAGAAGGTGGGCCTTCCGCTGGCCACGTACTTCTCCGGCACCAAGATCAAGTGGATCCTGGACAACGTGGAAGGCGCCCGCCAGAAAGCCGAAGCCGGCGACCTGGTGTTCGGCAACACCGACGCGTGGGTCCTGTGGAACCTGACCGGCGGGGTGGACGGCGGCGTCCACGTTACAGATGTCACCAACGCGTCGCGCACGCTGTTTATGGACCTGGACACGCTGCAGTGGGACGAGGAAATCCTGGGCATCTTCGGCGTCCCGCTGTCCATGATGCCGGCGATCAAATCCTCCTCCGAGGTCTATGGCACCGTCCATACCTCGCAGCTTCTGCGCGAGGTTCCGGTTGCGGGCATCCTCGGGGACCAGCAGGCAGCCACGTTCGGCCAGGCGGCGTTCCAGACCGGCGAAGCGAAGAACACCTACGGCACGGGTTGCTTCCTGATCTTCAACACCGGCGAGGAAATCGTCCACTCGAAGAACGGGCTGCTGACCACGGTGGGCTACAAACTCGGCGACGCGGCGCCCCACTACGCCCTGGAAGGTTCCATCGCGGTCACCGGCTCACTGATCCAGTGGCTGCGGGACAACCTGGGGATGATCAGCAGCGCCCCGGAAGTGGAAACCCTCGCGGCATCGGTGAAGGACAACGGCGGCGTGTACATCGTGCCGGCGTTCTCCGGGCTCTTCGCACCATACTGGCGTTCGGACGCCCGGGGCGCCATCGTGGGCCTCACCCGGTTCGTCAACAAGAACCACATTGCCCGGGCAGCGCTGGAAGCCACCGCGTTCCAGACCCGCGAGGTGCTCGACGCCGTCAACGCCGACTCCGGCGTTCCCCTCTCCGAGTTGAAGGTCGACGGCGGCATGGTGGCCAACGATGCGCTGATGCAGTTCCAGGCGGACATCCTCGGCGTCCCCGTCATCCGCCCGAAGGTGGTGGAGACTACCGCCCTGGGCGCCGCCTACGCCGCCGGCCTCGCCGTCGGATTCTGGAAGGACCTCGGCGAACTGTCCTCCAACTGGTCCGAAGACAAGCGCTGGGACCCCCAGCTGGACCAGGCCGAACAGGACCGGCAGCTCCGCCTCTGGCGGAAGGCAGTAACCAAGTCGATGGATTGGGTGGACGAGGACGTGCGGTAACTCTTCACCTTTCCCAAAAGGGCCAGAGACTCCCCGCCCGCCCGTCCCCTGCTGCTCCCAACACTCGCAAGCTCGTGTCGGGGCCCTCGCAGCAGTGGGCCCCTCACGGGTGCCCACCACACCATGGCGGGGGAGCCTCTGGCCCTTTTGTCTGCCGCCGGGTCAATCTGCCTCGTGCCTGTGAGTTAGTGTGCAGCCTTCCTCGCGGCGGTGGGCCACGCTCATTCGGTGTGGACGACTACTATGCCTGCGTTGCCGTCTACTGTGACCAGCTGGCCCGTGTGGAGGTCCTGGGTGGCTGTTCCTGTTCCTACTACTGCCGGGATGCCGTACTCCCGGGCAACCAGGGAGGCATGGGCTGCCAGGTTGCCTCCGTCGGTGACCACGGCTGCCGCTTGACCAAAGAGTGGGGTCCAGGCTGGTGCTGTTGCCCTGGCAACCAGGACCTCGAATGGTTGGAACTTTGAGAAGTCCGCTGCACCCTCGACTACCCGGACGCGGCCCCTGGCCCGGCCGGGGCTTGCGGGATGTCCCACCAGTGCGCCCTGCGGGAGGATGGTGGTGCTGCGGGCTGTGTTGGCCACCCGGTCGAAGGTGTTGCCGAGCATCGGTAGCGTGCCCAGCACCAGTGGAGCGGACAGTTTCCGCTGGCGTAGCCAGGGCCCGCGGCGTCCTGCCACGGCTTCGTGCTGCGGGGGCGCGTCCCGCCGCAGGTCCCGCCGGGTCAGGAAATACACATCATCCGGACCGCTGATCACACCCTCCTGCTGCAGTTGGGCTCCGATGGCCCTGGCGCAGCGGCGCAGCAACGGCCAGCCCAGGGTGAAGTCCCGCACCTGTTCCTCCCGGAGCAGGGCATAGTGCTGGGCCAGCGCGAGCAGCGTATCGAACCGCGTGAGATGGCGGGTATTCCGAAGCACGGAGCGGCTGGCTGCCTCTGCTGCGCGCCGCCTTGCAACCGCTGGCGCGGCGCCCTGGGAAACGCTGCCTGACCCGGCGGGCGGGGCAGGCTCTTCGCCCGCCGTGGGGTGATACCAGTCGAGGCTGTAGACGGCGTGGTCCACTTTGACCGGCAGTGCCGGGGCAAGGCCGCCCAGCAGCACCTGGTAGCCGCCGCCGTCGTCCAGTCCCTGCTCCTGCCGGACAGCGAACGCCGGAGCAAGGTGCCTGCGCCAGAACCTGGCCAGCACCAACTCCATTTTCCAGGCCGCGCCGCCGGTGGCAGCGAAGAACCAGAGGTATTGCCCGGCCGCCCGAGCCACCTGTTCAACGAGGTCCATCAGCCCGGCCACGCTTGAGGGCAGCGGGACATCCCGGTAGCTGTCAACCAGGCTGCGGTAGGCCGGCAGGTGTTGGCTGCGCCACTGAACCTCAAGGTCCCGCAGGACGGCCCGGTCCGCGCCCGCGGGGTCGATCATGGGCCGGACCACCAAGTTGAAAAAGTAGGGCAGCGAGGATGGCTTGCCGCCCAAAAGCAGGCGGGGGAGTGCCCGGGGCGTTGGCGGGGCCACGTAGTACCAACCGTTCACTGTGGCGTTGCCCATCGGAACCCGAAGGCCGGCCGAGCGGAAGACGGCGTCGTTGTAAGCCGCGTCCATGCAGGGGATGACCCAGTCCATAAACAGCGGAGTGACGGGTTCGGGAAGCCATTCTCCCAGCCGGAAGTTTCGGATCCAGGCTCCCTTTCCCGGCGCCCGCCACACCACCGGCTCCGGAACGGCCGTCATCGGACGCGCCTGCAGCAGCTGAACCCGGCCGGAGCGGTCCACAGCCCACTCGATGTCCTGGGGGCAGCCGAAGTGCCCGGCGACGCCGCCTGCCAGGGCGGCAACCGCCGTCGCGCTTTCCCGCGTCAGCACAGATGCCATCTGCCCGGCAGCTGCACCGCTCCTGCGGGTCGCCAGGCCACCTCGCGCCACCCACTCTTCGCCGTGCTCCGACCCTCCCACCAGGCTTTGCCCGAGCCCCCTCACAGCGGAGATGACCGTCTCATCCCGTGCCCCGGTCAGGGGATTCGCCGTGAAAGCGACGCCCGCAGCCGCGGCGTCCACCATCTGCTGCACGAGGACCGCCATGTTTCCGACATCGGAAGGGGCTCCGTCCCGAGTGTCCGGAACGACGTGTTCTCCAGCTCCCGGGCCGCCAGCCGGCTGCGGCCGGAGCGAGTCCCGGTACGTCCGGACACGGCCGGCGTTGGCCGACGCGAAACAGCGGGTGATGGCCGAAGCGAGGTCTGCGCCTGGCACGTCCAGATAACTTTCATACATCCCGGCGTAGGAAGCGCCGGGCAAATCCTCGGCAGCGGCCGACGAACGGACCGCATACGGGCCGGGACCAGCCGCGAGTGCGGCTGCCCGCACCTCGCGGTCCCATTCAGCCTGACCGTCAGTTGACCGGGCGGCCAACGCCGTGCGTGTGACCACAAAGCCTGGAGGAACGGGAAAACCCGCGGATTTCAGTTCGGACAAGGCTGCGGCCTTGCCTCCTGCCGCTTCCCGGGTCAGGGCGAGAGGACCGCCGAGGGGAGGGAAAAGACGGCGGTCAAGTGGACCGGCGCTGACGGCTGCACCTGCGTCATCGCCCATGTCATCGCGGGAGTCATTGCCCAAGGAATCACCTGCCGGGACGGTAGCCGGATTGCCCGACTCAAGTTTAGTGACACATGACTCCGGCGGTACAGGTCGGCCGCTCCCCGGCCCAACGCCTTCGTGCGCTAAAGTGGTTCCATGCGTGCGATCCTTCTGCTTAGTTAGCCGCCCGGCATCCGAAACAACGGATAACCGTGCGGCAGCCCCTCCATGGCGAGGGGCTTTTGTGTGTCCGGGCCAGTTTCCGGGCCGCCAGCAGGAGGATCAGGCCGTTATGGCAGCACAGATGCCGTAACAGAACAGAAAAGGGCAGCAGTGGGCGTTCAGCCGGAGACAGAGACCGGAACAGCAGCAGGGTCGGCGGAGGTGCCCGACGAGGGCACGTACAGTTTTGCCGCCATGGAGGCCAAATGGCCGCAGGTGTGGGAAGACCTCAAAGTCTTCACCCCTGTAGACGACGGCTCCCGGGAGCGGCGCTACGTGCTGGACATGTTCCCGTACCCTTCCGGGGACCTGCACATGGGGCACGCCGAGGCGTTTGCCATGGGTGACGTTGTGGCCCGCTACCTCCGCCAGCAGGGCTACGATGTCCTGCATCCGATTGGCTGGGACTCGTTTGGCCTGCCCGCCGAGAACGCTGCGATCAAGCGCAACGCCCACCCAAGCGAGTGGACCTACGCCAACATCGACACGCAGGCCGCGTCCTTCAAGCGCTACGCCATCTCGGCCGACTGGTCACGCCGGCTGCACACCTCGGACCCGGGGTACTACCGGTGGACCCAGTGGCTGTTCAAACGCTTCTACGAGCGTGGACTGGCGTACCGCAAGGATTCACCGGTCAACTGGTGCCCCAAGGACCAGACCGTGCTCGCCAATGAGCAGGTTGTCAACGGCGCCTGCGAACGCTGCGGCACCACTGTCACCAAGAAGTCCCTAAACCAGTGGTACTTCAAGATCACCGAGTACGCCGACCGGCTGCTCGATGACATGGAGGAGCTGCGGGGCCACTGGCCCGAGCGGGTGCTGGCCATGCAGAAGAACTGGATCGGCCGCTCCGAGGGCGCGCACGTCAACTTCGTGATCGAGGCCGACGGCGGCAAGCCCGCCAAGGACGTCACCGTCTTCACCACCCGTCCCGACACCCTGTACGGCGCGACGTTCTTCGTCGTCGCAGCTGACGCGCCGCTCGCCGTCGAACTGGTGACGGACGAGCATTCCGCCGCCCTGGACGAATACCGTGAACAGGTCAAAGCACTGACCGAGATCGAACGGCAGTCCACGGAACGGGAGAAGACCGGCGTCTTCACCGGCCGGTACGCCGTCAATCCGCTGAACGGTGAAAAGCTGCCGGTGTGGGCAGCCGACTACGTCCTGGCCGACTACGGCACCGGCGCCATCATGGCAGTGCCGGCCCACGACCAGCGCGACCTCGACTTCGCCCGGAAGTTCGACCTCCCGGTACGCGCCGTCCTGGATACCGGCGAGGAAGACCCCGCAGTGTCCGGCACCGCCACGGCCGGGGAGGGCACCCTGATCAACTCGGGCGACCTGGACGGTCTGCCGAAGGCGGAGGCGATCCCGGCCGCGATCGCCATCCTGGAACGCCAGGGCACCGGAGAGAAGTTCGTCAACTTCCGGCTGCGTGACTGGCTGCTCAGCCGCCAGCGGTTCTGGGGCACCCCCATCCCGATCATCCACTGCCCGTCCTGCGGCGAGGTCCCCGTGCCTGATGAGCAGCTGCCCGTCACCCTGCCGGCAGACCTCCGAGGTGAGGACCTGTCGCCGAAGGGGACGTCGCCGCTGGCTGCCGCGGAGGCCTGGGTCAATGTTGAATGCCCCAACTGCCATGGTCCGGCCAAACGCGATACCGATACCATGGACACCTTCGTGGATTCGTCCTGGTACTTCCTGCGCTTCGTCTCGCCGGAGTTCACGGAGGGTCCCTTCGACCCGGCCAAGATCAACGAGTGGATGCCGGTCGGCCAGTATGTGGGCGGTGTGGAGCACGCCATCCTGCACCTGCTGTACGCACGGTTCTTCACCAAGGTCATCCACGACCTGGGCTTGATCGAGGCCGACGAGCCGTTCAGCGCCTTGCTGAACCAGGGCCAGGTCCTCAACGGCGGCAAGGCCATGAGCAAGTCCCTGGGCAACGGTGTTGACCTCGGTGAGCAGCTGGACAAGTTCGGCGTGGACGCTGTCCGCCTCACCATGATCTTCGCCTCGCCTCCGGAGGACGACGTCGACTGGGCCGATGTTTCGCCGTCGGGTTCTGCGAAGTTCCTGGCCCGCGCATGGAGGCTGGCGCAGGACGTCAGCAGTGAGCCCGGCACGGACCCCGGGGCCGGGGACCGCGCGCTCCGGTCCGTCACGCACCGCACCATTGCCGACGCAGCCGCCCTGCTGGACAGCAACAAGTTCAACGTGGTGGTGGCAAAGCTGATGGAACTGGTCAACGCAACGCGCAAGACCATTGACGCCGGTGCCGGCGGAGCTGATCCTGCAGTGCGCGAAGCTGCCGAGGCTGTGGCTGTCATCCTCAGCCTCTTCGCACCGTACACCGCGGAGGACATGTGGAACGTCCTGGGTCACCACGCCTCGGTGGCGAACGCCGGCTGGCCGGCCCACGATGAGTCCCTGCTGGTCCAGGACACCGTCACCGCCGTCGTCCAGGTCCAGGGCAAGGTCCGGGACCGGCTCGAGGTCTCGCCGGACGTCACCGAAGACCAACTGCGCGAACTGGCGCTGGCCTCTGACAACGTCCAGCGCGCGCTCGACGGCCGCGGCATCCGCACCGTCATCGTCCGCGCCCCTAAACTGGTCAACATCGTCCCGGCATAAGCCGGACCAGGCCGCCGGAAACCTCCGGCGGCCTGCTGTGACTCCAGGAGGCCCCCTTTGCCCAACAGCGATGCCGCCGCCTGGCCCTGGGTCCGCGCACGCCTGCTTGCCCGCCGGCGCCGGCAGGAAGGTCCGGAAACCCAAGCCGACGCCGTCGTACGTATTGCAGTGGTGACCGACTCTGCCGCCGCGCTGCCGGCTGACTGGGCTGCCGGGCTGGGCAGCGACGGACGGCTCACCGTTATTCCCATGCCCGTGATGGTGGGGGACGAGATCTACGGTGAGGGCGAAGACGACATATCGGAGACCATCGCCCTGGCCCTGGCCAGCGGGACGTCCGTGAAGACCTCACGGCCCTCGCCCGGACAATTTGAACAGGCCTACCTGGCGGCGCAGCGCAGGGGCTTTGAAGCGGTGGTTTCCGTGCACATCTCGGGCAGCCTGTCCGGTACGGCGGATGCCGCCCGGCTTGCGGCCGGCAGGGTGGGCATTCCCGTGGAAGTCGTCGATTCGGGGACGGTGGGCATGGCCCTTGGCATGGCCGTCCAGGAAGCTGCGCGTGTTGCCGGCGAAGGCGGCGAAGCGGCGGCGGTGGCCGCCGCGGCTGCCGGCCAGGCGGCGCGGACCAAGGTTTATTTCTACGTTCCCAGCCTCGAGCAGCTCAGGCGCGGTGGGCGGATCGGAGCGGCTGCATCATTGTGGGGCACGATGCTTGCCATCAAGCCAATCCTTGGGGTCGACGGCGGCAGGATCGTTCCGCTGGAGAAGGTGCGCTCAGCCGTGCGGGCAGTTGCCCGGCTGGAGGAGATCGTCGCAGCGGACGTTTCCGCCCGGACCGCTTCCGGGGGCGTGCGCCTTGCCGTCCACCATTTCGGAAACCCGCAGGAGGCGGAGGGGCTGGCCAAACGGCTGGCGGCCGCCTTGCCGCAGTGCCCTTCTGCGCAGATCAGCTCCCTCCCGGCCGTACTTGCTGCCCACGCGGGGCTCGGTGTTCTTGCCGTTATTGTGGGCGACAACCTGGCCGTGGACGCCGCCGGCTGACCGGAGGCACAAGGCTATGGGGGATTTTCAACGGTTCCATGCCGGGTATGTGGGCCGGACAGGTGTACACGTGGGGGTTTTCGTCGCCGTCGATCATCTTCGCCGGACCGCAAGACTCAGCGATGAAGAGGTAGTGCGTTATGCCCTGGCGGATGACTGGTTTCAAAAAAATCTTCCCATTCCTCCATTTTACGACGACGGAAATTCCGTTGGAGCTGTCACCTGGTTCAAAGGTACCGCGGACGGAATGACGGATCGGCTGCGGCCGCTCCTGTCTATTCGTGATTCCAAAGGAGTGGCATGGGAGCGGTCAGTTACGAATGATCCCGGCCAGGTTGTCTACGAAGACCAATGGTAAGTCGGTGTTATCCCTGCGTCACGACTTGCCATGACACCACTGCCGTACCCGGGCCGGTTAGGGCCGAGCGACTGGTTTGAAGTGCGGAGAGGCATCCTTTCAAATCGTCGGCTGTAGGCCGCACACGAAAGCCGGGGGTCAGTGCAGCGGTATTGCCGTGAGAGGGTCACCGCTATCGATGTAAAGCTTGCCGTCAGCCACAACGGCATAGGCGAGGCTGATTATCGCTTCGTGTAGAGCTGCGGATGTCGACCGTCCAAAGCGCCCACACGACAAGCGAACGCGATGTCGAACAGTTCCGCATTCGCAGGTAACTCGAAGTCCTCGACATGTGCACTCATCGTCGATAAGAGGCCCGCTTCAATCTCTGCGTGGCGGGCTGCCCTCGTCCGCTCGATTCCGGCCGGTGCCGATCAAGCACAAGTACATGTCCGGTCGGTCCGACACGGCGGCGACCCCTCGGGCGGCAGCTCCTGGTGCGCCTCCGACCTCAAGAACGCGCATTCCCTTTACTCGCGGCAGCGCCTCGACAATCCTTCGGAACCGGAGTGACAGATCAGACACGGTTCCGGCAGCACTGGATCGCGTCCTTATTGAAAGCATCCTGGCCGTCGGGATCCGCATGCACCAGAAACACGAATTGGCTTGTCATGCTCTCATGGTTCACGATGCCAGCGACGCCCGCAATGGCTGCTCTGAGTCAGCCGTTGCGTGGTGGCATACCCAGGAGCACCTCCGTCGAACACCGCCTGATGCCGGTTTTCACATAGCCCGCTCTTGCCCTGGTGCCTGGCGACAGGCTGTCCCTAGCGTGGGGGTATGTCACGCCGGAATGCTGGAGCAGCAGGTGAACGGGCGCGCCACGCCAGGACCCGGCTGCAGGCTACCCTGGGTGACAGTCCGCGCGGGCTGCTGCTGGGGGACGACGGCGGGACCTCCTTCGAATACCGGGGCGCCGGAACGGATGAGGGAGGAAAGGGGAGCCGCACCTTTCCGGCGGATGAGCCCGAGGCCAAGAAGCCTCCCGACGTTGGTCCCGCCGTCCGCTGGCGCCTCAGTTTCCGGCTGGGCGTCCTCCTGGGCGTCCTTGCAGTCGCGGCGGGTGCCTGGTTCTGGTGGCAGGCGGCGGCCGGCCAGCCGGAGATCCTGCCACTCAGCGGCATGAATCCCGGCACCACCGCTCCGGCCGAAGACAGTCCCTCGGGTGAGGACAGCGGCGGAGGCAGCCGGGCCGGTCCGGAGCCCGACACGCAGGAAAGCGCTCCCGCAGGCGCAGTTGTGGTTCACGTTGCGGGGTCGGTGCTTCGTCCCGGAGTGGTGGAGCTGCCCGGCGGCAGCCGGGTGCACGAAGCCATTGCCGCGGCCGGAGGGGCCGCTCCCGGCGCCGACCTGAACCGCCTCAACCTCGCTGTGGTGGTGGAGGACGGGCAAAAGATCCATGTCCCGCAGCATGGCGAAGCACTGCCGGCCGGCCCCGGGGACGCCGGGGCGCCGGGGGTTGGGGAGCCGCCGGACGGGAGTGCCGGAGCGTCGGCAGGATCGAAGATCAACCTGAATACAGCCGGAGTGGAGGAACTGGATGGCTTGCCGAAGGTCGGCCCAGTGCTGGCACAGCGCATCGTGGACTGGCGCAGGGAACATGGCCCGTTCAAGGCGGTGGAGGACCTGGACGCCGTTGACGGCGTCGGCCCCAAGATGCTGGAAGCACTGCTGCCGCTGGTAACCATATGAGACGAAGGGCAAGGCGCATGATCACGACGGCCCCCGCGTGGTGTTATGGATAACAGGACGAGGGGCACAAGGACCAGCCCCTGGAGCCGATATGTAGAATCGGCAGTCCGCGGGCATGAAGCCGGCGGGCAGGGAACTGGGCACTCCCACGCCAAGGAGCAGCCCATGGCAGCGGCGGGGGATGATGCCCCGGCTCAACAAGGATGGCAGCTCCGGCGCGGCCCTGCCCGTGGCCCCGGCGGAAGCCTCCAGGAATTCTGGATTTCGCAGTCGGCCCGGTTCCGGGAAGGCGACAGGAAAACGCGGCAGGAGCCTGGCTCCGGCGTCGAAACTTCACGTCGTCGCACTGACATCCGGTTGGCACTGCCGGCCGCGCTCGTCTGGGCGGCCTCCGTGGCGGGGCTCTGGCTGCCCCCGATGGCGCTCGGAGCTCTTTGCTCCGTATTGCTCGTCGCAGCCGCCGTTCTGTTGCGCCGAAGCGTCAGACGCCGCACCGGCCCCGCCGGAAACAGGAACGGGAGTCCAGCGCCGCGCAGCTTCCTGACCACCATCGCTGTCGCATTCCTCCTGGCAGCGACGACGGCGGCCCATTCCGCGGTAGCCTCCGCCCAGCGCCATGATGGGCCCCTCGCAGCCGCCGTCGCTTCGGGTAAGTCAGTGGTAGCCATGGTGGAAGTGGCAGGAGCACCCCGGGCCCTGACCGCACCCAACCACGCCGGCCCGCCTGCGCGCTGGTCCGTGCCTGTTTGGACGCGGGACGTCAGTACCGGAGGTGTTGTGCTGAAGACACGGGCCAAGTTCCTGGTGATGGGTGGCGGTGGTTGGGGCGCCGTGGTGCCCGGCCAGCTGGTCCGGGCAACCGGAAAGCTTCGCACCGCCAATCCCGGGAGGGAGGAGACGGGCATTCTCACGGCGTCCTCCGGACCAGGACAACCCGTCGGACCTGCCATCCTGCAAGGAGCAGCCAAGGAACTGCGGGAACGGTTCATTTCCGCTGCCTCTTTCCTCGCCCCGGACCCCCGCGGTCTGCTTCCCGGAATGGTCACGGGGGACACCAGCGCGCTCGACGAGGGCTTGAATGCTGCCATGAAAAGCGTGGGCATGACCCACCTAACAGCCGTCAGCGGGGCAAACTGCAGCCTGGTCCTCGGCGCCCTGCTGCTGTTGTGCCGGCGGTTCCGGTTACCCCGACTGCCTGCGGCGGTACTGGCTGTGGCAGGCCTCGGGCTGTTCGTGCTGCTCGTTGGGCCGGACGCCAGCGTCCTGCGCGCAGCGCTCATGGGAGCGGTGGCAGTGGTGTCCCTGGCTGCCGGCCGGTCCGGGCGTGGCCTGAGCTTTCTGTGCCTTGCTGTGATTGGCCTGCTGTTGATCGACCCCGGGCTGGGGTCAAGCTTCGGGTTCCTCCTGTCCGTTTTGGCCACGCTGGGTATCATCGTCCTCGGCCAGCGCATCATGGCATGGACCCCTGTGTTCATCCCGCGGTGGGCAGCGGCTGCGGTGGCTGTTCCCTTGTCCGCCCAATTGCTCTGCGGACCGGTCATTGTTGTGCTGCAGCCCCAGTTTTCCACCTACTCGCTGCTGGCCAACGTCATTGCTTCTCCACTCGTAGCACCCGTGACACTGCTGGGAACGGCGGCCGTGCCCCTGGTGGTTCTGGCCCCCTGGGCCGGGACCGGCCTGATCGCCGTAGCTGGGACGTTCAGCGCCGGCGTGGCGGCGACGGCCAGATTCACCGCGCAGCTTCCCGGCGCGGCCCTTCCCTGGCCCGAGGGTGTGTCCGGCCTGCTCAGCATGCTGCTCCTGTCAGTGCTGACGTTCGTGGCAGCCTGGGCGGCCGTCCGCCCGCACCGACTCGTTCGCCTGGTGATTGCTTTGCATCGCCACACCGTTTCCCTGATTGAAGTGCTGGAGTGCTGCGCGGCCGGAAGATTACAGCGCCGCAGCCGGAGGCCGCTGCGCACATCCGCCTGGCCAGGGCTGCCGAAGGGCGGTCCGGGCTTGGACCGGGCCGCCGGACATGGCAGGCTGGGACACTCCACAAAACTTTCCGGAAGGAAGCCCCGATGGCCGCTGCCCAGAAGCGTGCACCCCGTTCGCCGGCGTCGAACGGCCCCACCTGGCGGGATGTAACCCCGGCTGCGGTGGTCCTGGTCGCCGGGCCCGAAGAGTACCTTGGCATCAGGGCCATGGACCGGGTCCGTGCAGAGGTGCGGGCAGCCGCCGCTGATGTCGAGGTCAGCCGCATCAACGCCGCAGCGTACGAAGCCGGGACCCTGCTTATGCAGGTCAGCCCGTCCCTTTTCGGCGAAAGCAAGCTCATCGAAGTCGAGGCTGTGGAGTCGATGAACGATGCCTTCCTGGCCGACGCGCTGGCCTACCTCGGCCACCCGGAGCCGGACGCCGTCCTGGTGCTGCGCCACGGCGGGGGAGTCCGGGGAAAGAAGTTGCTTGACGCGGTCAAGAAGGGCGGCTGGCCGGTAGTTGACTGCCAGCCCCTCAAAAAGGACGCGGACAAGGTGGCGTTTGTCGCCGCCGAGTTCAAGGGAGCCGGACGAAGGATCGACCCGGATGCTGTGCAGGCGCTTGTTAACGCGGTGGGGGCAAACCTTTCGGAACTGGCGGCCGCCTGCAGCCAGCTAATCGCTGATGCCGGCACCACCGTGACCACCGACATCGTTGACCGCTACTACGGCGGACGGATCGAGGCCACAGCATTCAAGGTCGCCGACGCTGCCATGGCAGGAAACGGTCCACTGGCGCTGTCCACCCTTCGCCATGCCCTTGCCACAGGAGCCGATCCCGTTCCGCTGGTCGCCGCGCTGGCGGCAAAGCTCCGGACGGTGGCCCGCGTGGCAGGTGCTTCGGGTTCCTCGGCCCAGATAGCCGCCGACCTCGGGATGCAGCCCTGGCTGGTTGAACAGGCCCAGCGGGATGTCCGGCGCTGGACGCCGGAAGGCCTGGTCCGCTCCATCCAGGCCACCGCCGAAGCCGACGCCCAGGTCAAGGGCCTGTCACGCGATCCCGTTTACGCCGTCGAACATGCGGTCACGGTGATCGCCATGTCCGTCCAGGGCAGATAACTCAAGGTCCCGGGCGGCCCTGAGCCGCCCGGGACAAAGGCCGTTTCCGATGGTTAAAGATGTGTGGCCGGTACCAAGCGGTACCGGCCACAACCATCAGTTCAGGGAACTGGAAACCTTACAGTGCGTTGACCTTCTTGGAGATCGCCGACTTGCGGTTCGCTGCGTTGTTCTTGTGCAGAACACCCTTGCTGACAGCCTTGTCCAGCTTGCGGCTGGCAGCAACCAGGGCAGCAGCAGCTGCATCCTTGTCCGTGGACTCAACGGCGGTGTTGACGGCGCGGATGGCCGTCTTCAGCTCAGACTTGACTGCGTTGTTGCGCAGGCGTGCCTTCTCGTTGGTGAGGATGCGCTTCTTCTGGGACTTGATATTCGCCACGTGTGAACTCTCTTTTTAATGCGGAAATGGTCTAGAGGGCTTTCAGATTGGCCATTGACTGAGCGGCGTGGGGATACCTATGGCGGCCAACCATCAGTGGCCGTCGACCTGCACGGACACACAGCTATAAAGAATAGCAGGTCAGGCGCAGGGCTGGCCATTCAGGACGCTAGTTCCAGCCGTGTCGCCGGCGTAGCCCAGCAGCCACCTTTTCAAAGCGTGCACGGTCCAGCACCGCACCTTCCCGCCGGATGCTGTCCGGCCGGAGCTGAAGGATGCGGTCCAGCCGGGCTTCGCTGGGCCGGCCCTGCCGGTCCCACCCGCCCGCGCCGATGTCCACGTAATCAGCTGATGCCCCCGAGCCGGGGACCCGGTCCTTGCTGGTCAGCATCAGCCCCAGAAGATAGCTGCCGCTTCGGCCCACCAACAGCACCGGGCGGTCCTTCCCGCGCGAGTAGTCCTCCTCGTAAGGGACCCATGCCCACACCACTTCACCCGGATCCGGGTCGCCGTCCCGCTGCGGCGCGTACCGGATGGGGAATTGGCGCTGAAAGTCGCCGGGGTATTGACCGCTCCCCGGCCTGGCAGGTGAGGCGACGCCGCGGGTTGGACCGGCAGTGCCGGCGGATGACTTCCTGCCCGCCTTCTGCAGTACGCGCAGGCCGGCTTTGACGGCGTTTGCCAGGGAACGGAGGTTGATAGCCATCCAGCAACCCTAGCGCCGGCCACCGTCGCGGGCATGGAACATCGAAGGGCCTGTAATGCAGTGCCACAGGCCCGGACGTGGGACACTTGAGGTTCCACATGTGCGGAGCGTCCGCAGGCTGCCGTTTGAGCGTCCTGCCGGCGGCCGCGTGAATGCCAACAGTAAGGACCCTGCGTGTCTCCCATGGCCCGCACCGCCCCGGTGCCCGCCGCGACAGATCCGGCCATTATTCGGAACTTCTGCATCATCGCGCACGTTGACCACGGCAAGTCCACCCTGGCCGACCGCATGCTGCAGTTCACCGGCGTCGTGCAGTCCCGCGACATGAAGGCCCAGTACCTGGATCGCATGGACATCGAGCGTGAGCGCGGCATCACCATCAAATCCCAGGCGGTCCGCATGCCGTGGGAACTTGAGGGCACCAGTTACGCGCTGAACATGATCGACACCCCCGGCCACGTTGACTTCACCTACGAAGTCTCCCGCTCCCTCGCAGCCTGCGAAGGGGCCATCCTCCTGGTCGACGCGGCGCAGGGTATTGAGGCCCAGACTCTCGCCAACCTGTACCTGGCGATGGAGAACAACCTCACGATCATCCCGGTCCTGAACAAGATTGACCTCCCGGCCGCCCAGCCCGAGAAGTACGCTGCGGAACTGGCCAGCCTCATCGGCGGGGACCCGGAGGATGTGCTCCGGGTCTCAGGCAAGACGGGTATGGGGGTCGAAGCGCTGCTGGACAAGATCGTCCGCGACCTTCCCGCCCCGAAGGGTGATGCGAACGCCCCCGCCCGCGCCATGATCTTCGACTCCGTCTATGACACCTACCGCGGTGTGGTCACTTATGTGCGCGTGGTGGACGGGATGCTGCACCCCCGCGAACGAATCCAGATGATGTCCACCCGGGCCACCCACGAACTCCTCGAGATCGGTGTGAGCTCCCCGGAACCCACCCCGTCCAAGGGCCTGGGTGTTGGCGAAGTGGGTTACCTCATCACCGGAGTGAAGGATGTTCGCCTGTCGAAGGTGGGCGACACCGTCACTAACCTGGCCAAGCCGGCCGCCAATTCGCTCCCCGGCTACGCCGACGCCAAACCGATGGTCTTCTCCGGCCTGTACCCGCTGGACGGCACGGACTACCCGGTGCTGCGCGATGCACTGGAGAAGCTGATGCTCAACGACGCCGCCCTCGTCTACGAACCGGAAACGTCTGCTGCACTGGGCTTCGGCTTCCGTGTGGGCTTCCTCGGACTGCTCCACCTTGAAATTACCCGTGAGCGGCTCGAACGGGAGTACAACCTCGACCTGATCTCCACCGCCCCCAACGTGGAATACGAAGTAACGCTGGAGGACAAGAAGGTGGTCCACGTGACCAACCCCAGCGAATACCCGTCCGGCAAGATCTCCGAGGTCCGCGAGCCGATGGTGTCCGCCACCATCCTGGCCCCGAACGAGTTCGTCGGCGCCATCATGGAACTGTGCCAGAGCCGGCGCGGCGTCATGGGCGGCATGGACTACCTGTCCGAGGACCGGGTGGAAATCCGGTACCGCCTGCCGCTGGCCGAGATCGTGTTCGACTTCTTCGACATCCTCAAGTCCAAAACCCGTGGCTACGGGTCGCTGGACTGGAAGGCCGACGGCGAGCAGGTGGCCGATCTGGTGAAGGTGGACATCATGCTCCAGGGCGAGCAGGTGGATGCCTTCTCCGCCATCACCCACCGCGACAAGGCCTACTCTTACGGTGTCATGATGACCACCAAGCTGCGCGAGCTCATTCCACGCCAGCAGTTCGAGGTGCCCATCCAGGCCGCCATCGGCTCCCGGATCATCGCCCGCGAAAGCATCCGCGCCATCCGCAAGGACGTCTTGGCCAAATGCTACGGCGGCGACATCTCCCGTAAGCGCAAACTTCTGGAGAAGCAGAAGGAAGGCAAGAAGCGCATGAAGATGGTGGGCCGCGTCGAGGTGCCCCAGGAAGCCTTCATTGCCGCGCTCACCACCGACGAGTCCAAGGACAAGGCAAAGAAGTAGTGAACATCGCGTCCGGCAACACCGGAGGCCCCAGCAATGCCTAGCACTCTTCCCCTCGGCGACCCGGCGCCGTCGGACGGTCTGCTGCCTGCCCAGGCAGTGGACGGTTCGGCGGACCGGGCGTTCGGCCTGTACGTGCACATCCCGTTCTGCGCAGTGCGCTGCGGCTACTGCGACTTCAACACCTACACTGCCACGGAGCTCGGCGGCGGCGCCTCCCAGGACGCCTATGCCGGGACGGCCGCCTCGGAAGTGGCAATGGCGGCCCGTGTGCTGGTTGAATCCGGCCTTCCCGCCCGGAAGCTGAGCACCGTGTTCTTTGGCGGAGGCACCCCCACCCTCCTTCCCGCCGCTGATCTTGCCCTGATCCTCCGGACGGCGATCGACCAGTGGGGAATCGAGGACGGCGCCGAAGTCACTACGGAGGCGAACCCCGATTCCGTCACGCCGGAATCCCTCGCCATCCTCAAGGACGCCGGCTTCACCCGGGTCTCCTTCGGCATGCAGTCCGCTGTCCCGCACGTCCTCAAGGTGCTGGACCGCACGCATTCGGCCTGCCGGGTCCCGCAAGTGGTCCAATGGGCACGCGATGCCGGCCTGGCAGTCAGCCTGGACCTGATTTACGGGACACCGGGGGAGTCCCTCGCCGACTGGCGGTGCTCGCTGGAGACCGCACTGTCCTACGAGCCTGACCACATCAGTGCTTACGCGCTGATCGTGGAGGACGGCACCAAGCTGGCCGCCCAGATCCGCCGCGGTGAAGTCCCGGGAATCGACGACGACGACCACGCCGACAAGTATGAGCTCGCCGACCAGCTGATCACCGAAGCCGGCCTCGGCTGGTACGAGGTCAGCAACTGGGCCCGCACGCCGGAGCAGGCATGCCGCCACAACCTGGCTTACTGGCGTGGCGATGACTGGTGGGGGATTGGCCCCGGCGCGCATTCGCACGTGGGGGGAGTCCGCTGGTGGAACGTCAAACACCCCACCGCCTATGCCGGCCGCCTGGCGCAAGGCCTGTCACCGGCCGCCGGCAGGGAGACGCTGGACCCGGAAACCCGGAACGTGGAGCGGGTGATGCTGGAGGCGCGCCTGCAGTCCGGCCTTGAGGTTGCTGCCCTGGGCGCCGAAGGCAGGCACCAAGTCGCAGGACTGATCGCGGACGGCCTGGTGGAGCCGGCCGCTGCCTTCCGGGGACGGCTCGTCCTTACCCTCAAAGGCAGGCTCCTGGCCGATGCGGTGGTCCGCCGGGTGCTTCCCGCTTAGACCTTCGGGGTGACGCCGAGGGTGGTGGTGGTCCTGGTTGAGCCGTCCCAGAGGCGCGCCGCCATGCACTGCCCCTCCGTCAGCACGTCCAAGGCAGCCATGGCGGGTCCGAGCAGATGCCCGGGGATCCGGCGCGCGAGGGTGACGTGGGCCGTCCAGGCATCCGGCAGGGTATTGGCGTAGGCGCCGGTGCACTGCTCATGCAACCGGGCGTGCAATTGGAGCAAAGCCGCCGACGGCACTACCAGGCGTGCCAGCACGTATTTGCCGGGTCCGGCGGGAAAGACCACCACACCGGAAAACCGGATGTCGAGCGGGAGGCCGCCCCACATATCCTGCACCGCAGACCCGACGGCCAGTTCGTTGCCGGCCGCCAGGGTGAGATGCGGCCTGTTGCTCGGGGACGTGTGCGTGGCGAGGCTCGGCAGGCCGGCTTCCGCGAGCCGAGCCCAATCCGTCCTGATGGAAGAATCCGTGGATTCGCCCAAGGTCAACTCGGCGCTGCGCATGCACCCATCATGCCGGACGGTGGCGTGGGCTCTGGAAAGAACGGAGGGTGCCCGCGTTACTTGATCCAGCGCAGGTTGAACGGGTACCGGTGCGGCTGGCCACGGTTGACGTGGATGCCTGCCGCCACCGAGAAGCAGGTGAGTCCGATCCAGATCAGTGTGGCAATAACGGCAAAGATGTTGCCGACCACCGGCACGAAGACCAGGATATTGGCAACCACCGCGGCGATGGTGGGCGGCAGGCTGAAGTTCAGCGCTTCCTTTGACTCCTGCGCGGTGAACGGACCGCGGTCACGGAAGATCAGGTAGATCAGCAGGGCAGGGACACAACCCAGGATGCCGCCAAAGTGGGCCAGGGTTGCCCACTGCCGGTCTTCGCTGGCCGTCAGGGGCAGCGCATTCGCCGGAACACCGTGGTACTCCGAACGGCCCTGGCCGCCCTGGCTGTCCCTGTGATCACGTGCGTTTTCTGCCACAGTCTTGTTCCTTCTGAAGTGCATTGGTGCTGACTAAGAATGCCATGTCTGCTGCCGGTCCTGCGATCGGCAGACACCGCAGTACCAAGAATACTGGGTGCAGCGGTTATGCCTGACCTCGCCCGCCAGCCAGGAGCGCGCCAGTCCGGCACACACCAGGGGTTCAGGGAACCGTGAGGAAATCGATGACTTCCTCCACCCTGCCCAGCAGGGACGCCTCCAGGTCCGCGTAGCTGCGGACGGCGCCCAGCAGTTTCTGCCACCCGAGGCCAATGTCCTCTTTAGTTTCGTGCGGCCAGCCGAAGGCAGCCAGGATGCCGGTTTTCCAGTCCTGGCCGCGCGGCACTACCGGCCATCTCTCGATGCCCAGGACAGCTGGGCGGATGGCCTGCCACACGTCAACGTACGGGTGTCCAACAATCAGCACATTCCCCGCGGCCCCGGGAGAGGCCATCACGGACTCGGCAATGCGGGATTCCTTCGAATCGGGCACCAGGTGGTCCACAAGCACCCCCAGGCGCCTGCCCGGTCCCGGCCTGAAATCGGCCACGGCCGCGGACAAGTCATCGATGCCGTGGAGGGGTTCGACGACGATGCCCTCCACCCGGAGGTCATCTCCCCAGACCTTCTCGACGAGTTCGGCGTCGTGCTTTCCCTCCACCCAGATGCGGCTGGCCTTGGCAACCTGGGCCCTCTGCCCGGCGACGCGCACAGAACCCGACGCCGTCCGGCCGGCGGCGGTGCCCGTGCCTGCCGCCGGCCGCGGGGCAGGGGGCATCAGCCGGATTGCCTGGCCTTCAAGGAGGAAGCCGAAGCCCAGCCGAAAGGACCGGGACTTGCCGCGGCGGTCCTCCAGGGCCACCACATGCATCCCGCCCGATTTCTCCACGCGGGTCACGGCCCCAACCCAGCCGGACTGGACGTCCTCCAGCACCATGCCGCGCTCCACGGGCACCTCGGGCAGTTGCGCCCGGGCCGGTGCGGTCAGGTCCTGGGCTCCCCAGTTCTGGTAATGCATGGAATCACTCCGCCTCGTGCTGGATGCTGGCCCGGAATTTCGCCCGGAGCGGTACCAATGCTAACAACGGGGCGAGTCATAATAGACTGTTAGCACTGAGGCACGTCGAGTGCTAACCCCTGTAGAGCACGGCGCGGGCGGAACGGCTGCCCTGAACCCTGGATGGAGGTGGAGTGTGAGCGAGCCACGCAAACTGGAAGTACTGCGGGCCATCGTGGAGGACTACGTCCACTCCCGCGAGCCCGTCGGGTCCAAGGCCCTGGTGGAACGGCACCATCTCGGCGTTTCCAGCGCTACCATCCGCAATGACATGGCCGCCCTGGAAGACGAGGGACTGATTACGGCCCCGCACACCAGCGCAGGCCGTATTCCCACGGACAAGGGCTACCGGCTGTTCGTCGACCAGATTTCCGCTGTGAAGCCGTTGTCCCAGTCGGAGCGGCGTGCCATCCAGTCCCTGCTGGAAGGCGCGGATGACCTCGACGACGTCCTGGAACGCACCGTCCGGCTGTTGTCCCAGCTGACGAACCAGGTTGCGGTGGTCCAGTACCCGCACCTCAACCGAGCACTGGTCCGGCACATCGAGTTCGTCCTTCTCGCCCCGCGGAAGGTGCTGGTGGTGCTGATTGCCAACAGCGGCAAGGTCGAACAACGGGTCATCGACGTCGGCCAGGACCTCGCGGATGACGCCATCGCTGCGCTGAGAACCCAGTTCCTTGGATCCCTCGCGGGGACACCGCTGGCCCAACTCGGCCAGTCCCTGCCCGCGGTGGTGTCCGGCGTCGTCCCCGGACAGCGTCAGGCAGCCCACGCGCTGGCGCACGGGCTGGAAGGCCTTGCCCACAGCAGCCGGGAAGACCGCATGGTGATGGCCGGCACTGCCAACCTCGCCCGTTCCAATGTCGATTTTCCGCTCAGCATCGGGCCAGTGCTGGAGGCGCTCGAGGAGCAGGTGGTGATGCTTCGCCTGCTCAGCGAGATGGCACAGGACCCCCGCGGAGTGACCGTCAGCATCGGCCGGGAAAACCCCTACGACGGCCTTGCGGAGGCATCCGTCGTGGCCACGGGCTACGGCCCGGACAGTGTCGCCAAGATTGGCGTGCTGGGTCCCACCAGGATGGACTACCCCACTACCATGGCGGCAGTCAGGGCTGTGGCCCGTTACCTGTCACGGATTCTGGGACCCTGACCGCAGTACAGCGCCGAAAGGCGCACAGCAGTGTATGCAGCACGACTGCAGGCAGAACAACAAGGAAGAGATACGAACTTTGAGCAGCCACTACGAAGTCCTTGGAGTCGCACCGGATGCCACCGGGGAAGAGATCAAGAAGGCCTACCGCAAACTGGCCCGGACCCTTCACCCGGACGTCAACCCCGGTGAGGACGTTGCGGACCGCTTCAAGGCAGTGACCCACGCCTACGAAGTTCTCTCGGATCCCCAGAAGCGGCGGGTCTATGACACCACCGGCAACGAGAACGGCACGGACAACGGGTTCGGCGGGGGAGCCTACGCCGGGCAGGGCTTCGCTTTCCAGGACATTTTCGACACCTTCTTCGGCGCCGGTGGCACCGCCGGCCCCGCCTCGAGGGTTCGGCGCGGGCAGGATGCGCTTATCAGCGTCCGGATCGAGCTCCGCGACGCCGTGTTCGGGGTCAACAAGAAGCTCGAGGTGGACACGGCAGTGGTCTGTCCCACCTGTGACGGCTCGTGCTGCCAGCCCGGAACGCACCCTGAACGCTGCGATATCTGCGGCGGCAGCGGCCAGGTCCAGAGGGCAGTCCGTTCCATCCTCGGCCAGGTCATGACCGCCGCGCCGTGCGGCAGCTGCGAAGGTTTCGGAACCGTTATCAAGGACCCCTGCAACGAGTGCAGCGGGCAGGGCCGGATCCGCAGCCGCCGTTCCCTCACCATCAAGGTTCCTGCCGGCGTCGCCACCGGGACACGCATCCAGCTGTCCGGCCAGGGCGAAGCCGGTCCCGCCGGCGGGCCCGCCGGCGACCTCTACGTGGAAATCCGCGTCAACAATGACGCCACCTACGTCCGGGAAGGCGACGACCTCCACGCCACCCTGAACATCCCCATGACGGCGGCTGCCCTGGGAACCGACGTCACCCTCGAAACCTTCGACGGAGCCCAGGACATCGACGTAAAGGCCGGCACCCAATCCGGGGAGATCATCACCCTGCGGGGCCTGGGCGTCACCCACCTGCGCGGCTACGGCCGCGGCGACCTGAAGGTCCATCTCCAGGTCGAGACGCCCGCGAGACTCGACGCGGCGCAGGAAGACCTGCTGCGCCAGCTCGCCAGACTCCGCGGCGAGCAGATCACGGAGGGCAAGCTTGCTGCCAGCGGCGGCATGTTCGCCAAACTCCGGGACCGGCTCGGTAACCTCTAGCGGTGAGCAACCCCGTTTTCTTCACCGCGCCCGGGTCCCTTGACCGGATGGTGCCGGAAGGGATCTTTGTCCTGGAGGGACCCGAGGCGCGGCATGCGGTCACGGTCAAGCGGCTCGCTCCGGGCGAGGCCGTGGACATTGTGGACGGCGCCGGCACCCGGATGAGCGGCAAGGTTGCCGCCGCTTCCCCCTCCGGACTCGAAGTGGAATGCGGGTCCTTGGTTGTTGAGGACCGGCCACGCACCAGGCTGGTGCTGGTCCAGGCCCTGGCCAAGGGCGACCGGGATGAGCTTGCCATCGAGACAGCCACTGAACTGGGGATCGACGCCGTCGTTCCCTGGCAGTCCGAACGTTCCATCGTGCGCTGGAAGGGTGAGCGGGCAGCCAAGGCGCACGCCAAGTGGCAGTCCGTCGTCAGCGCTGCCGCCAAGCAGGCACGCCGTGCCTGGATCCCCGAGGTGCGGGCCGCCGTCGACACTGCCGGCCTCGCCACCGCCGTGGAGGCGGCCGGGCTCGCCGTTGTCCTGCACGAGGACGCCGTGCGTCCCCTGCGGGCAGTCCTGGAAACGTGGCTCGAAACGGAGGCATCCGACGGGGTTCGGGAAGTACTCCTGATCGTCGGGCCGGAGGGCGGCATCAGTCAGCGGGAAGTGACAAGGCTGTGCGGCCAGGGTGCCGTGACGGCCCTCCTGGGGCACCACGTGCTGCGTTCATCCACGGCAGGTCCCGCCGCCGTCGTTCTTGCCAGTGACGTCCTGGGCCGCTGGGCCGCGCCGGCGCTCTAAGCCGCAGCAGCAGCAGGAATTAACGGACCCTGAAGCTCCGGGTGTCTTCGCTGCCGCCCTCCGGGCCTTCCGGGCTGGAGGCCTGGGCCACCCGGAGCTCGAAGTCACCCGCCGGGAGTGTAAGGGCCAGGGTGAATACTCCCGCCTGGGCCGGGTCCGCGGCTGCCGTTGTTTCCCCGGTCAGGAACGGAGTCTTGTTGCCGTTGTCCTCGGAGCGCAGGATCTGCCAGCGGAGCTTGCCGCCCGCCACGGTGCTTCGTCCAGTGATCTTGACGCTGCCGTCCGCCACTTCAACGTCTTCCTGGGGGTCGATGATCCATACCGGAGCCACCAGCCCCGAGGTGCGGGCCATAAGGGAGCCCAGCTGCACATGGTTGAAGGCGACGTAGTCCGTGTGTCCGTCCACGAGGATGCGGACGCGGATCTGCTGCCCGGAGTCAATCAGCCCCGAACTGGCAGCAGCCGCCGTTGCCGTGTACACCAGCTGCTGGACGGCCCGGGCCGCCATGTCGGCGTCAAGGTTGCTGTTGAAGGCATCCTCCGAAACATCCACCGTGATGACGTCCTTGCCGGAGATCGATGTGGCCAGCTGGCTGGGGTTCTGCCATGGCGTAAAGAAGTCGGGATCCAGCGGCTTGTCCGACATCATGGCGCGCAAGGCCCGCGTCACGGGATTCTCCTGCTCGGGAACGTCCCGGAATTCCCGGTAGAGGAAGACATTGGAGTCGCTCCGGCCAATCCAGTAGACCGGTGCCTTGTTGGACGACTGCGTGGTCTCCAAGGGGGCGCTCGTGGATGGGGCTCCGGACGTGTTCCCGGGGCCGGCAGGGCTGGAGGACAGTGTGCCGGTGGGGGTTGGTCCCGGGTCGGCGATGCAGCCTGCCAGGACAGGTACGACGACCAGGAGACCGGCAAGGACCGCTGAGCGGGCGCCGGGGAAGGCTCCTCGGGCGCGGCGGGGCGCTGCGGTTTCCGGCAACTTGATTGCCCTGTCCTTTCCTGGTCGGATGGGCCGATCCCCGGTCGGCCCTGATGTTCCAGCAGCAGGCTGGATTTCCAGCATTGCACAGCCCCGGGGAGCAGACGGGCCGGGATGCGCCGGGCGGTCCAACTGCAACTGGAACGATATGAGGCCGATATGAAGTTGATACCTAATGACGGGATAACCCGCGGGGTGCTGCCGGACCGGGCCGTCGGCGTCCTGGTGCAGTATGGGGTCAGGAGTGTCCGCTGGCGTAGGATGGAAGGTACCGCTGGAGGCGACCGGCAACGGCCGCCGCAGTCCAGCCAACAGCTATTGTTTCGACATCGAGGGGATCACGGGCCCGCGGGCCAGCACTATGACTGAATCAGCTAACGGAAAGCGCAGGCTTGTCACCGGCGAGGGCGCAGCGGGGGAGTTTCCCCACACACTTCCCGGCGTCCGTACCGAAGTAGTCCTCTTCGACAATTCCGACCAGATGGTTCAGTCGCTGGGCAGCCACGACGAGGCGCTGAGGTTCATTGAGGAGCAGTTCCCTGCCGTCAACTTCCACGTCAGGGGAAACGAGCTCTCCATCAGCGGTCCGGCTGCGGACGTGCCGCGGATTATGCGGCTCCTTCACGAGGTCCGCGGACTGGTTGCCCGCGGTACAGTCATCAGCCCCGCCGTCCTGCAGCAGCTCGTGGCACTCCTGCGCACCCAGTCCTTGCAGAACCCCGTCGATGTGCTCACCCACGACATCCTGTCCAGCCGCGGGAAAACCATTCGTCCGAAAACGCTGAACCAGAAGAACTATGTTGACGCCATCGACGCCAACACGGTCATCTTCGGAATCGGGCCAGCCGGTACGGGCAAGACCTACCTGGCGATGGCCAAAGCAGTGCAGGCCCTGCAGCAGAAGGAAGTCAGCCGGATCATCCTGACCCGCCCGGCCGTTGAGGCCGGGGAGCGGCTTGGCTTCCTTCCAGGCACATTGAGCGACAAGATCGATCCGTACCTTCGTCCGCTGTACGATGCCCTGCACGACATGATGGATCCGGAATCCATTCCACGGCTCATGGCGGCAGGGACCATTGAAGTGGCGCCGCTGGCCTATATGCGCGGCCGCACCCTTAACGACGCCTTTATCATCCTGGACGAGGCGCAGAACACCACGCCCGAACAGATGAAGATGTTCCTCACCAGGCTTGGCTTCGGATCCAAAATGGTTGTCACAGGCGACGTCACGCAGGTGGACCTGCCCTTCGGCACACGGTCGGGCCTGCGCATCGTGGAAGAGATCCTGCAGGGCATCGAGGATGTCAACTTTTCCGTCCTGAATGCGGCGGACGTCGTTCGGCACCGCCTGGTGGGCGATATCGTCAACGCCTACAGCGTCTGGGATGACGTCCAGCGCAGCCGGGTCAAGCATTCCGCAAGCCGGGAAAAACGGGGGGAACACGCGTGAGCATCGAGGTGAACAACGAGTCCGGTGTCCAGGTGGACGAATCGGAGCTCGTTGCTTTATCCAGGTACATTTTTGAGCAGCTTTACATTCATCCGCAGGCCGAATTGTCCATTCTTTTGGTGGATGAACCCGCGATGGAGAAGCTTCACATCGAGCTCATGGATGAGCCCGGCTCCACGGATGTGCTCTCCGTGCCCATGGACGAGCTGACTCCGGGCACCCCGGACCGGCCCACGCCGCAGGGCATGCTGGGCGATATTGCGGTGTGCCCGCAGGTCGCCACCGTCCAGGCCCGGAACGCCGGCCACTCGCTGCAGGACGAGATGCTGCTGCTGACCACCCACGGCATCCTGCACCTGCTGGGCTACGATCATGCCGAGCCCGAGGAGAAGGCCGAGATGTTCGGCCTTCAGCGCGAACTCCTGTCCGGCTTCACCGGCAAAGAAGCTCCGGCAGAGACCACCCAGTGACCCCTTTGCTTCTGGTCGCGATGGCCCTGGCTTTCCTGGGCGTTGCGGCGGTACTGACGGCGGCTGAGGCGGCCTTCAACTTCCTTCCCCGGCACGACGCTGAAGAGGCGCTCCTCAAGAGCCGCGGCACCGCAATGCGCCGGATTTTGGCGCAGCCCGTGGCCCATATCCGCGCGCTGCGGTTCTGGCGGATCTGGTTTGAGACAGCCTCCGCGGTGGCCGTCGCCGTCCTGCTGTACAGCCTGCTCGATAACATCTGGCTGGCCGGGCTGGCCGCAACCGGCATCATGGCCCTTCTGGGATTCGTCATTGTGGGCGTTTCTCCACGCCAGCTCGGAAGGCTCCACTCGGCCGCCGTCGTTCGCTTTACGGCACCGACGATCCGCTTCCTGACCTGGGTGCTTGGCCCTATTCCGGGCTGGCTCGTGGCCCTGGGAAGCGCTGCAGCCCCCGGCGCGCCGGGTGGCGACGAGGCTTTCTTCAGCGAGCAGGAATTCCGTGAGCTTGTGGAACGGGCCAGCGAATCGGACATGATCGAGGACACCGAGGCCGAGATGATCCAGTCGGTCTTCGATTTCGGCGACACCCTGGTCCGCGCGGTTATGGTCCCGCGCACAGATATCCTCAGCATCGAGGCAGGCTCCAGCCTCCGCCGTGCCATGTCGCTCTTCCTCCGCTCGGGTTATTCCAGGATTCCCGTGATCGGCGAAGACACCGACCATATTCTGGGCATCGTCTACCTCAAGGACGTCGCCGCCGTCCTGCATGGGCTAGCCCCCGGTGAAGAGCCGCCCCTGGTGGACTCGCTGGTCAGGGAGGTGCGCTATGTACCGGAATCGAAGCAGGTCAGCGACCTGCTGCGCGAGCTGCAGAAGGAATCCACGCACGTGGCCATCGTGATCGACGAATACGGCGGCACCGCCGGGCTCGTCACCCTCGAGGACCTGATCGAGGAGATCGTGGGCGAAATCGTCGACGAGTACGATACCGAAAGCGCCGAGGCCGTGGAGCTGGAAGACGGCTCCTACCGGGTGAGCGCCCGGATGAGCATTGATGACCTCGGCGAGCTTTTTGACATCGAGCTCGACGACGACGAGGTGGACACCGTGGGCGGCCTGCTCGCCAAGGCGCTGGGCCGCGTGCCCATCGTCGGCAGCAACGTCGTCGTGGACGGTGTGTCGCTGCGCGCCGAACGGCTCGAAGGCCGTCGGAACCGGGTCAGCCACATTATTGCGGCGCTGGTTCCAAAAGTAGACACTGACCTTGAAGACCTCCTCCAGGAGGCGGAAGCAACCCAGCAGGGAGTTCCACGTGAGCAAGAAAAATAAGGCCGCAGCCGACGAGGATTTCGGGGGCTTCCGGGCAGGGTTTTCCGTCCTGGTGGGCCGCCCGAACGCGGGCAAGTCCACACTGACGAATGCGCTGGTGGGCAAGAAAGTGGCCATCACCTCCGCCAAGCCGCAGACAACCCGGCACACGATCCGCGGGATCGTCCACCGCGAGGATGCACAGCTGATCCTTGTGGACACACCGGGCTTGCACCGTCCCCGCACCCTGCTGGGAAAGCGCCTGAACGACCTTGTAGCGGATACGCTCGCAGAAGTGGACGCGATCGGGTTCTGCCTGCCCGCCAACGAAAAAATCGGACCCGGTGATAAGTACATCGCCGCACAGCTCGCCGCTGTTGGCCGCCAGCCTGTTATCGCCATCGTTACCAAAGCGGACCTGGTGGACCGGCAGGCGCTCACCGAGCAGTTGCTCGCCGTCGCCGCGCTCGGGCGGGAAGTGCTCGGGGAGGAAGGCTGGAAGGACATCGTTCCGGTGTCCGCCGCCGACGGATTCCAGGTCAACACCGTAGCCGACGTCCTGATCAGCCACATGCCGCCGTCGCCGCCGCTGTACCCGGACGGGGAGCTGACCGACGAGCCCGAAGCCGTTATGGTCGCCGAGCTGATCCGGGAAGCGGCACTGGAAGGTGTCCGGGACGAACTTCCGCACTCACTGGCGGTGGTGGTCGAAGAGATCGTGCCCCGGGAGGACCGTCCTGAAGACAGCCCCCTGCTGGATGTGCGGGTGAACCTCTACGTAGAACGCCCGTCCCAGAAGGCCATCATCATCGGCAAGGGCGGCAGCCGGCTGCGGGAAGTGGGCACGAACGCGCGGAAGGGAATCGAGGCCCTGCTGGGAACCCGCATCTACCTCGACCTGCACGTGAAGGTAGCAAAGGACTGGCAGCGGGACCCGAAACAGCTGGTCAAGCTGGGCTTCTGACGCTTTAATACGTGCGGCCGCGGGGCCGTCCGGGGATTTCCCAGCCTGGACCACTAAAATGGACCGGATTTCAGAATCTAGAGGAAGGTTCACCACGTGGGGCGAGGCCGCGACAAGCGCGAGAACGGAGCTGACGTGTCAGCAGGGGGACCGGTATCCCGGCACGCGGATAATGGCTCCGTTGGAGCCGCCCGCCACTTTGGCCCTGTGCGCGGGATGCCGCTGTGGCTGAAGATCACCACAGGCGTGCTGTCGGTTGCCCTCGTCGGCGCCCTCGCCTTCGCCGGTTTCTGGTTCATCCGTCTCCAAAACAACATCTCCAAGGCCCCGCTGAATGCCGGCGGCGGCAACAACGAACAGGTGAGCGAAGCGACCGGGCGGATGCAGATCCTGATCCTGGGCTCGGACACCCGCGATGGCAAGAACTCGGAGTACGGCTCGGCGGACGATTCCAAGGGCTACGGGAAGTCGGACGTCATGATGCTCATGGACATCTCCGAAGACAACAAGCGCGTCAGCGTCATCAGTTTCCCGCGTGACCTGCTGGTTGACATCCCCGAGTGCATGGACCGGGAAACCAATCAGGCCTTTCCCGCCCGGAGCGGCGTGATGATCAACGAGGCGATGAATGAGGCCGGTATAGGCTGCGCGGTGGACACGGTCAACCAACTGACCGGCCTGGAAGTGGACCACTTCATGATGGCGGACTTCAACGCGGTGAAGGAACTGTCCAACGCTGTGGGCGGCGTCGAAGTGTGTATCAGTGACGCCGTGTTTGACCCCGATTCCGGCCTCCGGCTTCCCAAGGGCACATCCGCGGTCGAGGGTGAAATGGCCCTCGCCTTCCTGCGGACCCGTCACGCATTTGCCGACGGCGGCGATCTTGGCCGGATCAAGGCCCAGCAGGGCTTCCTGTCTTCCCTGACGCGGAAGATCAAGGATGAGGGAACCCTGTCCGACCCCGGCAAAATGCTGACGATCGCCGACGTCGTCACCCAGAACCTGACCGTCGACGAAGGGCTGGCTTCCGTTCCCAGCCTGCTCACCATCGGTAACCGGCTCAAGGACATCGACATCAGCAAGGTCGCGTTCGTGGCGGTTCCCACCACGCCCGCCCTTTTGGATCCGAACAGGCTGCAGATTGCCGAACCCGCCGGCTCCCAGCTGTTCTCCGCGATGCGGCAGGACATCGACCTTACCGATCCCACCGCGCCGGCCACCCCTGCGCCCACCGAAACCACCCCTCCACCCTCGGCGGCTCCCAGTGAAACGGCTCCTCCGCTGCCGCCGTACGACAAGGCACTCCAGGCAGTGACGGTGGCCAACGGCAGTGGCGTGCCAGGGCGGGCACAGGAAATCGTCCAGGCCTTGATTGGCGGCGGCTTCACCCAGACGGCACAGTTCGAGGCGACCGCCGTGGAACAGTCAGTTGTCTACTACGGCACCGGCTTCGAAGACGTGGCGGTTGACGTTGCCGCGCTGCTGGGGATCCCGGCGGCGCAGATGCTGCCGGCTCCGGCGGTGTCTGGTGTCCAGGTCTATCTGGGAACCGACTTCACCGCCGGCGCCACGTACGGCAGCTCCGTCCCGCTGCCGGAAGACATTGTCAACCAGACGGCCGGGGATTCCCTCTGCCAGCAGGCCAACCCGTTCCTCATCGTGAACAGCTAGCAGACACCGCCTCCAAGCGATAAAACAGGCCGGGGCCCGCCGTGGAAATCTCCACGGCGGGCCCCGGCCTTGTTTTTCACCAGATGCTGACGCGCAACTACGGCGACAACAACAATTCGTACATGGAGGTGACCTCAAAGGCGTCGTGGAAGGCGTCCAGGTTCTTTGCGATGGCATTGGTCCGGAACTCGTTGGGCGAGTGCGGGTCAGTTGCCAGCCTGCGGATGGCTTCCTCACTCCGGATGACCTGCCGCCAGCCTGCTGCCCAGGACGCGAAGAAGCGCTGTTGCCCTGTGAGGCCGTCCAGGACCTCCGGCTCCTCGCCGTCGAGGCTGATCAGGTATGCCTTGTAGGCGATGGCCAGCCCCGCGAGGTCGCCGATGTTTTCGCCGAGCGTCAGGCGTCCATTGACGTGATGTTCCGGCGCAGCGTACGGGGAAAGTACCTCGTACTGCGCCACCAGCTTGGCCGTGAGTTTTTCGAAGGCATTGCGGTCCTCGTCGGTCCACCAGTTCCGCAGCGCGCCGCCGCCGTCGAACTGTGACCCCTGGTCATCAAAGCCGTGGCCGATTTCGTGCCCGATTACCGCCCCGATGCCCCCGTAGTTCACGGCGTCATCCGCGTCCGCGGTGAAGAACGGAGGCTGGAGGATCGCCGCCGGGAAGACAATTTCGTTCATCATGGGGTGGTAGTAGGCGTTGACTGTCTGCGGGGTCATCAGCCACTTGTTGCGGTCCACCGGCTTGCCCACCTCATCAAGGTGCCGGTCGACGTCGGCGTTATGCGCCCTTTCCACGTTGCCCAGCAGGTCGGCGGGGTCGATCTCCACGGCCGAGTAGTCGATCCACTCCTCCGGGTAGCCGATTTTCGCCCGGAACCCCTCCAGCTTCCGAAGGGCCTCGGCCTTGGTATCCTCGCCCATCCAGCTGACTGCTGTGATGCTCCGGCGATAGGCCTCAATGAGGTTGGCGACGAGTGTCTGCATGCGGGCCTTGTGTGTTTCCGGAAAATGCCGCGCAACATAGATCTGGCCCACTGCTTCGCCGAGGCCGCCTTCCACCACGCCCACCCCGCGCTTCCAGCGGTCCTTGTTCCGCGGGGTACCACTGATGGTGGTCCCGTAGAAGGCGAAGTTGCCATCCACGAATGCCGAGGACAGGTAGGGGGCCGCGGCGCTGACCACCCGCATGGCCAGCCATTCCTGCCAGTGGGCCAGCGGCTCGGACTCGAGGAGGCCGGCGGCACCGTCAAAGAACGGGGGAGTGCTCACCACGATCTCCTGCCGCTTCCCCTCATCTATGCCGGCGGCGTCGAACCAGGTTGGAAGCAGCGGGAACAGGGCGGAGGCCTCGTCGGCGGACCTCAGGTTGTAGGTCTTTTGCGGGTCCCGGAGGGTGACGTTGTCCCAGTGGTGGGACGCCAGTTTGGTCTCGAGCGCTACCACCCTTCCGGCAGCACTGTCGGCATCCGGAACCCCTGCGAGGCCAAGCATGGTTTTGACGTGGGCCCCGTAGGCCGTGACCATTGGTGCGAACTTTTCTTCCCGGTAGTAGGACTCGTCGGGCAGTCCGAGGCCGCCCTGGCCGGTGTAGAGAAGGACACGGTCCGGGTTGCCGGCGTCCGGAGCGGGATAGATGTAGAAGAGTCCGCCGACGTCGGCCCGGAACAGCCGGCCTGCCAGCGCTATCAAGTCCGTCACGGAGGTGGTGGCAAAGACGTCCGCGAGCCGCTGGCGGATCGGTTCCATTCCCTTGGCTTCGACGGCGGCTTCGTCCATAAAGCTGTTGTAGAGGTCGCCGACCTTCTGCTCGATGCCGCTGGCGGCACCGCCCTTTGCTGCTGCCTCCTCGATGATGTCCCGTACGGCAATTTCAGAGCCATCACGAAGGGCTGTGAAGGTGCCTTCGAGGGGCCGGTCATCGGGAACTTCGGTAGCCTTCAACCATGCGCCGTTCACGTGCTGGTAGAGGTCATCCTGCGGCCGGACGGTGTTATCGAAGGTGGACAGGTCGATCCCCGAAATGGGCACTGAAGCTCCTTTTTATGCTGACCTCCGCCGGCGGAGTACCGGTCGGCGTCTGCATGGTGGACGTAACGGACGGTAGTGCTCTTTCATCTTACGCACCCGTGTTACTCTCAAATGGTGCGTGCAGACCTTCTTCTTCTTAGCTGCCGCGGCGAGGCCTCAGACGCGATCTAGCGCAAGGCCCACCCTCGCTGCGGAGTTTGTGTTGCCCGGCCACCCTTTCAAGGAAGAACCACAGAAAAGGCCCCGATAGTAATGCGAAACGCACAGAAGCCCTCCGGAATGCCCGCCCACCGCTACATGCCGTTCCAGGACCAGATCAAGGTTGAGCTGCCGGACCGCACATGGCCGGACAAACTGATCACCAAGGCCCCGCGCTGGTGCGCAGTGGACCTGCGCGACGGCAATCAGGCGCTGATCGACCCCATGAGCCCGGCCCGCAAGATGAAGATGTTCGATCTGCTGGTACGGATGGGCTACAAGGAGATCGAGGTAGGTTTTCCGTCGGCGTCCCAGACGGACTTCGACTTTGTCCGCCAGCTCATCGAGGGCAACCACATCCCGGACGACGTCACCATCCAGGTCCTGACGCAGGCCCGCGAGCACCTGATCGAGCGGACCTACGAGTCCCTGGTGGGCGCCAAGCAGGCCATCGTCCACCTCTACAACTCCACCTCCGTGCTGCAGCGCCGCGTGGTCTTCAACCAGGATGAGGACGGAATCCTGGACATCGCACTCCAGGGTGCGCGGCTGTGCAAGAAGTACGAAGAGACCCTTGTGGACACGCATGTGACCTATGAGTATTCGCCGGAGTCCTTTACCGGTACAGAGCTCGAATACGCCGTGCGGGTCTGCAACGCGGTCGCGGACGTATTTGAGGCTTCCGCGGACCGGCAGGTCATCATCAACCTGCCCGCCACCGTGGAGATGGCCACCCCGAACGTGTACGCCGATTCGATTGAGTGGATGAGCCGCCACCTGCACCCCCGCGAAGGCATCATCCTGTCCCTGCACCCTCACAACGACCGCGGAACGGGTGTTGCGGCTGCAGAACTGGGCTATATGGCCGGTGCCGACCGGATCGAGGGCTGCCTGTTCGGCAACGGCGAGCGGACCGGCAACGTGGACCTGGTCACGCTGGGCCTGAACCTCTTTGTCCAGGGCATCGACCCCATGATCGACTTCTCCAACATCGACGACATCCGCCGGACCGTGGAGTACTGCAACCAGTTGCCCGTCGCCGAGCGTTCACCCTACGGTGGCGACCTCGTCTTCACTGCCTTCTCGGGTTCACACCAGGACGCCATCAAGAAGGGCTTCGAGGCGCTGGAACGCGATGCTGCTGCCGCCGGAAAGGACGTTGCCGACTTCACCTGGCAGGTCCCGTACCTGCCCGTGGACCCCAAGGACCTGGGCCGCAGCTACGAAGCTGTTATCCGGGTCAACTCCCAGTCGGGCAAGGGCGGCGTGGCCTACCTGCTCAAGAACGAGCACAGCCTGGACCTGCCGCGCCGCGCCCAGATCGAATTCTCCGGCGTCATCCAGAAGCGCACCGACACTGTGGGCGGAGAGGTCAGCGGCGCCCAGCTCTGGCAGGTATTCCAGGATGAGTACCTGCCCTCCGGCAAGGCGGACGGACAGTGGGGCCGCTACTCCCTGGGCGCGGTCAAGACTGAAACAGATAACGACGGCGGCATGACGCTTCACGCCTCGCTCACCGTGGATGGTGTCGAGGCTCAGCGCACCGGTACGGGCAACGGTCCCATCGCTGCGCTGCTTAGCATCCTGCGGGAGGACGGCGTGGACGTCCGCGTCCTGGACTACAGCGAGCACGCACTCTCCGAGGGCGGCAACGCCATGGCAGCTGCCTATGTGGAATGCGCTGTGGGGGAGCGGGTGCTATGGGGTGTGGGCATTGACGCCAACACCAGCATGTCGTCCCTCAAAGCCGTGATTTCTGCGGTCAACCGCGCCATCCGGTACGCACAGGCCTGACGCACCGCCGTGGGGGGGGGGGGCCCCAGGGGGGGGGGGACCCCCCCCCCCCCCCCGCCGCTGTTACGATGGCAGCCAGATCCCGGCTGCCCCTTTTGAAAGGCCTCAATGACTGTTGTACCCCTGCCGCTTGAGCAGAATCACCGCGGCGACACCCTGGTCCACGGTTCCGACGGCGGCTCCGAGGTCCGGCGTTCTGTGCTGCCCGGGGGAGTGCGGGTGCTGACAGAGGCAATGCCTGGCCAGCGGTCGGCAACCATCGGTTTCTGGGTAGGCGTCGGGTCCCGGGACGAGGCTCCGGGGCAGCATGGTTCCACGCACTTCCTGGAGCATCTCCTGTTTAAGGGAACCAAACGCCGTACCGCCCTGGAGATCGCCTCGGCCTTCGACGAGGTGGGCGGCGAGTCAAACGCTGCCACAGCCAAGGAAAGCACGTGCTACTTCGCGCGGGTCCTGGATTCGGACCTGCCCATGGCCATCGACGTCATCGCGGACATGATCACCGGGGCCGTCCTGGACCCGGCCGAGATGGAGCAGGAACGCGACGTCATCCTTGAGGAAATCGCCATGGACAGCGACGACCCCACAGACGTCGCCCATGAACACTTTGTGTCCGCCGTCCTGGGCAGCCACCCCCTCGGACGCCCCATCGGCGGCACCCCGGACGCCATCAAGGCCGTGGCCCGCGACTCCGTGTGGGAGCACTACCAGCGCTACTACCGGCCGGACGAGCTGGTGATCACCGCCGCCGGCGGCCTGGAGCATGACGTCGTCTGCAACCTTGTGGTGAACGCCCTCAAGACTGCCGGGTGGTCGCTGAAGGCTGATGCCGCGCCCGTGGAACGGCGTTCCACCGACCGGGCCTTGATCGCAGGGACGGCCGGGCTACACGTGGTCAAGCGCGCTGTGGAGCAGGCGAACATCATCATGGGCTGCCCCACCATCGTTGCCACCGATGAACGGCGCTACGTGATGAGTGTCCTGAACGCCGTGCTCGGTGGAGGTATGTCTTCGCGCCTGTTCCAGGAAATCCGCGAGAAGCGCGGCCTGGTGTATTCCACGTACTCCTTTGCTTCCTCCTACGCCGACGCCGGGTACTTCGGCATGTATGCAGGGTGCACGCCGTCCAAGGTGCGGCAGGTCCTGGACCTGCTCGGCGTGGAACTGGACAAGCTCGCGGAGCATGGAATCACCGAAGACGAGCTGCGCAAGGCCGTGGGCCAACTGGGCGGCGGAATCGTTCTGGCACTTGAGGACACCGGTTCGCGGATGTCCCGGCTGGGCCGCGCGGAGCTCGTTTCCGGCGAGTACCAGGACATCGATGAGACACTGCGGCTGATCAAGTCGGTTACTGCCGAGCAGGTCCAGGACCTTGCGGCTGAACTGGCTGCGGCGCCCCGGACCGTGACCGTTGTCGGACCGTTCGAGGAAACGGAAACGTTCGGACTCTGACGGCGGCCTGCGGAACTAGTTGGCACTGGAGGTGAGGGACCGTGGAGCGAACCCTGCCGGGCCGTGGTCCGGGAGCCCTGGCAGGCTTCCTTGGCCACTGGAAAGGGACTGCCCATTTGGCGGCAGGCCCGTGGGGTCCTGAGCGGACCGTCGACGCCGAGGTCACCTACACCCAGGTGGCCGGCGGGTCCGCCGTCGTGCAGACGTACCGCCACGCAGAAGTGGACGGTCGACACTTCGAAGGGCACGGCATCTTCACCGTTGATCCGGACCACCACGACATCCTTTGGTACTACGTGGACAGCTCCGGATTGCCGCCAGGCACGCCGGAGCGCTGCACATGGCACGGTGGCGTCCTCCGCGTGGAGCGGCACAGTGATCGGGGCTCGGCCCGCCACACTTTCAGGCTCGACGGCGACACCCTCACCCACACAGCTGAACTGCGCCTTGGTATGGCCGAGGAGTACCGGCCGTTTATGATTTCTGAGTGTCGGCGCGCTTGAATCACAAGCCGGCAACGGCGCAGGTTCGGCCTCGTTTTCGATTAAGGCTGCGGCTTGATGAGCTGCAATACTCGGACCATGGCCGTCTCTTTTGTGTGCACAACGCGGGTATCTTTGCCCCGAGCCGAACTGTTCGACCTTGCCCGGAGCGTCGATGTGCACAAGGATTCAATGGCGGAATCCCTCGAAGAGGCAGTCGCTGGCGTGACGTCCGGACTGCTGTCCTTGAACGAGGAAGTGACATGGCGGGCTTGGCACTTCGGCGTCCCCCTGGAGATGACCAGTCGCATTACTGAGATGCAGTCGCCTGACTATTTCGTGGACGAGCAGGTCCAGGGTCCCTTTCGACGGTTTCGGCATGTCCATGAGTTCCGCCAGGACTCAACGGGCACCACGATGGTGGATCGTGTCGAGTTCACAGCACCGTTCGGCCCCATAGGACGACTGGTCGAGAAACTGGTGCTGGCCCGATACCTTCAAAACCTCATCGAGACGCGCAACAGGCACCTTGCGGGTGAATCGACTACGGATTAGCCAGCCGTCCGAATTACTGCGAGAACTGTTGGATTGCGCCCGGTATGAATCCCAGGGTGCTGATCAGAGCAATTGTTGCTATGCCGTACCCAACGGCGAGGGCAGCGATGGCAAACCCCTTGCCGCGCTCGTCTCCGAGTTGGATTTGGTTAAGGGCGACGTGCCCGGCCCCCACTGCAAAAACAGCAAGAACGGCGACCCCAAAAACCCAAAACCCCGAAGTTGCAATGACAGCCAGAATCATGGCTGCGACGGCCAGTTTGTTTAGTCGACCAACTGATGTGTAGGTCGGCTCTGTAGGTGTGTTCATTCCGTTCCCCCAAACTCGATGTAAGAGTGAGTCTAACCGGGCACCTGTAACCAGGGCGGGTGGTGTGGTTCCGCCAGGCCGCGAATTCCAGCTGCCGTTGGGCGAACGTGCCGGGAGGCAGCACAGCACCTCACCCGGTTAGCAGGTCCACGAGGGCGTCTTCGAAGGGGCTTTTCTCTGCGGGCAGGGACCTTGGCGTTTCCGCTGGTAAGGACCCGGGTGGCCAGTGGGGTGGTTCCCAGTGGTGGTGTTCGGCTTTGTAGTGTCTGCCGGTGGGTGAGGTCCAGCCGGGTGGTTCGTTCCGGGTGGCTGGTGTGGGTTTCCAGCCGCTGTGGTGTTTGAGGCGGTGGTGTTTGGGGCAGAGTTGGGCCAGGTTGCTGATGCCTGTGGTCCCGCCGTGTTGCCAGGCTTTGAGGTGGTCGGCTTCGTTGTCGGGGGAGTTGTTGTTGCAGCCGGGGAAGGTGCATTTTCCGTCGCGGAGCCGGAGTGCTTTTTTCATGGCGGTGGTGAGGCGGTAGTTGATGCGGCCGATTTCCAGTGGTGCGCCGTCGCGGGGGTCGACGAGTACCCGGTAGAAGGAGCTTGCGCCGTCTGCGACGAGTTTGCGGGCCATGGAGGCCGGGATGGGTCCGTACCCGTCGAGGAGGGCGGGTTCGTCGGTGCGGCCGAGCAGCGAGAAGACCGGGACGGTGACGAGAACATCCGCCTTGGGCGCCAGGATGTTTCCCAGGGTTGCGATTCCGTCGGTTGCCGGGGGCCCGTTGGCCGCCGCCCTCTCCGCGGTGTCCCGTTCTGCAGTGTCCGTTTCTGCAGGTGCACCTAGGCCCGTGTCCTCGCGGCGGGCGCTTCCTGCGGCGGGCGCCGCGAGGAGGAGGCCGGCGGCGATGTCGGGGCGTAGTTGGGTCATGGTCCGGGGCTCGTCAGGGCCTTGGAGGCCGCGGGCGAGGGCGGTGGTGCGGTTCCAGATGGCGCAGGCGGTGTCGCCGGGCAGGTGGAGCGAGATCCAGGCCATGCCGTTGCGGTCGGGGGTGTATTCCATCCGCCGGTCGGCGGCGCTTTTGGTGTGGCGTTTTTCGAGGGTTTCGGGGTGGTGGCGTTCGCGCCAGGTGCGGACTTTGGCGCGGAACCGGGCGGGGACGAGTTCCCCGGGTGCGGCTCCGCGGGCCGGGTTGGGTGCGTCCGGGTCCAAGAAGTGCGCTGCCAGGGCCGCGGCGCCGGCGGGGCCGAGGCCTTCGGTTTCGTCGGCGATGATCCTGGCGTGCTGCCAGGAGATGGTCCCGGCCGACAGGGCGGCCACGGCCAGGGGCAGTGCGCAGAGTTGACGGGCCTGGCTGACGAGCGCCCCGGCGGCGCCGGAACTGATGGTCAGGACCCCGGCGATCTCCTCGACCGCTGACATCTCGGCATAGGTCCGCTCGTGCACGGGCAAGTCCGGTGGGGTCATGGCGTGCTGGATGCCGAGGGCCTCAGCCGCGTCCCGGGCTTTGACCGCGGCGAGCTGCGCTTCCAGCTGCTTCACTGCCGTCATCCGCTCCAGGCGGATTTCGTACTGGCGCTGCAGCACATCCACCGCGTCACCGGCACTGGCACCGGTTTCAAGGGCGGCGTCCTCGAAGAACAGCGCATCTAGGCGCGCGACGGAACCATGGATGCCTTCCATCGCTGCTGCGACGCCCGCGCCGTTTCCCATACAAACATCATCTATCGAGGCGCCGACAATTTGGCCTGGACCTGGGCCGGGGCTGCGCGCGGGCGAGGCCGATAGGAGGACTGGAGCAGCCGGGGCGGATGGAATCAGCGCAGCCGAGCCGATCGCCTCACCTGCCGTGCCCGCCACGTTTTCCATGGAAACATCATCCATCGAGGCACCGACATTCCCGTGCCCAGCCAGTCCAGCTGGTGCGGGCAAACCAAAACGCAGGAAAGGTGCTCCCTAGCCCCCGGCGAAGGGAGGCAGGACATCCACCACGTCGTCGGCCTTCAGGACAACGGAGTGGTCCCGCACAGCCACCTCATTGAGCAGGAAGCTGCTCCGCGACAGGATGCGGGGCAGCGGGGGAGTGCCGGCAGGAGGCTCAGGGCGCTGCACGGACAGAACGGTCTCGAGGAGATCAGCCACGGTGGCGCCGGGCGCCAGGTCGAAGTTCTCTTCCTCCAGGCCTGCCGCAGCGCGTGCGGCAGCGAAGTAACGTACGTTCAAAAGTGTCAGCCCCCGATGGCGCTCATGCTGCGGTCCGGTTGGACGAAGTCCGGAGCATCAAGTCCCACGTGGTCCATTCCGTGGGCTTTCGGCTTGAGCCACATTGCGTTTTGCCACCGCTGGGCGAGGGCTTCGTCGCTGGCTCCTGAGCGGAGGAGGCCCAGCAGGTCCACCTCTTCCCGGGAAAACAGGCAGCTCATGATTTTGCCCTCTGCCGTGATCCGGGTCCGGCGGCAATCGGAGCAGAACGGTTCGGTCACGGAGGCAATAATCCCCACGGTTCCCAGGGCGGGACCATCCAAACCAGCAGACCCGGCCACCCGCCGTCGTACTTCAAAACGCTCCGCCGGAGCACCGTCTCGGGCGCGGGGATCAGGGCTGAGGACAAAATCGGTGGAGAGAATCTGACGAATTTCGGCGGCCGTAATCATGTTCCGGCGAGTCCAGCCGTGATCCGCGTCCAGGGGCATCTGCTCTATAAAACGAAGTTCGTAGCCGCGCTCCAAAGCCCACCCGAGCAGCGACGGCGCCTCGGCGTCATTGATGCCCCGCATCAGCACAGCGTTCAGTTTGACCGGGCCCAGACCGGCCGCCCAGGCTGCGTCCACCCCGGCCAGCACCTGGTTGAGGAACGGCCTTCGCGTCAGTTGGGTGAAGGTTTCCTCATGAAGCGAGTCCAGGGATACGTTGATTCGGGTCAGCCCGGCAGCCTTCAGCGGCGCCGCCTTTTTCGCCAGCCCCACGCCATTGGTCGTCATCGAGATGGGCAGGGTTGGGTGGTTGCTGCGGAGGGCTGCAATGATGTCCACCAGGTCGTGCCGCACGAGTGGCTCGCCGCCTGTGAGACGCAGTTCGCGGACCCCCAACTGCTCGACGCCGATCCTCACGATCCGCACGATTTCCCCGGCTGACATAACCGCCTGCTTTGCGAGCCACTCCAGGCCCTCGGCAGGCATACAGTACGTGCAGCGAAGGTTGCATTTGTCCGTCAGCGACAGTCTCATGTCCGTGGCGCGGCGTCCGTAGCGGTCGGCCAGTCCGGCCGGAGCTTCAGCGGGGCGGGCACCGGGAACCGGCGGCAGGGATGCTGCTTCTTCCCGAGGCTGGGGCATGCCTAGCTGGACACTCATGAATTCAGGCTACGCCACGTTGGGGTGCGCATCACACCCGTGACGCCATCCAGCCACAGCAGCAGAATCTACGGGCCGGACGGGCGCCGCGGCTGCCGGCGAACATAAGCTGTAGGAGTGGACGCAACCCAGCCACAGCAGGCAGCGCACGACGGCGGGACGCAGCTCCCGGAGCGTCCGGCGCCTTTACTGCCGCACGGGCACGGGCTGCGGCGGCGGGGGTGGCTGGCGGCCGCTGCAGGCGCAGTTGCGGTGGGCAGTGCGGTGGTGCTGGGGGAACTGTTGGCGGGCTTGGTCAGTCCGTCGTTATCGCCTCTAACGGCCGTTGGCGGCGCTGTCATCGATGCCGTTCCTCCCGGTGTCAAGGACTGGGCCGTTGCGCTGTTCGGCACTGCGGACAAGGTAGCCCTCCTGGTGGGCATGGCCCTGGTGATGGTTGTACTGGCCGCGCTGGCGGGAGCGGTGGAGGACCGGCGCCGCTTTATGGGCGTCGTGGTGGTCGCCCTCTTTGGGCTAGTGGGCCTGACGGCCGTCCTGACCCGCGCCCAAGCCTCCTTCAACGCGATTGCGCTGGCGGTCCTTACAGCCGCCGCGGCCGCGGCGCTGCTCAGGTTCCTGATCCGCCGGCTTCAGGACCGGGGGAGCGCACCAGGGGCAGGAGCCGACGCCGCACCGGGCCGCCGTCGCTTCCTGCAGGTTCTGGCAGGCGGAGCAGCGTTCACAGTCATTGGCGGAGCGCTGGCAGCGACATGGCGCGGCGCCGCAGCGGCTGTCAGCGAAGCCAGGAGCCGTGTGGTGTTGCCGGCCCCGGGCTCACCGGCGCCGGCCATACCGGCAGCCGCTGAAGCGAAAGTCGACGGCATGCAGCCGCTGGTCACGCCAAATCCGGAGTTCTACCGCATCGACACGGCCCTCACGGTTCCCGCCATAAACCCGGACACGTGGGTCCTGAGAGTCACCGGAATGGTGGACAGGGAGGTAGAGCTGACCTTCGCCGAACTCCTTGCCAAACCCCTGACCGAACGCCACGTGACCATCGCCTGCGTGTCCAACAATGTGGGCGGAGACCTCATAGGCAACGCACGCTGGCTGGGCTGGCCCGTCCGTGAACTGCTCGCCCTTGCAGGGCCTCAGCCCGGAGCGGATATGGTGCTTTCACGAAGCGTGGACGGCTGGACAGCGGGCACACCCCTTGAGGTCCTCACCGACAGCAGGGATGCCCTGCTCGCCGTCGGAATGAACGGGGAGCCCCTGCCCCTGGAGCACGGATTCCCCGTGCGGCTGGTGGTGCCGGGACTCTATGGTTACGTGTCGGCCACCAAATGGGTCACGGGGCTCAAGGTCACCAGGTTCGCGGACGACGTCGCCTACTGGACGCCCCGCGGCTGGTCAGAGCGGGGTCCCATCAAAACATCCTCCAGGATCGACGTGCCGCGCACCGGCCGACAGGTGAAGGCGGGAACCGTTGTGTTCGGCGGCATCGCCTGGGCCCAGCACACAGGCATCGGCAAGGTTGAACTCCGCATGAACCGCGGGCCGTGGCAGCAGGCTCAACTGGCGGCAGGCATCTCGCTGGACACCTGGTACCAATGGAAGCTGGGTATGGACCTGACGGCAGGGCAGTACGAGGTGCAGGTCCGCGCCACGGATCTCGCAGCGCAGGTCCAGGAGGAGCAGAGCAAGCCGGTTGCGCCTGACGGAGCCACCGGCTTCCACACGATTAGAGTGGACGTGCAACCCTGATGGCTTACCGAAGGCGGAACCATGACCAGCCCGCAACCACATGGAACGTCCCCGCATGCAACGTCACTGGATCAAGCGCTGCACCCAACCACGCCTCCAGCCGGCCACCGGGGGCATCAGGGCGGGCACCGGGCGAGGTCCGTGGCTGATCATGTGGCTGCCGTCGCCGAACTGTTGCGTCCGTTGCGGTCACTCAACCGGACCGAGCTGCTGCCCCTGAGCCAGGCGCTGGGCCGGGGCCTGGCCAGCGACATCACCGCCCCCATCAGCCTGCCGCCCTTCGCCAATTCGCAGATGGACGGCTATGCCATCCGTTCCGCGGACGTGCCCGACGGCGGAACGGAGCTGCGCGTTATGCCTCCCGTCCCGGCCGGCGCAAGCCCCGCAGCCCTAGTGCCCGGGTTGGCTGCACCGATCATGACCGGGGCGATGCTCCCGGAGGGGGCCGACGCCGTCGTCCCCATTGAGCGGGCCATACCGGACCGATTCCTGCCGCACTCCGGGCGGGCAACGGTGAAGCTGCCTGCGGCAGCGCCCGGCACCTTTGTGCGGGACACCGGCAGTGACATCCGGGCCGGCGGGACGGCCCTGGCAGCGGGGACTTTCCTGGGCCCGGCACAGCTGGGTCTTTTGGCGGCGCTCGGCATCTCCGAGGTGGCGGTCCACCAGGCCGTGACCGTCCTTTTGGTGACCACGGGCGACGAAGTGGTGGAACCGGGCCAGGACCTCCCCGCCGGCAAGATCTACGACTCCAACGGCACGCTCCTGGAAGCCGCCATGAGGCAGGCCGGACTGGAAGTCCGGCGGACAGGCATCGTCACGGACAATCCGGAAAAGCTCCGCGGACTGCTCCGGGCCGAGGGCGGCGGGGTGGACCTCATCGTCACCACCGGCGGGGTCAGCAAGGGCGCCTACGAGGTGGTCCGGCAGGCGATGGAAGACCAGCCGGTGGAGTTCCTGCACGTGGCCATGCAGCCGGGGGGACCGCAGGGGATCGGCACGTTCGAAGGGCGCCCCGTCCTGGGGTTCCCCGGAAACCCGGTCAGCTGCCTGGTGTCCTTCGAGATGTTCCTCCGCCCTGTCCTGGCCGGCCTGCTCGGTGCCCCGGCGCTCCGCCTGCCGCTCCGCGCCCGGCTGGCCCAGCCGCTCAAATCCCCTGAACACAAGCACCAGGTCCGCCGCGGCACCCTGCAGCCTGACGGGACCGTCGAGTTGCAGGGCGGGGAAAGCTCGCACCTGATGCATGCGCTCGCGGGCTCCAATGTGCTGGTTCACGTTCCCGAAGGAGTGGCCGCGCTCGCGGCGGGGGCGGAGGTGGAAGTATGGATGCTGTGAATGCAGAAGAATCCCCGGCCGCGCTGACGCACCTGCGCCAGGACGGCAGCGCCCAGATGGTGGATGTCTCCGCCAAAGCCGAAACCACCCGGGAAGCCACCGCCACCGCCACAGTCCGAACCACCGCGGAGGTCCTGGGCCTGCTCGGTTCCGGCGGCCTGCCCAAGGGTGACGCCCTGGCCGTGGCAAGGGTCGCCGGTATCATGGCCGCCAAAAAGACCCCCGACCTGATTCCGCTGTGCCATCCGTTGCCGCTGTCCAAGGTCACCGTGGACTTCGAACTTGGCATTGATGCCGTTTCAATCCTGGCCACGGTCAAGACCCGCGGTGTCACCGGGGTGGAGATGGAGGCGCTCACGGCAGCCTCCGTTGCGGCCCTCAGCGTCTACGACATGATCAAAGCCGTGGACAAACACGCCGTCCTGAACGACATCAAGGTGCTCGCCAAAAGCGGCGGCAAGAGCGGGGACTGGACACTGTGACCACTCCCAACACGCCCGAACCCCACCGGCACGGCGACGTACAGGGCCGGAAAGCCGGGGTCGTGATCGCCTCCACACGGGCCGCCGCGGGAATCTACGACGACGAAACCGGCCCCGTGATCACCGACTGGCTGACCGAACACGGCTTTGCCGTGTTCCCCGCCATGGTGGTTCCGGACGGCGAGCCGGTGGGCGCGGCCATCCGGGCCCTCCTGACCCAGCGGCCCGCCGTCGTTATCACCAGCGGAGGCACGGGCCTCAGCCCGGACGACCGCACACCGGACGTCACGCTGCCGCTGCTGGACCGTGAAATCCCCGGCATCATGGAAGCGGTCCGCCGCGCGGGCGCCGCGAAAACTCCGCTGGCGGCCCTTAGTCGCGGCTATGCGGGCGCAGCAGGGCAGACCTTCATCATCAACCTGCCCGGATCACCCAAAGGGGTTATGGACGGCCTGACCGTCCTGGACCCGGTGATCGGGCACCTTTGCGACCAACTGGAAGGCGGACATGGGCACTGAAACAGCATTCGAGGTGGTCAACGCGGTCCTGAGCGCGGAACCCATCTCCGTGGACCAGGCCATCGCGGCAGTGGAAAGCGATACCGCCGGCGCGGTGGTCAGCTTCAGCGGCGTGGTGCGGAATCACGACGGCGGCAAGGCAGTAGAGCGCCTCAGTTACAGTACGCACCCCACGGCACACCAGGTGATGGCCGACGTCGTTGCCCGCCTCGTTGCCGAACAGCAGGCCCAGGGAGACAGCGCCGGGGGTGCTTCCAAGCAGCCTGTGCGGATCTGGGCGGCACACCGCATCGGCATGCTGGAAATAGGCGACCCCGCGCTGGTGTGCGCCGTGTCCGCAGCCCACCGGGGACAGGCGTTCGCCGTCTGCTCCGAGCTGGTGGACCGGATCAAGGAGCAGGTTCCCATCTGGAAGGAACAGTTCTTTACCGACGGAACAGTGGAATGGGTGGGCGCGGGCAGCTGACCCGGGCCCACAGCGAAACTCCCGGTCATCCGGGAGTTTCCACCCGGTTGCCTGCGAGGTAACCCACACTTCGCAGTTCCCGTGCGCCGCGAGCCCACCGGTAGGGTTAACGCATGACCGAACAACTTTCTGCTCCCTTGCCCGTTGCCGTGCTGGGTGCAAACGGGCGCATGGGCGCCGAAGCCGTAAAAGCCATCGAAGCCGCGCCGGACATGTTGCTCGTGGCCGCCCTGGGCCGCGGCGACTCGCTGGACCAGCTCACGGTAGCGGGCGCCAAATTCGTGGTGGACCTGACGGTTCCCGAGAGCACTGAAGCGAATGTCCGCTACGCCGTCGAACACGGCATCCACGCCGTTGTGGGCACCACGGGCTGGGACGGCGGCAAACTGTCCGCGCTGGAAGGCCAGCTGGAAAACCACCCGGAAACCGGCGTCCTGATCGCGCCGAACTTCGCCCTGGGCTCGGTGCTGGCCTCGGCCTTCGCCGCGAAGGCGTCCAAATACTTCGAATCAGTGGAAATCATCGAACTGCACCACCCGGACAAGGTGGATGCGCCGTCGGGCACAGCTGTCCGCACGGCAGAGCTCATCGCCGCCGAACGCAGTGCCGCCCAGATGCCGCCAAGCCCCGATGCGACAACCAGCGAACTCGCCGGCGCCCGCGGTTGCGAGGTGGACGGCATACGGGTCCACAGCGTGCGGCTCCGCGGCCTCGTCGCCCACCAGGAAGTTCTCCTCGGCAGCGCCGGCGAGCAGCTGACCCTGCGCCATGACTCGTTCGACCGCGCCTCCTTTATGCCGGGCGTGCTGCTTGGACTGCGCAAGGTAGCGGCCCACCCAGGGCTGACGGTAGGCCTGGACGGCTACCTGGACCTGGGGCTTTGACCGTGGGCGGAGTGCTGGCTGGCTTCCGGAAGAACCGCACCAAGATCTGGGTTGGGGCGGTTACGCTGCTCCTGGTTTTTTACCTGGTGGTGTCCTTCCAGCGCTCGGTCCTGCTGCTGACGGACAGTAACCCTGCTGCTGTAGCCATCGGAGCGGCCTACCTCGTACTGCCCGTGATCGGTGCCTGGGCGCTGGTCCGGGAACTGATGTTTGGGGCCCGCACCGAGCAGATGGCGAAAGTCCTCGAAGCCGAAGGCGGGCTTCCGGTGGACGAGCTGCCCAGGACGCCGGCAGGCCGGATTGTCCGGTCCGCAGCCGATGCCGAATTCGAGAAGTACCGGGCGGAGGCTGAAGCAGCACCGGAGGACTGGCGGTCCTGGTTCCGGCTCAGCTGCGCTTATGACGCCGCCGGCGACCGTAAACGCGCCCGCGCCTCCATGCGGGACGCCGTCAAGCTATTCCGCGGCAACGTTCCGGCCCAGCCCTGACCCGGGCGCTGCCAACCGACTCCGGAGGCAGGGCTCCGGCGTCAGCCGAAGGATGTTAGCGGATGGCCTTGGCGCCGCCGCGGCCCACCTGATTGGCAGCGTGCCCCAGCCATTCCAGGGGCCCGCGCCACTTCAGCAGCACGAACACGATGCCCACCACCACTGCACTGGCAGCCTGGGCGAAGTACATGGCGTCCTCCGTCCAGCCGGCCGGCAGGGGCTTCAGGTAGAAGCCCGAAACCACCCACACGTGGACTGAATACAGGGTCAGGGTCATGGCGCCCGCACCGCGCAGGGGCAGCAGCAGGTCCAACGCCACCCATTCGGCCAACCTGCCCAGCAGGAGGAAGGCCCCGATCACCGCAGCCGCCACCGCAGACGTATGCAGCAGGTCCAGCGGGGTGGCCGAATGGGGCGCCGCCGACGCCAGCCACCACCAGGACCCCTCCTGCGGGATGCCCGTCAGATTGACCTGCAGAACATTGTGCAGCGGGTAGCCGGGGGAGTCCAGCAGCCGTTCGAGGGCTGCCCGGCCGCCCCAGCTTTCCATGGCCGCGGTGCCAAGGGCCTTGGACAGGAAGGCGACAATAATGCCGCCGATCAGCAGCACCCAGGGGACCAGCCGTTTGTTGAGCATCAGGCGGCCGACGACGAGCCCCACCAGCAGGTAGGACAGCCACTGGAAAACTGGATAATAGCCCGTGAAGAAGAGGTCGGCAAGGAGCCGGGTTGGCGTGGCCAGGTCCTCCCAGGAGGGATTGTGTCCCAGCCGCAGTGGCGGGTCCGCGGCCAGCAGCCAGGGACGCAGCAGGTACGCCAGCACCGGAGAGGCCAGGATCCAGCCCGCGGCCCAGCCGAGGAGCTGCTTCAGCTGCATGCCCAGGAACGGCAGGACACACAGGAACAGCACTGCATAGTGGACCAGGATGATGGCCAGGTTCACTTCGAGGCCGCCCAGGCTGAGTCCGACGGCGGCGATCACCAGGGCCCGCAGGGCCACTCCCCGCCGGGCTGCCGAAAGGTCGGAACCATCCAACGGCTTGTGCTTCCCGGTGGACAACGCGAGGCCCACGCCTGCCAGCACTGCGAAGAGTGCCGCAGCCCTGCCGGAAAAGGTCAGGCCAATCCAGGTGGGGGTCAGGTCGGCGTTCGATTCGAACGTGGGGAGCAGATGGGTGGCCATCATTCCCAGCAGGGCCAGCCCGCGGGCCGCGTCAATGCCATACAGCCGGGCCGGGACGGACCGGCCGGCAGCAGTCCTGGCGGAGGCGGCGTTACGGGAGGTCATGACCAGATCGTCTCACACCCGGCTGTGCAGGGGCTGTCAAGCGACTGCCCTTGTGTTCGAATATATGTTCGAATAACATTGCTGGCATGAAGACCCCATCTCCTGAAGTTCCCGCCTGGGACTCCCCGCATCCCGGGCCGCTGAAGGCCATGAGCCCCGGAGTGGTTGACTACCTCTTTCGCCAACTGGTGGCCGGAAAGTCCGCGGAGGATATCCAGTGGGAGAGGGAAGGGCCCAGCCTGGACGCGCAGCCGGAAGGGGCCGAACTGGCACGCCGGCTGGGCGAGACGGATATTGACGCACTGACACCCGTGGAACTCTTCCATTACGTCAGGGCGGCCCAGCGGCTGGCCGGATGGGCGGAGGGGCTGCGGCAGGCGGCGCTCGGCAGGTACTGCCACCCCGGGCCGGGGGAGCCTCCCCGCACCGAAAAGGACCGCCGCCGCTGAGGCGTGGGTACGGGCGGCTGCCTAGGATGGGAGCGTGACAGACACCCTCCCCGCCGCCGCCGTCCAATACCTGCCGCTGGATGGGGGTATCCCGGCCAACGCCGCCGAGCATGTGCGCCTCATCGAGGACGCCGATGACCACGGCGCCCGCCTGGTGGTCTTTCCGGAACTCTCCCTCACCGGCTACCGGCTGGATCTCTTGAACGACTCCGATGCGTGGCTGGTGCCGGATGACCACCGTCTTGGCGATGTCCGGGAGTTGTGCCGCCGGACCGGAATTACGGCTGTCGTCGGCGCGGCGTTCCGCGAGGGCGATGGTACGTCCCGGTTGGCATCGCTTGCCCTTCATCCGGACGGGAGTACCGAAACGGCCTACAAGACACACCTGCACGGCCAGGAGCAGGAGCTGTTCACGCCGGGGGAGGGCACCACCATGATCGAAGTGGACGGCTGGAGGATCGCACTCGCCCTCTGCTCGGACGCTTCCGCGCCTGCACACGCTGCAGACGCTGCGGCCGCACATGCTGACTTGTACTGCGTGTCCGCCCTTTACACCCAGGAGGAGGACCACCGGCTGGGACTCCACCTCGGAGCGCGGGCTATGGACCACCGGATGTTCTCGCTCCTCGCCAACCTTGGCGGCCGGAGTCCCTTGGGCGAGTCATGTGGCTTGAGCGGCTTTTGGGGCCCGGACGGCTACCCCATGAAGCAGGCAGTGGGAACCCGGACTGAAGTTGTTCCCTGCGTCCTGCAGCGAAGCCGGCTCGAAAAATACCGCCGGCACTCCGGCGCTGCCGCCGGAGAAAACTCTATTTGACCTTCATCACGCCGGTCCCATTGTCCTAACCAGCCGGGGACAGGGTAACGTTTTTTCCATGGCTGACATTTCCGCGCGCATTCCTGCCCTTGGCACCCTTCTGACCGCCATGGTGACTCCATTCACCAAAGACGGCGCCGTGGATTACCAGCAGGCAGCGGAACTGGCCACCAAACTGGTCGACGACGGTTGCGACGGCCTGGTGGTGACCGGGACCACGGGTGAAACCTCCACCCTCACCGACGAAGAGAACCTCGGCATGTTCCGCGCCGTCAAGGAGGCAGTCGGAGACCGTGCGGCCATCATCGCCGGCACCGGCACCAACGACACCGCGCACTCAGTGCACCTTTCCCGGGAAGCTGCAGCACTCGGCGTCGACGGCATCCTGCTGGTGACCCCCTACTACAACAAGCCCAGCCAGGCCGGACTGCGCGCACACTTCGAGGCCATCGCCACTGCAGCCGACGTGCCCGTGATGCTGTACGACATTCCGGGCCGGTCCTCCATCCCGATCGAACCCGAAACCATGATCCGGCTGGCGCAGCACCCCAACATTGTGGCCGTCAAAGATGCCAAGGCCGATTTCATCGCGGCGACCCGGGTGATGGCAGAAACCGACCTGCTGTTCTACTCCGGGGACGACGGGTTGACCCTCCCCTGGATGGCCCTGGGCGCCGTCGGCCTTGTCGGCGTCACCACGCACGTGGCCACCCGCCAGTTCCGCGGCCTCATTGATGCGGTCAACGCCAACGACCTCGAAACCGCGCGGAAGATCAACTTTGAGCTTCAGCCCGTGGTCCGCGCCACCATGTCCAGGGTCCAGGGCGCCGTTGCGGCCAAACAGATTCTTAAATGGCAGGGAGTCCTGCCCAACTCGATTGTCCGCTTGCCCCTCGTGGAGCCGGACGAAGCCGAGATCGAAACCATCCGCGGGGATTTGGCGGAAGCGGGGCTGGTCTTCTCCTGAGGGCTGAGACCGGCACCCTTCCGCCTGGAAAGTAGTGCAATATGACCCAAATCGCCCTAACCGGCCTTGTCACCCCTCCGCGCCTGCCACAGGGCACGCTGCGGATCGTTCCGCTTGGCGGGCTCGGGGAGATCGGCCGGAACATGGCCGTGTTCGAAATCGACGGCAAACTGCTGATCGTGGACTGCGGCGTCCTCTTCCCGGAGGAGACCCAGCCCGGCGTCGACCTGATCCTGCCTGACTTCTCCTACATCGAGAACCGGCTGGACGACATCGTGGCTGTTGTCCTCACCCACGGGCACGAGGACCATATCGGCGCTGTTCCCTACCTGCTGCGCCTCCGCAACGACATCCCGCTGGTGGGTTCGCAGCTGACGCTTGCCCTGATCGAGGCGAAGCTGCAGGAACACCGTATCCGGCCCTACACCCTCACCGTCGAGGAGGGCCAGGTAGAGAAGTTCGGCCCCTTCGAATGCGAGTTCGTGGCCGTTAACCACTCCATACCCGACGCCCTCGCCGTCTTCATCCGGACCGCCGGCGGCACCGTCCTGCACACCGGCGACTTCAAGATGGACCAGCTTCCCCTTGATGGCCGCATCACCGACCTGCGGCACTTCGCCAAGCTCGGCGAAGAGGGTGTTGACCTCTTTATGTCGGACTCCACCAACGCGGATGTCCCCGGGTTCACCACGGCCGAGAAGGAAATCGGCCCCACGCTGGAGCGCCTCTTCGGCCAGGCCACCAAGCGGATCATCGTGGCCTCCTTCTCATCCCACGTGCACCGGGTCCAACAGGTACTGGACGCTGCCGCGAAGCACAACCGCAAGGTGGCCTTCGTCGGACGGTCCATGGTCCGGAACATGGCCATCGCGGAGAAACTGGGCTACCTGGACGTCCCGCCGGGCCTCATCGTGGACATCAAGAACATCGACAACCTGCCGGACAACCGCGTGGTGCTGATGTCCACCGGTTCCCAGGGTGAACCGATGGCTGCGCTGTCCCGCATGGCGAACGGCGACCACCGCGTGGTGGTGGGCGACGGTGACACCGTCATCCTCGCGTCCAGCCTCATCCCCGGCAACGAAAACGCCGTCTTCCGGATCATCAACGGCCTGCTCAAGCTGGGCGCCGACGTGATCCACAAGGGCAACGCCAAGGTGCACGTCTCCGGGCACGCAGCCGCCGGCGAACTCCTGTACTGCTACAACATCCTGGAACCGCTCAACGCCATGCCGGTGCACGGTGAAACGCGCCACCTGATTGCCAACGGCAAGATCGCCATCGAATCCGGTGTCCCGGAAGCCAGCGTGATCCTCGCCGACAACGGCACCGTGATCGACCTCAAGGACCACCGGGCAGACGTCGTGGGCCAGGTTGAAGTGGGCTTCGTCTATGTCGACGGATCCAGCGTCGGCGAGGTCACCGAGGCGGACCTCAAGGACCGCCAGACCCTGGGCGATGAGGGCTTCATCTCCATCATTACGGTGATCCACCGCGCTACCGGCAAGGTGGTGTCCGGGCCGGAGATCCACGCCCGCGGCGTGGCCGAGGACGACGCCGTGTTCGACGAGATCATCCCCAAGATCAACGCCGCGCTGGAAGAGGCGGTGCTGAACCGGACCGACCACACCACCCACCAGCTCCAGCAGGTGGTCCGCCGTGTCGTAGGCACGTGGGTCAACCGCAAGCTCCGCCGCAAGCCCATGATCATCCCCGTGGTGCTTGAGGCCTAGCAGTCCGCCACCGGCTCCGGCCCGTACTCCCCGTTTGACCGGGAGTACGGGCCGGAGATGTTTAAGCGGTCCGAACCGGGACTGTCCGGCCCTCAAATTCCCGGAATACCGGCGCAGTTCCGGTACCGTGGCTGGTATGGCCCCTCGTACTACTTCCGCGCCCAATGGTTCAAGCAGGGCCAGCTCCGGCAGCAAATCCGGCGGCCGCGCTTCCGGCTCCACGGCAGCAAAAACCACGGCAGCGAAGTCCGGGCGGACTGGCAGTTCCGGTACGGCGCGGACCCGCCAGCTTCCCGCCGTCGAACAGCACCAGCCCTGGCTGCTGAGGGTCGTGGGCGGGGCGTGGCTGGGCATTGGCCACCTCGTTGGCGGGGGAGTGCGGCGCATTGGCCATGACGTCAGCGACCTTCCGGCCGACGATCGCCGCGATGGTGCTGCCCTCTTCAACCTGGCTCTTGGCGTGTTCGTCGCCACCTTCGCCTGGTGGGGCCTCACCGGCTGGTTCCCGGACGCCGTCTACAGCGTAGTGAACGGTACCTTCGGGTGGATCTCCCTGCTGCTCCCGCTGATGCTTTTTGTGTGTGCCTTCCGGCTCTTCCGCCACCCCTCGGACGGGCGGGGCAACAACAGAGTGGGCATCGGCTTCCTCATCATGACCTTCGCCGGTTGCGGCCTGGCCCACGTCGTGGGCGGCCAGCCCACGGTCGCCCAAGGTTTTGACGGGCTGCGCCAGGCCGGCGGCATGCTGGGATTCCTGGGCGCCTCGCCCCTGGCCGCCATTCATCCGGCCGTTCCGTTGTTGCTCTACGGCGTTCTGGCCTTCGTTTCCCTGCTCATCATCACCGCCACCCCGTTCGGCGCCATCCCGCGGCGGCTGCGCGGTGCCTACGAGCACCTCATGGGCATCGACCTGCTGGACCCGGAAAAGGACACGGACCGCCACGACCGCAGCTACCTGGAACGGACCCCGCCCACACCCAAAAAGAAGAAGCGCCGCCTGTTCGGCAAGGATGAGGAAGCGGACGCCGGCCTGGAAGGCTATGTAGGCGACGAAGCCTTTGAGCATGCCGTGATTGACGACGACGAAGAGCAGCAGCCGCCCCGCCCGGCGCCGGGGGTGCGCCGTCCCACCCAGGCGGAGATCGCCGTCGAAAAGATCAAGGCGGCCCAGGGCCTGGGCGCCGCTGCGTCCGCCGGGCCGGGTGAAAACGCCACCGAAGCCATCCCAATGATCACGCCGGGCATGTCCGCTCCCGGCGGCCAGGCCGCCTCCGCGGCACCCGCCGTGCCGTCCACCCCTGTGGCTCCGGCGCCGCCGCCCGTCCCCATCCCGCAGCGGACCGAGCAGTTGTCCCTCGTGGGCGACGTGACGTACACTCTCCCTGCCTCGGACTACCTCACCCCGGGCTCCATCCCGAAGGAGCGCACGGAGGCTAATGACGCCGTCGTCGCCGCCCTCACTGACACCCTGACGCAGTTCAACGTCGATGCCACCGTTACGGGGTTCAGCCGCGGTCCCACCGTGACCCGGTACGAAATCGAACTTGCCCCCGGGACCAAGGTGGAGCGGGTTACTGCGCTGTCCAAGAACATTTCCTACGCCGTGGCCTCCAGCGACGTGCGGATCCTCAGCCCCATCCCGGGCAAGTCCGCCATCGGCATTGAGATCCCCAATACCGACCGCGAGACCGTGTCCCTGGGCGACGTGCTCCGCAGCCAGAACGCGCGCCGCACCGACCACCCGATGGTGATGGGCGTGGGCAAGGACGTTGAAGGCGGCTACGTGGTGGCCAACCTCGCCAAGATGCCCCACCTGCTGGTGGCCGGCGCCACCGGTGCCGGTAAGTCCTCCTTCGTGAACTCGATGATCACCTCCATCCTGATGCGCTCCACCCCCGACGAGGTGCGCATGGTGATGGTGGACCCCAAGCGTGTGGAACTGACCGCCTACGAAGGCGTCCCGCACCTCATCACGCCCATCATCACCAATCCCAAGAAGGCAGCGGAGGCGCTCCAGTGGGTGGTCCGGGAGATGGACGCACGGTACGACGACCTCGCCAACTACGGTTTCAAACACATCGACGACTTCAACAAGGCCGTCCGCGCAGGCAAAGTCCAGCCACCGGTCGACTCCAAGCGCGTCATCCGCCCGTACCCCTACCTGCTGGTGATCGTGGACGAGCTCGCTGACCTCATGATGGTGGCGCCACGCGATGTTGAAGACTCGATCGTCCGCATCACGCAGCTGGCACGCGCGGCCGGCATCCACCTGGTCCTGGCTACCCAGCGGCCGTCGGTGGACGTGGTCACGGGCCTCATCAAGGCCAACGTCCCGTCCCGCATGGCGTTTGCCACCTCCTCGGTTACGGACTCGCGCGTGGTCCTGGACCAACCGGGTGCGGAGAAACTTATCGGCCAGGGTGATGCGCTCTTCCTGCCGATGGGCGCTTCAAAAGCCATGCGCGTCCAGGGCGCCTGGGTCACGGAATCCGAAATCCACAAGGTGGTTGAGCACGTCAAGGGGCAGCTTCAGGCCACCTACCGTGACGACGTCGCGGCGGAAGCGCCCAAGAAGCAGATCGACGACGACATCGGAGACGACCTCGAGGTGCTGCTGCAGGCCACGGAACTGGTGGTCACCACACAGTTCGGCTCCACGTCCATGCTGCAGCGCAAGCTGCGTGTTGGCTTCGCGAAGGCCGGGCGCCTGATGGACCTGCTCGAATCACGGGGAGTTGTTGGCCCCTCCGAAGGTTCCAAGGCCCGTGATGTGCTGGTGAAACCGGACGACCTCGCGCCTGTCCTCGCTGCCATGAAGGGCCAGGAAGCCCCGGCAGCACCCGACGCCCAGACGGCCGCCTTGAGCGAGAACGCCAACTCCAACATCGCCCAGGGCGGCTACGCCGAGGACCTGGTGGCCGCGGACCTGGACCAGCGGAAGCAGAACGTCGAATATTACGATGGCTCGGACTCCCCGCCGGGCGGCTATGACGAAGACGAGGGCTCCGAAGACGCCTGGTCCCTGACCGGGCGCTAGCCCAAAGACGGTAGCCTAGAAACGTGACTAGCACCGATGCAACCGCCGCCGGCAAGGGCCGTGCCGGGGTCTGGAACCTCCCCAATGTCCTGACCATGCTCCGCATCGCGCTGGTGCCGTTTTTCGTCTGGTTCCTGATCCTGGACGCGCCGGGCCTGCACAGCGAGGCAGGGCCGTGGCGGTGGGTGGCGGCGGCGGCGTTCGCTGTGGCGATTTACACGGACAAGCTCGACGGCGACATCGCCAGGAGCCGGAACCTCGTGACCGACTTCGGCAAGATTGCCGATCCAATCGCGGACAAGCTGCTGATCGGTTCCGCCCTGGTGATGCTGTCCGTCCTCGGCGAACTGCCCTGGTGGGTCACCCTTGTCATTCTGGTCCGCGAATGGGGCATCACCGCCCTGCGGTTCTTTGTTATCCGGTACGGCGTCATCCCGGCGTCGCGCGGCGGCAAGCTTAAAACGGTGGTCCAGACCGCCGCCATCTTCCTGTACCTCCTGCCGCTCGCAGCGATCGCGCCATGGCTTGGCTGGGTAGCCTTCGCCGTGATGATGGTGGCCGTACTGATCACGGTGTGGACCGGCGTCGAGTACGTTGTGGAGGCGCTGCGCCTGCGGTCCAAGGGAAAGCGGCAGGAGCAGGCATGACCAACGTCCACCACGTTTCCCTTCACCATCTGTCGGAACAGGCGGTCAGGAAGGCGCTGGAGCAGAGCCGCACCGTCGCCACGGCAGAGTCGCTGACAGCCGGAATGGTGTCCGCAGTCCTTGCCGATACCCCGGGAGCCTCCGGCATGCTGCAGGGCGGCGTGGTGGCCTACCAGAACTCCGTCAAGGAAAATGTCCTGAAGGTTTCCCCCGAACTCCTGGCCGGCGTCGGGTCCGTGGACGGTGACGTCGCCGCAGCGATGGCCGACGGTGCCCGGGTGGCTCTTGGCGCGGACATCGGCGTCTCCACCACAGGGGTGGCCGGGCCGGAAGCACACAACGGAAGGCCCGTGGGAACGGTGTACATCGGCATCGCAACAGGTGCGGGATCAGCGGGCTTCCAGTATTCGTTTTCCGGGAGCCGGGCCGAGATCCGCGGGCAAGCATGCGGCGCTGCCCTGGAACGGCTGCTCGAAGCGCTGGCTCCTGAAGTTACCCGCCGGTAAAGTTGTCGGGAACAAAAGCCGGTACCGATTAGTTATTACATTGTGTCGCTTCCGGAGAGCGGAGGCGCCTAGGATGAAAACACTAATGGTTCGCTTACGGCGGACCGGACTATGAGGAGCAAGGCGATACAGATGGTAAAGCAGCCCGTATCCGTAAACGGCGTTGTCCGCTGGAAGGATGTGGGCCTCGCCGATCAGGCTAAGAGTGAACAAAAGGAGCGCAAGATGGTTGTACTTCGTCACGAAATCGGTGATGTCCTGCGCGATGTTCGCCAGCGTCAGGGGCGCACGCTCCGTGAAGTTTCGCACAGCGCCCGTGTCTCCTTGGGTTACCTCAGCGAGGTTGAGCGCGGCCAGAAGGAAGCATCCTCCGAGCTGCTGTCCTCGATCTGCTCGGCCCTGGACGTTCCCTTGTCCAGCATGCTTCGGGAGGTCAGTGACCGTGTGGCAGTAGCCGAAGGCGTTGCCGTGCCGGACACCGTACCCCAGGAATTCTCCCAGCGTTACGGACGTGACCTTGATCGCGACCTTAACAATGAGCTGAACGACGAACTTTCAACGGGCCTGTTCTCAGGCGCCCGGTAAGGGCTGAACCACCCACCAGGTGGCCCTGCAACACTGAAGCCTCCGGCGGTCCGCCGGAGGCTTCAGTTGTTTCCGGCTACTGGTTCCCGGCAGCCGGGGCCGGGGGGCCGTCGTGCGGGAAACCGTCACGCTCATACGTGGAGTTCAGCTTCGACATAAACCGGGCCAGCTCCTGCAGGTCCTCCACCGGCCATTCACCCAGCCGCTCCCGGAAGACCTGCTGCCGGGCGTCCTGGACCTGGTGCATCTTTTCCTCCCCCTTGGGGGTCAGCCGGATGGCCTGGGCCCGCCCATCGAGCGGGTCAGCCTCCTTGGATACCAGCCCGATGCTTTCCAGGAAGGCAATCTGCCGGCTCACGGAAGGTTTGCCGACGCCGATGTTCATGGCCAGGTCCGTCAGCCGGATGGGGCCCTCCCGCCGGATCACCGTCAGCAGGCCGTAGGCCGCGGGTTCCATGTCCGGGTGCACCTGGCGGGAAAGCTGGTTGGAGATGGCGCGGGCACGCCGCCAGAAGAGGCTGATCTGGTGTTCCACGTTTTGCAGCGCGGCGTCCACATTGGGGTCGTCCTCGCGGCCGTGCGCGGGCGGGACGGCAGGGGAGTTGCTCATGGCAACAATTCTAGGGTGCGGGACCGTGAGAGACTTTTCTGGTGCGAATCAGCGATTATTGGCGACTCATGGATGACGAATTTGGCGCCGGGTACTCGCGGGTCCTCAGCAATACCCTGGTTCTGGCCGGGGTGGGCGGGCGCACCGCAGACCAGGCGCTGGCTGCCGGCGTGGAGCCGCGGAAGGTGTGGCTGGCGGTCTGCGACGTGCAGGACGTTCCGGCGGACCGGCGGCTGGGCCGGGACATCAAGCCCCGGTTGGAATGAGCGGTTTCTCCTGACACGCCGCGCGGCTGTTCGAATACCTGTTCGGGTAAAGCTATGCTTTTCATAGCGGGTTTTCCACATAGCCGCCGTCCTCCGGCCGGAATGTCAGTGGGTCCCATTAGCGTCAGAGATGACCAATAAACGGCCGCTGAGGCCACTCCAAAGCGAGAAAGCATTAGAGGTGTGAACCATGGCGGCAGCCCCGGATCGTGCAAAAGCGCTCGAAGCAGCGCTGGCCCAGATCGACAAGCAGTTCGGTAAAGGCTCGGTCATGCGGCTCGGTGACGAAGTCCGGGCCCCGATTGAGGTCATCCCCACAGGGTCCATTGCGTTGGATGTAGCTTTGGGAATTGGCGGCCTGCCCCGTGGCCGCGTCGTAGAAATCTACGGGCCGGAATCCTCCGGTAAGACCACCGTGGCCCTCCATGCCGTGGCAAACGCCCAGCGCCTGGGCGGCATCGCCGCCTTCATCGACGCCGAGCACGCCCTCGATCCCGAGTACGCCGCGAAACTCGGCGTTGACACGGATGCGCTCCTGGTGTCCCAGCCGGATACGGGTGAGCAGGCCCTGGAAATCATGGACATGCTGGTGGGTTCAGGCTCCCTGGATGTCATCGTCATCGACTCCGTTGCCGCCCTGGTGCCGCGCGCTGAAATCGAAGGCGACATGGGCGACAGCCACGTGGGCCTCCAGGCCCGCCTGATGAGCCAGGCCCTGCGTAAGATCACCGGACGCCTCAGCCAGACCAAGACAACCGCGATCTTCATCAACCAGCTCCGCGAAAAGATCGGTGTCTTCTTCGGTTCCCCCGAGACCACCACCGGTGGTAAGGCGCTGAAGTTCTACGCCTCCATCCGTATTGACGTGCGCCGCATTCAAACCCTCAAGGAAGGCGCCGACTCTGTCGGTAACCGCACCAAGGCCAAGATCGTCAAGAACAAGATGGCCCCGCCCTTCAAGATCGCAGAGTTCGACATCATCTATGGCCAGGGCATCTCCCGCGAGGGCGGCATCATCGACATGGGCGTGGAGCACGGCATCATTAAGAAGTCCGGCTCCTGGTTTACTTATGACGGCGACCAGCTGGGCCAGGGCATGGAAAACTCGCGCAGGTTCCTCCGCGACAACCCCGAGCTGGCTGCCGAGCTTGAGCGCCTGATCAAGGAAAAGCTCGGGGTTGGCGTGAAGCCCGCGGAGCCCGAGTCCAAGGACTCCCCGAAGCTGAAAGCCGTAGACGGGTTCTAGCCCTTGACCAGTGCTGAAAGAGCGCGTCCCCGCCGGGCAGGAACCGGCGGGCGGCGCGCTGCTTCGTATTCGAACGACTTCCAGGACGGCCCGGATCCAGGCTCGCCGGTTGAGGGTGACGCTGAACCGGATCCCGTGTCCGTCGCCAAGGCCATCGTGTACCGGCAGCTGGCGGCCTCGGCGAAAACCAGGCTGCAACTGGCCCGCAAGCTCGCCGAGCGGAACATCCCGGAAGACGTTGCCGAGGCTGTGCTGGACAAGTTCCAGGAAGCACGGCTTGTCGACGACGCCGAATTCGCGGACATGTGGGTGCGGAGCCGGGCGCAGTCCCGGAAGCTGGCGAAGGGGGCTCTCCGGCGGGAACTGGCGGAAAAGGGCGTCAGCGGGGAAACCGCTGCGGCAGCACTTGAGCAGCTCTCCGGCGCCGACGAGGAAGCCGCTGCAAGGGCCTTGGTGGAGCGGAAGCTGCGTCCCGGGACTGACCTGGGGGACAGGGCGGAGCGGGACAAAGTGACGCGCCGGCTGGCGTCCATGCTGGCCCGTAAGGGTTACCAGCCCTCCCAGGCGTTCCGCATCGTCAGCGAGGTCCTCGATGCGCACGCTGCTCCCGACAATGACCAGCCGCTGAACCGGTACCCTTAACAGGTGAGTTTGACCATTCCTTCCCCTCTTTCCGGCGCCACCACCCCTGCAGGGTCCAGCGCCGTCGCCCAGCCTGAGCCCGTTCCGGAGTCCGGCGCGCAGAAGCCCCGCACCTATGAGGTGCGGACCTTCGGATGCCAGATGAACGTGCACGATTCAGAGCGCATGGCCGGCATGCTGGAGGATGCAGGCTACGTGCCGTCAGATGGTGCACAGGCCGATGTCGTGGTGTTCAACACTTGTGCAGTGCGCGAGAACGCTGACAACAAGCTGTACGGCAACCTCGGAATCCTGGCCCCGGTCAAAGCAGCCAACCCGGGGATGCAGATCGCCGTCGGCGGTTGCCTGGCACAGAAGGACCGGGAAACCATCCTGAAAAAGGCGCCGTGGGTGGACGCCGTATTCGGTACCCACAATGTCGGCGCCTTGCCCGCCCTGCTCGAGCGGGCCCGCCACAACGATGAGGCGCAACTGGAAATCCTGGAGTCGCTGGACGTCTTCCCGTCCACGCTGCCCACCAAGCGCGACTCCGTCTACTCGGGTTGGGTGTCCATCTCGGTGGGCTGCAACAACACCTGCACGTTCTGCATCGTTCCGGCCCTGCGCGGCAAAGAGAAGGACCGCCGGCCCGGGGATATCCTCGCGGAGATCCAGGCCCTGGTGGACGATGGAGCCATCGAGGTGACCCTCCTTGGCCAGAACGTCAACTCCTACGGCGTTGAATTCGGTGACCGGCAGGCCTTCTCAAAACTCCTGAGGGCCTGCGGGGAGATTGCGGGGCTTGAACGGGTCCGTTTCACCAGCCCGCACCCGGCCGCTTTCACAGACGACGTCATCGATGCCATGGCCGAAACGCCGAACGTGATGCCGCAGCTCCACATGCCGCTGCAGTCGGGCTCGGACAAGGTCCTGCGGGACATGAGGCGGTCCTACCGGTCCACAAAATTCCTGGGCATCCTGGACAAGGTCCGGGAGAAAATCCCCCATGCCGCCATTTCCACGGACATCATCGTTGGCTTCCCCGGGGAAACTGAGGAAGACTTCCAGGCAACCCTGGACGTGGTGGAGGGGTCCAGGTTCGCAACGGCCTTTACGTTCCAGTACTCCAAACGCCCCGGCACACCCGCCGCGGACCTGCCGGACCAGTTGCCGAAGGCCGTGGTGCAGGAGCGCTTTGAACGGCTGACCGCGCTGCAGGACCGGATCGCCGCGGAGGAGAACCGGAAACAGCTCGGCCGCCGGGTGGAAGTTATGGTCACCGCCCAGTCAGGCCGGAAGGCCGGAGAAACCCACCGGTTGTCCGGCCGCTCACAGGACCAGCGGCTGGTGCATTTCTCGGTACCCGAAGGTGCGCCCGCGCCGCGCCCGGGTGACCTGGTAACCGTCACCATTACCGAGGCCGCCTCCTTCCACCTTGTCGCCGATCCCGCCCTTGAGGACTACAGCCTGCGCCGTTCCCGTGCCGGTGACGCCTGGGACAGGTCCCAGGCGGATTCCTGCGGAGCGCCTGCATCGGCCGCCGGCAACGGCCGGGCGGGCGTTTCCCTCGGGATGCCTGCGCTGCCCGTCCGCAGCCGCTGATCCGTGGGCTCTCCGCCGGTTATCGCCGTCGTCGGTCCCACGGGTTCCGGTAAGTCCGACCTCGCAGTAGGCCTCGCCCTTGAGCTGGACGGCGAAGTCATTAACGCCGACGCCATGCAGTTCTACCGCGGCATGGATATCGGCACAGCGAAAATCACCGTTGACGAACGCAGGGGAGTTCCGCACCATCTCCTGGACATCCTGGACGTCATTGACGAAGCCAGCGTTTCCCGGTTCCAGCAGCAGGTGCGTGAGCTCGTCGCGGATATCCATGCGCGCGGCAAGCGGGCCGTCCTGGCCGGCGGCTCGGGTCTGTACGTCCGGGCCGCCCTGGACATCCTCGAATTTCCGGGGACGGATCCTAGGCTTCGCCAGCAGCTTGAGGATGAGCTTGCGGCACGGGGCAGTGCTGCTCTGCTGGCGCGGCTGGAGGAAGTCGACCCGGTTTCTGCCAGCAGGCTCTCGGACGGCCGGCGCATTGTTCGTGCCCTTGAGGTCCACCAGCTCACCGGCCGCCCGTTCAGTTCCTTTATGCCCCGGCGCGAGTACTTCCAGCCCGCAGTGCAGATAGGCCTCGCAGTTGACCGCGATCAACTGCGCGAGCGGCTTGCCCTCCGGGTCCACCGCATGGTGGACAACGGTCTGCTGGCCGAGGTGGAGCGGCTTGAGGCGCAGGGACTCCGGCAAGGCAAAACAGCGCCCCGCGCCCTGGGCTACTCGCAGTTCCTGCGGGTGCTCGACGGCGAAGCAACAGTTCCTGAGGCCGCCGGAGAAACTATCGTGGCCACCCGGCAGTTCGCTCGCCGCCAGCTCACCTGGTTCCGTGCGGACCCCCGGATCACATGGCTGGACTGGCAGGATCCGGGCCTGACCGCCCGCGCTGCCGCGCTCTGCGGATGATGAGCGCCGGGGTGTTTGGGCAGGTATGAGGACTTGTGGGTCTGGCTAAGTCCCGTAACTGCTCTGGACTTCCCCGTTTCGAGCGCGTACCGGCCGGCCGGTACCCTTGAAACCATGAACGCAACCCTTGCCGCGACAAAAGAGCATGCCTTCCGGACGCTGGGCGGGCTCCGCTTTTCCAAGGGGCACGGCACCGGCAACGATTTTGTCCTGGTTGCTGATCCCGAGGGCATGCACACCATAGCGGCAGAACAGGTGGCAGCCGTGTGCGACCGCCACCGCGGCATCGGTGGAGACGGCCTCATCCGCGCCGTCCCGTCCCGTCTCCTGCCCGAGGGCCGCGAACTGCTGGCCGCCAGCCCCGAGGCTGAGTGGTTTATGGACTACCGCAACGGCGACGGGTCACTGTCCGAGATGTGCGGCAACGGAGTCCGCGTCTTCGTCCACTTCCTCCTCACCGAAGGCCTGGTGGACTTGCCCGACGGCGGCGCCCTCACCATCGGCACCCGGGGCGGGGCGAAAACGGTGGTACGGATCGGCGGGGATTACGCCGTCGACATGGGTCCCTGGGAGTTCATCTTCCCGGGGGAGGCAACCGCCAAGGCGATGGATTCGCTGGTCACTGCGGACGGACTGGAAGTTCCCCGTCCCGCCTTGTCCGTCAGCATGGGCAACCCCCACACTGTGGTTGCCCTCGCCGAACTCTCAGAACTTGAGGGGACCCGCCTCTTCACCGCGCCCGTGGTTGACCCGATGCCGGCCAACGGCACCAACGTGGAGTTTGTGGTTCCCTCCGAACCGCTCGTGCACGAGGGCGTCGGCTCAGTCACCATGCGGGTGCACGAACGCGGCGTTGGGGAAACCCAGTCGTGCGGCACGGGAGCCTGCGCCGCAGCCGTGGCGATCAGGCACTGGGCAGGAGCCGAAGCACCGGACACGTGGCAGGTCCACGTGCCCGGAGGCGTGGTGGGCGTTAAATTCTTCGCCGGCCCCGGAGGCCACGAACACGTGGAGCTCAGTGGTCCCGCGGTCATTGTGGCGACAGGGACGCTTTCCTGACCTTCAGGATGCGGAAGGACTTGGACGTTGACTCGCGGCTCACACTGAAGGAGTCATCCAGCTCAGCAGCCAGCCAGCGCTGAAGCGAGTCCGAACCCAGGTTCTTCTGCACCACCAGCCACGCCGTGCCGCCCGGCGCCAGGCGCGGCAGCCACAGCTTCAGGAGCGAATGCAGTTCGTCCTTGCCAATCCTGATAGGCGGGTTGGACCAGATGGTGTCAAAGCGCACCTCAGGATCCACGGCATCCGGCGTACTGGCCACCACGTTCGAAAGTCCCAGTGCACTTGCGTTCTCGTTCGTGAGCGTTATGCAGCGTTCATTGACATCGACGGCGTAAACCCGTGAGTGCGGCGCGCGCAGGGCCATGCTGAGCGCAATCGGACCCCAGCCGCAGCCGATGTCCAGCAGGTTTCCGGTAGGCGCCGGCGCGGGAACCTCTGCCAGCAGCACGGCAGTTCCCTTGTCAATCCCGTCCGGGCTGAAGATGCCGGAGGAGGTCTGCAGCGTCCGCGTTTCCCCGCCGAGTTCCACCGTGAGGGGCTTTCGCGTGAAAGGGCCGGCGGGGGATGCGCTGAAATAGTGTGCGGACTCCATAACTGGCCAGAGTAGTTCCCCTTGCAGCGTAAAGTGAAACTCCGCTCTTTGCTCCTCTGCTAGGGTTTAGCCCATGTTCCTGATCTTTGAGTAGCCTGCACGGGTCTTGCCCGTCCGCAGCCACGTCCCGCAGCGACGCAGGTATTAATCCTTCCGCACAGTGCACCGGACCACGCGCAGCGTGATTTTCGGCCGCCGGACAATACTCGAAGGTCGGCCTCCCGCTGGCTCTTTCGCCGATTCTCCGGCTCCTTCCAACTCCGCCGCTTCCCCGTGAGGTGGCCGCCACCGCCGTCCGCTTTCGCGGCCCGGCGAAACAAACAGGAGAACCGCATGACCGCAGGCCGTCAGCCCAGCGCGAATACTTCCCCAAGCACCAGCAATCGGCACTATTCTGGAACTGCCGAACCTTCAAAGGAGACCATGACCAGCCAGCCCAACACCGGATCCGATCCAGCCGCCCAGGACATGAGCCCTGAGGAAATCCAGGCTGTGATCGACCGGATTCTCTCCAAGGACGTCCCGGCCAAAACCGTCAGCACGCCAGGCGATGGCAGCCGCGGTGACGGAAAAGCCCTATTCGGCAAGGCCCAGGCCATATCCCGTCTGGATGAAGAACACACAACGTACGACGGCGACCAGCAGGACCTTGAGGAACGCCGCGCCCTGCGCCGCACGGCAGGCCTTTCCACGGAACTGGAAGACGTCACCGAGGTCGAGTACCGCCAGCTTCGCCTGGAACGCGTAGTCCTCGCCGGCATCTGGTCGGAGGGTACCCTCGCGGACGCGGAAAACTCGCTGCGGGAGCTTGCGGCTCTTGCCGAAACAGCAGGTTCGGAAGTCCTGGACGGGCTCGTGCAGCGCCGTGACAAGCCGGACCCGGGCACCTTCCTGGGATCAGGTAAAGCGCAGGAACTGAAGGACATCGTGTTGTCCACTGGCGCGGACACGGTTGTGGTGGACGCCGAGTTGGCTCCGTCCCAGCGCCGTGGCCTTGAGGACATCGTCAAGGTCAAGGTCATTGACCGGACAGGCCTGATCCTGGATATCTTCGCCCAGCATGCGAAGAGCCGTGAAGGCAAGGCCCAGGTGGAGCTGGCGCAGCTCGAGTACCTCCTGCCGCGCCTTCGCGGCTGGGGCGAGTCGATGTCCCGCCAGGCCGGTGGCCAGGTGGGCGGCGCCGCCGCCGGCATGGGTTCGCGTGGTCCCGGTGAGACGAAGATCGAACTGGACCGCCGGCGGATCCGCACCCGCATGGCGAAGCTCCGGCGGGAGATCGCCGCGATGAAGCCGGCCCGGGAGACCAAACGCGCCAACCGTCGTCGTAATGAAGTGCCCTCCGTGGCAATCGCCGGGTACACCAACGCCGGCAAGTCCTCACTGCTGAACCGACTGACGGACGCCGGGGTGCTCGTGGAGAACGCCCTGTTCGCCACACTGGATCCCACTGTCCGCAAGGCCGAAACCGCCGACGGACTTGGTTACACGCTGGCCGATACCGTGGGCTTCGTCCGCTCCCTGCCTACGCAGCTCGTGGAGGCGTTCCGGTCCACCCTCGAGGAGGTTGCGGACTCGGACCTGATCCTGCACGTGGTGGACGTCTCGCACCCGGACCCCGAGGGCCAGATAGCTGCAGTACGGAAGGTCTTCAGCGAGGTGGACGCCCGCAAGGTTCCGGAGATCATCGTCCTCAACAAGGCGGACGCTGCAGATCCCTTTGTGGTGGAGCGGTTGAAGCAGCGCGAACCGCGCCACGTTGTAGTTTCGGCCCGCACGGGGGAGGGCATCCCGGAGCTGCTGAAGGCGATCAGCGAGTCTATCCCGCGTCCGTCGGTCAAGCTCGAGCTGCTTATTCCCTACGAGCGTGGGGACCTGATCAGCAAGCTGCACGAGTCCGACGCCGAGATCATCAGCGTTGACCACGATGAAGCCGGTACCCGGGCAGTTGTTAAAGTCCGGGAAGGCCTCGCGGCTGAACTGGAACCATTCGTCAGCAATGACTGACCTCGTGGCTGACGAAGCCACAGGCACGGCGGGCGAGCAGTTCGTGATCGAGCTGCTCGACCGCGCCGTGGCCGGCATGGGCGGGCAAAGCCGCAGCGGACAACACGAGATGGCAAGGCAGGTGGCCCGGGCGATCGAAACCGGCGATCATCTGCTGGTCCAGGCCGGCACGGGCACAGGCAAGTCGCTGGCATACCTGATACCCCTGATAGCCCACGCCCTCGAGAGCGACAAGCCCGCCCTGGTGTCCACCGCAACGCTTGCCCTCCAGACGCAGATTGTGGGCAGGGACATACCACGTCTCCTGAAAACCATCACCCCGGCACTGGACCGGCCAGTAAAAGTTGCCCTGGTCAAAGGCCGGTCCAACTACGTCTGCGTGCACAAACTCGAAGGCGGGTTTCCCTCCGAAGAACCTGCCGAGGGCCAGCTGTTTTCCCTCGGCGAGGACACCAGCGTCCCGCACTTCGCTGCGGCTGTTGGTGGTCCCAGCTCCCAGCTGGGCAAGGAAGTTGTGCGTCTGCGGGAATGGGCTGAAAAAACTACCACCGGCGACCGTGATGAACTCCTGCCCGGCGTCACTGACCGGGCATGGCGGCAGGTCTCCGTCACCTCGATGGAGTGCCTGGGCGCCCAAAAGTGCCCCATGGCAGCCGAGTGCTTCAGCGAGCTCGCACGGCAGGACGCCGCCGAAGCCGATGTGGTGGTCACCAACCACGCCATGCTCGCCGTCAGCGCCTTTGAAGGCCTGGCAGTGCTGCCCGAATATGACGTGGTGGTGGTAGACGAGGCCCACGAACTCCAGGACCGGGTCACCGGCGCCGTCTCCGGACAGCTCTCGGTGGCCATGGTCCATGCCGCGGCCGCCGGCGCCCGCAAGCACACCGCCATTACGGTGGATGCGCTGAACGCCGCCGCCGCCAATCTGGAGGTTGCCCTCGCGGGAGTTCCGAACGGGTTGCTCCCCAATGGCCTGAACGACGAGCAGCTGGACTGCGTGGACCAGCTGCGGGAGGCCTGCCGTGCTGCCCTTTCCGACTCCAAGGGGGACAGCAGCACCACTGCCGACGGCGGCCGGCAACTCGCGCGCTCCCGCCTGATGCTCATCCTGGAACTGTGCGAACGGCTGCTCGCCGCCCGCGAGAACCGGGAAGTGGTGTGGTTTTCCCGTGCCAGTTCCTTTGACCCACAACAGGGATACTCCCAGCCCGACGAGACAGCGCCCGTGCTGATCAACATCGCCCCGCTGTCCGTGGCCGGGCGGCTGCGTGAAGGCCTGTTCGCCGGGCACACCGTGGTGCTGACCTCCGCCACCCTGGCGATTGGTTCAGCGTTCGAGCCGGCAGCAGGTGGATTGGGGCTCGTGGGCGAGGGCGCCCCCAGCTGGACCGGTGTCGATGTTGGGTCGCCCTTTGACTACCCCAAGCAGGGGATCCTGTACGTGGCCGGGCACCTGCCTAAGCCCGGCCGTGGAGCGTCCCCTGAATCGTTGGCCGAACTGGAGGCCCTGATCAAGGCTTCCAACGGCGGCGCGCTCTGCCTGTTTTCGTCCCGGCGTGCGGCCGAGGAAGCGGCCGATGCGCTGCGGCCAAAGCTTGGGATGACCGTCCTGTGCCAGGGCGACTCCACCATGACGGCCCTAGTGAAGCAGTTTGCCGACGAACCCGATACCTGCCTGTTCGGCACCATGTCGCTGTGGCAGGGCGTGGACGTTCCGGGCGGGTCCTGCCGCCTAGTGGTCATCGACCGGATTCCGTTCCCCCGGCCCGACGATCCCCTGATGACCGCCCGGTCCCGGGCGGTGGCGCAGGCGGGCGGCAACGGCTTTATGTCAGTCTCCGCCACACACGCCGCAATCCGGCTCGCACAGGGTGCGGGGCGGCTGATCCGGTCCACCGGGGACAAGGGTGTGGTGGCGGTGCTGGATTCCCGGCTGGCCACAGAACGCTACGCCGGATTCCTCCGCGGCGCCCTGCCCCCGTTCTGGTCCACAACGGACAGGAAGACGGCCATCGCGGCGCTGGAGAGGCTGGCCGGGGAGAAGGTCTGACCGCCCGGCGCGGCAGCCCCGGGCGTGGCAACGCACCGGGGCTGCCGCGCTGGGCGCGCTCCCCGGGCGCTGGTCAAAGCGAGCGGAGCACCGACACAACCTTGCCCATGATGGTGGCGTGGTCGCCAAGGATGGGCTCGTACTGCGTGTTCTGGGGGAGCAGCCAGGTGTGGCCGTCCCGCTGCCGGAAGGTTTTCACAGTGGCCTCGTCATCCAGCAACGCCGCGACGATATCCCCGTTGGCGGCGTCTGCCTGACGGCGGACCACTACCCAGTCGCCGTCGCAGATAGCGGCGTCCACCATGGAATCACCGGCCACCTTGAGCATAAACAGTTCCCCCTGGCCCACCAGTTGGCGGGGGAGCGGCAGGACGTCCTCCACCACCTGATCAGCCAAGATGGGTCCACCGGCGGCGATCCGGCCCACGAGGGGCACCATGGCAGTGTCCATGGCGGTGGGAAGCGCTGTAACGGTGCCGCTGCCGCCGGGCAGGTGCGGAGCCGGCTCGGCTGCCTGCTTCTGCGAACCGCCATCCAGGGTGAGCGGCATCAGCACCTCCATGGCACGCGGCCGCTTGGGGTCGCGCCGAAGGTAGCCAAGCTTTTCCAGCTGCGAAAGCTGGTGGGTGACGCTGGACAGGCTCGCGAGGCCCACGGTGTCCCCAATTTCCCGCATTGACGGCGGATACCCGTTGTCATTGACGGAGCGCTGGATGGTCTCGAGGATCTTCTTCTGCCGCGGCGTGAGGCCCTTGGCGGTCTTCTTCGGTTGGGAGGTTGCCCTGCCCCCGGCGGCTGCTGCTGCCATATTCGCCAATGCCTTTCGGTTGCCCCGGGCCCTGGTGGCCCGGACCTGAAGTTCACGCCGTAATTGTCAGACCCTGCTGATCAACTTCCGAGTGGTTGTTCTTTTCTTCAAAGCTAGGCCAGCCACATTGCTTTTTCAAACATTTGTTCTAGCGAGTCTCGACATTGTTCGTTGATAGGTGCTAAAACAGTAGGAGCAAAGTTCGAACATTTGTTCTACTCCGAACGCAGGCATTCGAAGACCCGCACCAGGGTCGCCGGGGCCGGCGGATCCGGAGGAGAACATCGGGCAGCACAGTATGGTCCAGGAGGGCTAAGTCATGTCAGCTACATCTGCTTCACAGGATTCAATCCCGGTGCGTCACCTCATGTCCGGGCCGGACCACCGGCTGGCGGACCGTCAGGCCTCTCTCCCGCCCCTGCGCCTGACGCGGCGCGGGAAGGTTGTCCTGATTGGTATTCCCCTCGTGCTGCTGGCGGCCCTGCTCCTCTCCCTGGCAGGCTTCTTCAACTCCCCGGCTAAGGCCTCCGATTCGGTGTCGGACCTTTCCGTTACACCGACCGTCACCGTTACTGTGCAGCCGGGCGAGTCCCTGTGGGCCATTGCCGGAAGCATCGCCCCGGAGCGGGACGCGCGGGATGTCGTGGCCGACATTGTCCAGCTCAACAACCTCACCGCCGGCTCGGTTCTTCCGGGGCAGCAGTTGTACGTGCCCACCCGGTAGTAGCCCGAGTCCCGTGGCGGCGTCACATTTTCCCGTGCCCGGCACGAGCACTAAACTGTTCAGGTGAATGACCAGCTAGAGCGCCTCAACCGGCTACCCCTCCGCAGCAACCTCCGTGGGCTTACCCCATACGGCGCGCCCCAGCTGGATGTTCCCATCCTCCTCAATGTCAACGAGAACACCCACGGTGTGCCGGCGGACGTGCAGGCTGCCATCAGCGCCGCAGTGACAGAAGCCGCCACCGGCCTAAACCGGTACCCGGACAGGGAGTTTACGGAGCTGCGGAAGGCCCTGGCGGAATACCTGGGCCACGGACTCGATGAGTCAAACGTGTGGGCGGCCAACGGCTCCAACGAAGTGCTCCAGCAGATACTCCAGGCTTTTGGCGGCCCCGGCCGCACCGCCCTCGGCTTCCCGCCCACGTACTCCATGTACCCGCTGCTGGCCAGCGGAACGGACACCGAATACATCGTGGGTGAACGGGCTGACGGCTACGGCCTCAGCGCAGAGTCCGCGGCCCTTCAGGTGAAGGAGCTGCAGCCCAGCATCGTTTTCCTCTGCTCGCCGAACAACCCCACCGGAACCGGGCTGGGGCTCGACGTTGTGGAAGCCGTGTACGAGGCCGGCGAAGCGAGCCAGACGATCGTTATCGTTGATGAGGCCTACCACGAGTTCGCCCACGATGGAACGCCGAGCGCCCTGACCCTCCTGCCCGGCCGGGAACGGTTGATCGTGTCACGGACCATGAGCAAGGCCTTCGCCCTGGCCGGAGCGCGCCTGGGCTACATGGCAGCGGCTCCGGAGGTTACGGATGCGCTGCGCCTGGTGCGCCTGCCGTACCACCTTTCCTCGATTACCCAGGCAGCAGCCCTCGCTGCCCTGCAGCACCGTGAAGCGCTGATGGCCGATGTTGAAGACATCAAGAAGCAGCGCGACCGGATCGTGGCTGAACTGATCCGGATGGGCCTCAAGCCCGCCGCGTCCGACTCCAACTACGTTTTCTTCGGCGGACTGGAGAATCCCCACCAGGTCTGGCAGGAACTGCTCGACGCCGGAGTCCTGATCCGTGACGTCGGGATCCCCGGCCATCTTCGCGTCACCGCAGGCACTGAGACGGAAACCACAGCGTTCCTGACCTCCCTGGAAAGCATCCTTGCCGGCCAGCCCAGGCTTCCGGCCTAGACTTGAAGCAGCGGCGCTGGACGCCCTGAACCACTCCTTCTTCCCAAAGGACACTTGACCATGAGTTCCACCGGATCCAATGCGGCCGCGGCCCGGACCGCGCGCATGGAGCGTGCCACGAGTGAATCCTCCGTGCTCGTGGAGATCAACCTGGACGGCACCGGCATCTCGGACATCGATACCTCGGTGCCCTTTTACGACCACATGCTGACAGCGCTCTGCAAGCACTCGCTAATTGACCTGACCGTGAAGGCCACCGGAGACATCCACATCGATGTCCACCACACCGTGGAAGACGTGGCCATCACGTTCGGAGAAGTGCTGCGCACGGCACTCGGAAACAAGGCAGGAATCCGCCGCTTCGGCGAGGCCACCGTTCCTTTGGACGAGGCACTGGCCCACGCGGTGGTTGACGTGTCGGGCCGCCCTTACCTGGTTCACGGGGGAGAGCCGGCAGGCCAGGAGTACCACCTGATCGGCGGTCACTTCACCGGCTCGCTCACCCGCCATGTCTTTGAAGCAATCACCCTGCACGCCGGGATCTGCCTCCACATGAACGTCATCGCCGGGCGGGATCCGCACCACATCGTCGAGGCCCAGTTCAAGGCGTTCGCGCGGGCACTTCGCGCCGCCGTCGAATCCGATCCGCGGGTTGAGGGTATCCCCTCCACGAAGGGCGCACTGTGAGCGGCCAGGTGCTGCGGGACGGCGCAATCATCGATCCGTCGGCTTCCCGGAAGCTCCCGTCGCCGGAGGGGAAACCCACGGTAACCGTGCTGGACTACGGCTCAGGAAACGTCCGCTCCGCGGTCCGCGCCCTTGAGCGGGCAGGTGCAGAAGTAATCCTGAGCGCCAAGCCCGAGGACGTCCTGAACGCCGACGGCCTGGTGGTTCCGGGCGTTGGCGCTTTCGAAACCGTGATGCGTGAGCTCAAGGCCGTGGACGGCATCCGCCTCATCGGCCGCCGCGTTGCCGGCGGCCGCCCTGTCCTGGGTATCTGCGTTGGCCTTCAGGTGCTCTTCGAAGCCGGCGTGGAACACGGTACCGAGGCTGAAGGCATTGGGGAATGGCCGGGCAAGGTGGAACTCCTTCCGGCGGACGTTGTCCCGCACATGGGCTGGAACACCGTCAAGGTACCCGCTGGGTCAAAGCTGTTCGCCGGCGTCGAAAATGAGCGGTTCTACTTTGTGCACTCCTACGGCGTGCAGGACTGGAACTTCGACGTCGTCCAGCCGCGGATGGCCGCACCCCTGGTCACCTGGTCCGAGCACGGCGCTCCGTTCATCGCCGCGGTTGAGAACGGGCCGCTGTGCGCCACCCAGTTCCACCCGGAAAAGTCCGGCGACGCCGGCGCCCGGCTGCTGCACAACTGGGTGGACGCCCTCCGTAAACCTTCCGTGGCAGGCGAACCGGGCCAAACCGGCGAAGCCTTCCCCTGCGGCGACGCCTGAATGTGGTCCGTCATCCTGATGGGGCTCGCGGGCCTGCTGATAGGCGGCGCCCTGTCCTTCCGCCAGCAGCATAAGCCGCTCTGGACGCAGGTCTCGTTCTACGTCCTGGCGGGCATGGCGCTGCTCGCCGCCTATCTGCTCACGCTGCCCGCCAACTAGCTGACGGCCAGCCCGCCGTCCGCCGTACATTTCTGCCCCCCAACACACGAGGATCATCATGAACTCCGCTACCGACCTGCCGGTTCTTGAACTGCTGCCCGCCGTCGACGTCGTCAACGGCCAGGCCGTCCGGCTGGTCCAGGGCGAAGCAGGCAGCGAAACCAGCTACGGAACCCCGCTGGAGGCCGCCCTGAACTGGCAGCAGCAGGGTGCGGAGTGGGTCCACCTGGTTGACCTTGACGCCGCCTTCGGCCGCGGCTCCAACGCTGACCTGCTCCGTGAAGTGGTGGGCCGGCTCGACATCAACGTTGAACTCTCCGGCGGCCTCCGGGACGATGAGACGCTCGAAGCAGCCCTGGACCTGGGCGTGGCGCGTGTGAACCTGGGGACGGCAGCGCTCGAGAACCCCGACTGGACCCGCCGGGCCATCGAACGCTTCGGCGACAAGATCGCCGTTGGCCTCGATGTCCGCGGAACCACCCTCGCCGGCCGCGGCTGGACTAAGGAAGGCGGGGACCTCTGGGACGTGCTGTCCCGGCTCGAAGAGGCAGGCTGCGCGCGGTACGTAGTCACTGATGTGACCAAGGACGGTACGCTGCAGGGACCCAACGTGGAGCTGCTCCGCCAGATGGTGGAAAAGACCGGCAAGCCTGTGGTGGCGTCGGGCGGCATATCCAGCCTGGACGACCTCAAGGTGCTCCGTTCGCTGGTGCCCCTCGGTGTTGAAGGCGCCATCGTGGGTAAGGCGTTGTACGCCGGTGCCTTCACCCTGCCCGAAGCCCTCGACGTCGCCGGCCGCCGCTAGGCAGCGCGCACTCTCCGGAGCGAGCACGCCTTGGCCAGCAACGAACCCGGCACCACGCCTCCGCAGCGTCACCTGCCGGGCCACATCGCCGCCGCACTGGCGGGGGCCGGCGGCGCCTTTGATTCTGCCGGACAGCCATGGGCCGGGCGGAGCCTCGCCGGTGAGGACGCCCGGATCCATAACTTCGAGGACGACGACGGAACGGCCGACGCCAACTACCTCACCGCCGTCGCAGCCTTGAAATCGGGGCACGGGGATGAGACGGGTGTCATCTCCTCACTGGCCACCGCCCGCGTTTTTATCCCGATTGTCGCCCAGCTTGCCGAGGAAGCGGAGGGGCAGGACGGGCTGCAGGCGGATAAACAGGCCGACATGGCCCTCGTGACACTGAAGGCAGCCGATGGCAGGACGGCGATGCCCGCCTTCACCTCTGCGGCCGCCCTGGCCGCCTGGCATCCCGAGGCGCGGCCGGTGGCTGTTTACGCCGCCCGCGCAGCCCTTTCCGCGGTGTCTGAAGGCGCTGAACTCCTCGTCCTGGACCCGGGCTCGGCGGTGACTTTTGTGGTGCGGAGGCCGGCCATGTGGGCGCTGGCCCAGCAGCAGCACTGGATCCCGTCCTACGCGGACGACGCACTGGCCCACGAGATGCGCCAGGTTGCAGCCGGCTTCGCGGCGGTCAGGAGCCTGGAACTCCTGCCGGGCAGGGGAGTAGCTGCCCGGGCCGCTGACGGATCCGTCCTTGCCGGTGGTGGCGCCGGACCCGAACTGCAGGTGGTGCTGTACCTCGCGGACGGCCTGGACGCCGAAGGCGTGCAGCAGCTGCTGGCCGGACTGCAGGCAGGGTGGTCCCGGAATGTATTGTTTGGTGAGCGGGTCGACTCCATCGAAATCAAACTGCGGCGCGCTGTCCACTAGCTGCTGCCAGGAGGGGGATCCCCGGCCGGCTGCGGCAGACCGAAGGATCCTTTAGTGAATTTCGCTCTCTACCGGGAGTTGCTGGCCGTCCAGCCCATCAGGCGGCTGCTTCTGGTCGGCATGATCGCCCGAATCCCGCACTCGGCGGCCGGAGTGCTGCTGACCCTGCATATCGTCCTTACCCTTGGCCAGGGGTACGCCGCGGCCGGTGCAGCCGCTGCCGTGATGACCATCGGTATAGCTGTGGGTGCTCCGTGGCGGGGCCGGCGGGTGGACACCGTGGGACTGCGCAAGGCATTGATCCCTTCGGTGCTGTCCGAAACTGTCATTTGGTCGATCGTCCCGCACGTCTCGTACGAGTGGCTGCTTCCGCTGGTATTTGTGGGCGGACTGCTGACGCTGCCCATCTTCAGCGTGGTGCGGCAGTCCCTCGGCGTGCTGGCTGACGGTGATCAGCGCCGCACCGCGTTCGCCCTGGACGCGATCACTACCGAAGTGGTCTTTATGATCGGTCCTGCCGCGGGCGCCATCGTGGCCACCAGCGGATTCAGCGTGGCTGGCCTGACCATCGTTGGCGTCTGCACATCCTTGGCCGGCTTGTTCCTGATGTGGTTCAACCCGCCCACGCGCAGCACCTTGTCTGCGGATGACGGCGAGGCGGACCAGCAGCGCGCAGCAGAGTCCGCCGTGGTCTCCACAGCCCCGGCCCACCTGCAGGAAGCGGCCGCGGACCTGGCCCCGGCAGCCGCCCACCATGCCCGCAGCGCCGGTTTGAAGGACAAGGTGGCCGGCAGCTTCACGTGGTTCACTGCCACGGTCGCCGCGCTCTTCGCTGTTGCCGCCGGCACGGGAATGGTGCTCAGCGGCACAGATGTGGGCATTGTTGCAGCACTGGAAACAGGCGGCCACCAGGCGGAAATCGGTATTGTCTTCCTGTTCTGGTGCGCGGCCTCCGTGGTGGGCGGGCTCATCTACGGTGCCATGCACCGGCCGGTCTCGCCTATTGTCCTGCTCCTCGCCATGGCGGCCCTGACGATTCCCATGGGATTCGCCCACGACACCTGGTCGCTTGCCCTGGTTGCCATCCTGCCGGGACTCCTCTGCGCCCCGGTTCTCTCCTCAGCCTCGGAAAAGGTGGCGGACCTGGTGGAGGAGGCCAGACGCGGCGAGGCGATGGGCTGGTACGGCTCTGCACTTACCGCCGGCGTGGCGCTCGGCGCCCCGTTGGCGGGCGTGTTCATTGACCAGGTGGGGCCGTCCGGGGGCTTTGTATCGGTGGGCGCTGCAGGCGTGGCGCTGTGCGTTGTGGGCTTGGTTCTGCAGCGCCGGCGCCGGGCCGTGGTTTAGCCCGCCGCTGATTTTCTTGGGCAGGTAACCGGACCTCAGCGGCCCGGAAAGTCCCGGCATCTGCCCAACAACTTCGGGAGCTGGGGGTTAACGGGCGACGGCGGGCCTCCCCTCGAGCTTGAGTTCTAGCGGTCGTTGCAACACCCATAGATTTTGGGAGTTGCAACGACCGTGCCGCATTTAAGCGATGTTTCAGCGGAGACCCGGAAGT